>JAFRSR010000029.1 GCA_017427485.1 Kiritimatiellia bacterium
CCTCTATGCCAAGAACGTGGTGGACGCCTCGGCGGCGGAGGTCGTGCAGCGCCATCTGGGCGGATTGCCGGAGGCAACGCGTCCGTTTCTCGTTTCCGCCTTGGCGATTCTTGAAAAGGAGAGCGGCGGCATGGGCGAGAAGGCGGCGGTGTACATGGCGGATGCCGCGTCCGCGCCCCCGATTCCCCTGCAGGCGTTCATGCCGTCGGCGGCGATCGTGAGGCAGCTGCCGGAGGAAATCGTGCGCGTGCGCGGGGCCGTGCCATTCGGGCGGCTGGGCGATACGTTGCTCGTGGCGGTGCTGAACCCGCTGGACGCCGAATTTCACGCGGAGGTCGAACGTCTGGCGGGATGCCCGTGCCGGTTCTTCCTCGCCGAACCGCATACCACGGAGGATTTCCTTGAGAAGTTTTTCGCCGAGAATGTGTAGGTCGAAGCGCGGTGTCACGTTCATCGAGGTGATGCTGGCGGCGTCCATACTCGCGCTCACCGTCCTTGCGGTGTTCGAGGGCATCGCCGTTTCGGCCCGCATTGCCCGGGAGAACGCCGAATACCTGCAGGCGGACGCCTACGCCTTCGACCTCGCCTGGAAGCGGTACAACGAGAGCTACGGGGCGTTGCGGAACTTCGTTTCGTCAGAATCTCCCCAGAGGACTTTTGACGAGGAGATTACGGAAGATGCCGCGCCGATGCTCTATCGCGCGTCGGGGCCCGCCGTCTCACATACGACGATTACGCGCGTCATCGATCCGAGCGACGCGTCAAACGAACTGGGCGTGCTGATCTCGGTCGACGTGGAATGGGGGGCGGCGGATGCGCGGCGGAGTCTTTCCGCGACGCACACGGCGACGGTGTTCAAGAGCGGGACGGAGGACAGCTGATGGCGCACGGCACTTCCAGAGGCGGTTTTACGCTTGTCGAGCTGATGATCACGGCGGTTATCTCCGCCGTCATCCTGGGCGCGGTGGTCAGTTCCTTCGTCGGTGGCATTCGACTTTTGAAGGCGACGTTCGCGACGGCGGAGATGTCGCTCCGTGCGCGCGACCTGCGCGATCGGTTGCTGTTTCACGCCGCACCGACCCACAACGGCACTGTGTGGGCCGGTCTTCTCTCTGGCACGAACAGCGCAGACGTGCTGGAGGCTAACGCAACCAAGATCCTCATGCACTGCGCCGCGATGAAGAACAATGCTGGTACAATGGCCAACCAGACGATCCAGCTGATATTCAAGGATTCCGGTACGGCCAAATGCAGTTTCTTCAGCGAAGACCGCTACGACGAGCGGTGGCCGCACCGCTGGCTCCATCCGGGTGGTTTGAACCTTCTCGCGGATTGTTCGGCTACTGCGCCGCTCGTCTGGGCGCGGAATGCCGACAATACGGAAGACCATTCGCGGTTCTACATCCGCCTGACGGGTCGGACGGACGTGGCGGGGCTCTCCGTGGAGCACAACGAGCGCATCGTCGTCCCCGTGTTCGGTCGCCAGCAGATCACGCGCACGGACGGAAAGGGGGGCTTGGACAAATGACATCCCGGCGTTCCTCGGAAGGCTTCGTCCTGATCTTCTCGCTCGTCCTTGCGCTTTGCGCGGGGGTGATCCTCGCGGGGACTATTGGCTACGTCTCGTACGCCGCACGGCAAAGCGCCGCGGCTGCGGCGCGGTCAAGTTGTCGCCTCGCGGCGATGAGCGCTCTTGAAAAGGTGAAGGACGACGTCTATCGCACGTTCAAGGCCCGAAACGGCAACCGCTCCGTGCTGGGCGTGCGCGTGTATGACTGGTTCACCACGGGATGGAGCGCCACCGCGATTGGGTCGGGCGGTTATCGTGTGGACTTCAATGAGTCGGTGAATCAGATCCGTCCGAACCTTGGCGGCTTTACGGACTTGCGCGTACGCCTTCGGTCGGCTCCCGTGAACGTCGGCAATCGCTCGGAAGTCACGTTCTTCGCCACGGCGGCTCGCATGACGGGCAACGGCGTGCTCGCCAGCGTGACGCTCGCCGAACGCGTGTCGTTCGGCGTCGACCGCTCGAAGGTGTTCGACTACGCCTACTTCGTGAACAACTACGGCTGGTTCGAGGGCTCGACGATCACCGCGAACGGGGCCGTTCGCGCGAACGGCGACATGTCCCTCTCGCAGAGCCCGAAGGTGAACGGCGACGTCTACGCCGCCCGCAACGACGAGCTGAACGTGCCGGGCGACATCAAGAACGGAACTGGCACGATGGACAACAAGAGCACCTACCGCAGCACGCAGTACGGTACGGCCAACCGCTCGCGCCCGCTCCAAGTCACGCATGATGATGGTGGCTACAACGCGCCGGCCACGGTGACCTCGGCCGATCTCACGGCCCGCCTTCACGGCAACCTCCGCGAGGGGTTGGACATGCCGTGGATTTCGGGCCTCAACGAGTACATCGAATACGGCAAAGAGCTGAAATCCACGCTCTCCCAGGGCGGGACCTACTACATCAACAACGCCAATTCCGGCGATCAAAATTACGGATACTACCAAGGTACGGGGCCTTCTGGAGACCCCGAGTTGCCAGACAACCATGCACTTGTACTAGAGGGCACGCAGACCAACCCGATACGCATTAACGGCCCCGTCGTCGTCTCCAACGACGTGGTGATCAAGGGCTACGTGACGGGGCAGGGCACGATCTACTCGAGTCGCAACATCCACATTGTGGGCGACATCAAGTACGTCAATCCGCCGAACTGGGCGAACAAGGAGGCCGCTTCCGGCAACGGGAATTCCACCAAGGACCTTCTTTGCCTCGCCGCGAAGGGGAACATCGTGATGGGTGACTGCACCGCAGGGTCGAGCTGGCTGGATAACACGCTCCGGAAGGTTCTCACGCAGCAGCCCTACGTGCAGCCCTACGCCTGCGCGCAGGCGGACGACGGGTCGTGGATTGACGGCGACATCGGCTATCCACGGGCGGGCAAGACCGTGTTTGAGGGGAATTACACCGCCGCCGACGGCGGAAAAAAGGTAGGGGTTGTCTACAAGAAGGACAAGTATGGCCGAACGACGACTGAGATCGACCACTACACCTCATCCTCCGACCGCCGCTACTACGACAGCGTCGTACCGCCGAATGAGATCGCCAATCGTGCTAAAACCGCCATTACCCAGATCGACGCCGTCCTCTACAACAACCACGGCATCTTCGGGAGGCTGGGCCAGTGCACGATCAACGGTTCGCTTGTGTGCCGCAACGAGGGCATGATTTTCAGCGGAAAGCTTTACCTGAACTGGGACTACCGCCTCTATTCCGGATCCCCTGAAAACGTGATGAACCAGCTGGTTGGGATGCCGTTGGGTACGGGGCAGCCAGTCGTCCTCTCCTGGCAGGAGGTTCCGGATGACTGGAACGCGGACGCGGAGGCAAGCAGTGATTGAGGTGAACGACAACGTAGATCTGGTGACGATGCGCCGCCGGCAGGATATGCAGCGGGCGCAAGAGTCTTACCAGAAAGCGGTCGCGGAAGGACGGCTGGCCGTGCGGCCGGCGCGAACGGAGAACGCGCAACTCCAGGTCGCGACAAGTGCGCCTCTCCCGGCGGACGCCTCGGCGAGGCGTCCCGATCGGGCGGAAGTGACAAGCCTGGCGGAATCGACAAGCGTGCCACTTCCGGCGGGCGATCCTGAGGTGGCGTGGCGGCATACGCGCCTGGCAATTACGGCGGGGTTGGTCGTGTTGCTGCTTGTCATCTGGATTTGGCAGAAAAAGGCGGGGAGGTAACGGATGTTCTTGGAGACGTTGAGGAAGAAGAAAGGCGTGCTGCGCAAGGTCCGGAACTCGATCCGCACGCGTTATTCGCTGGCGACGGGCTTCTTCCTGCTGATGATCCTCGGGTTGTTCTACGTCGGTGGGCGCATTGTGCTCGTGCACCTCGTGAAAGACGCCGAAAAACAAGTACAGGCGATTGGTTCGGACATCAACCGTTTGGCAATACGCAACGCGGAAAAGATCAAGCGGTATCTGGACTCCTTTGCGCCCGAACAGACGCTGCAGCCGATCAACACGTATCTGGGGCTGTTCAACGGCAACCAGGTGGCGGTGGCGCTCAGGTTGGATGCGGACGGGCGTTTTGTCGAGGGCTTTGCGGCCGGCGGCCATGCGGGCGTGGCGGTTCAGGCGGAGGATGTGGACGCCTACAGGGAATACTTCCCGCTGTGGGTGCAGTCGTGCGTCGAGAAGGACGGCCGGGCGTCCGCCCCGCTGTCGGCAGGCCTCCTTCGCATGCATGGCACGTCTTACTACGTGGCGCTGACGCGTGGGGCGGATGGGCGGTATCTTGCGCTCGGCACCCCGTTTGATCCCTCAAGTTTCACGGCCCAGATGAATGAGGTCTTTGCGGGCATGGAGCTGCATGTTTCCGCCAATCGCCCGGACGCGACTGCCGTTCCCGTGACGCACGTGAACACGAAAAAAGTGCCTCAGCAGTCGTTTGGCTTGACGTCGATGGTGTCCGAGGCGTTCGAGTTCTATTCGGGCGGTTTCTGGAAACTCGGCGAGAATCCCTTTGAGGCCGTTTACACGATCCGCGACATCGCGGGGCGACCCGTGTCGCGACTATCCGTGTCGTTGCCGCAGACGTTCTCCAACGCGGCGGGGGCCGCCATCGGACGACTGACGCTCTTCGTGACGATTGCCGGTATCTTGCTCGTGCTGCCCGTCTTCTGGTTCCAGAGCCGCATGCTCCTGAACCCGCTCACGAAGATGACGGACTGCGTGCGCAAGGCCCGTGAGCATTGCGGGGAAGCCGATTGCCCGCGTCTCGACTGGCGCGGGGACGATGAGTTTGCCGAATTGGCTTTTTCCGTGAATGCGCTGATCGAGACGATCTCGAACCGCACCTTGGCGATTGCCCAGGTCGAGAACCGGCAGAAGGCGCTGATACACGGTTTGCCGGACGGGCTTCTGATTTTCGACCGCCAGCATCGGCTGGTGTCGATCATCAAGCAGCCGGATGTCGTCGATCCCGTACCGGGGCTGGAGGAGGGGAAGCCCATCGACGTGTCCGTGTTCGGGCGGCCAGGGGTGGACGCGATTGGACAGGCCATTGACGCCGTGATTGCCGCCGGCGGCGTGCAGGATTTCCTGCTCGACACGGGGCGAGGGCGCCACGCACGCTATTTCGACGTGCGCTTGGCCCGCATGGACGACCTGTTTTCGCTCGCCATCGTGCGCGACGTCACGGAATACACGCAGGAACATGCCCGTCGTCTGGCCGCGGAGACGCGCCTCTCGCACGCGCGCAAGCAAGAGTCTCTTACGCTGCTCGCGGGCTCGATCGCGCATGACATGAACAACGTGCTCGCCGCCATTAACAACACGGTCGAGATCACCTGGCTGGAAGAGGAGGACCCGCTGATCGTCGACGCGATCAACACGATCCGCGACGCCGTCCACCGCGGAACGACCATGACGCGCGAGCTGATGACGTTCGCCGGCGAGACGAAGGTTTCTCTCAAGCCCGTCTCTCCCGTCGCCATCGTACGCGACGCCCAGCACCTCGTGGACGGCATCGTGGGCGAGCACGTGCAGGTCTCCTACAACGTGGCGGAGGGGCTGCCGGCGGTGGACGTGGACGCAGACCAGATCTGGAAGGTTTTCCTGAATCTCGTCAAGAACGCCAACGAGGCAATGGAAGGCTCGGGAGAAATCACCATTTCGGCGCAGGCGTTCACGATGACGGAGGACCTCGTCGAGGACTTCGTGGCCTCGAAGCCCATCCTGCCGGGGCCGGGCGTCGTGTTCCAGTTCGCCGACACGGGCCCCGGCATCAAGCCCGAGTTCCTCAAACGCATGTTCGACCCGTATGTCTCCACCAAGGCGTCGGGACGCGGTTTCGGCCTGGCAACGGTCACCTCGATCGTCGATGCCCACCATGGCGGGATTCACGTGTCATCAACCATCGGCATTGGCACAACGTTCGAGATATTCCTGCCCGCGTCCAAGACCGTGCTGGCAACGGAGTCGCAGAAAATCAAGCTGACCCAGTCCGCCAGGATGCGCCGCCCAGCCCTCCCGCCGAAGGGCGGAGTCCGCGAGATTCTCGTCGTGGATGACGATACGACATTGCTGAAGACGACGTCGATTCTGCTGAAGGTCTTGAAGTACAGCGTATTCACCGCCACGGGACACCGCGACGCCCTTGACATCTTCCGCAGTCACGCCCCCAACCTCGCGTGCGTTCTGATGGACGCCAACCTCGGGGAGACTGACGCCGTGCGCCTCCTTGGAAGCTTCCGGGCGATTGCGGCGGGTGTTCCGGTCATTATTTCGTCAGGATATGCGCCTGAAAAGATTCAGGCGCAGTTCGCAGCCCAACCTTACAACGCCTTTCTTGCCAAACCCTATACTTTGGCGGAGCTTCAGGAGGCAATCGAATCCCTGCATGTCTAGGGAGGACCGTGCTCCTGCGCCTTCGGATAATTCGAAAAGTCGCATGCCCAGCAACCTTTTTCACGCCGATTCCCCCATGCTCGCCGAGCGCGACGCAACGCATCGGATTCGCACTTCTGCAAAAAGGGTTTTGCAGAAGTGCGAAAATGGCGAGCCCTAGAACGGGCTTTCCCCGCCGTTTTACCTCAAATTCTCCCGAGTCTTGCCATTTGGCACGAGATTTGCTACAATAAACATGCGCAATCGGCATGGTGTCGGTTGCCACAAACAAAAAAGAAAGGAACACAACCATGAAGAAGATGAAGAAGGGTTTTACCCTCGTAGAAATCATGATCGTGGTCGCCATCATCGCCATCTTGGCAGCAGTTGCGATCCCGAACTTTGTCCGTTATCGTAAGACGGCACAGAAGAATGCCTGCATCAGCAACCTCAAGGAGATTCAGGCTGCGGTTGAACAGTCGAAACTCAATGGTACTGCGAGCCCTGGGTGGACCGACATCGTGGGATCTGATAAGTACATCAAGGTTTCACCGACCTGCCCGGCCGAGGGATCGAATACCTATACGCTTCCGGCGGATGACACGTCGAATCCTACCTGCAGCCATACCGAGACCGAAACGGAATACGCGCATGCTTTGCCGACTGCCGAATAATTGAAGCAAGGCATTCAGAAGTGCGAGAAGGGGCAATCCTTGCGGATTGTCCCTTCTGCTTTATTGAGCCAGTTGCAAAACCCCTAGGAGAACTTTTCTATGAACGGCGGAATACAACAGAAGTACGCAGGTAATTGAGGATTATGATTCCGTGTATTCAGCGGTTTTGAAACTACCTCTATTGGAAGAACCAGTAGCAAAATGCAATATGATCCCCAAGGATGGAAATTTTGGCCGGGGATTGCTGGATGTGCTCTCCGGAGATGGTGAACGCGATTTCCGAGAATGAATTGGTAGACAGGTTCTGTGTTGTTGTTCCCGCAGGTTGTCCGTCTACTTGAAAGTTCAGCGAAAGAGGATTGGAAAAAGAGAATTGCTCACTGCGAGACACAATCTCCAGCGGGGTGGCAAGTTTTCGAGAGAGTGTGGTGCGGAGAATTATGGTGAGATCTTTTTGGGGGGTGACGGGGATGGTCATTTCATCTTGTCCAATGATGACGCGTCCGCAATCAATGGCGTCCTTCCCCTGGATTTTACTTGTTTCAATGAAGAGGGGGAAGGGGTCGCGGCCATATCTGTCAAGCATGGTATAGTCCGCAGCTCGCTCTTCTTTCTCGTAGCCGATGTCGACTTTTGCAACGAGAGAAAGGCCTTGGGGCGGTCGAACGGGCATTTGGGCCCTGTCAAAGCTCTTCCATTGGGCATGGCGCACTTGATGCCCATCAGGGCCAGACAACTTGAGGGGGCCTGTAAATCGTTCAGAGGAGTCTCCAAACATACGTGTAAAAGATTCAACGTCTCCCAGCCAGTAGTCAAACCGGGTCTGGGGTTCATTCGAGAGGATCTCGACGCGGTAGGCTTCACTGGGCGGAACGTGGAATTCGGGGGAATAAATGCCACCGATGTTGGCGACGCGTCGTGAAGAGAATGAGTAGGCACTTCCGCAATCAAGAGCTCCAATGGACGCACGGGGGGGGAGCGAGGGCTCGACATCCTGTGAATAGAAGGCGTGGCGACGGTTTACCATAGTCGAAATCAAGTGAAAGGATGAACAGAGGCAGGCCGCATTAAATGCGGTGCCCAAAAGAACAATGAGGGGGAGAAGGGGCTTCCAGGCGTGTTGAGGCAACCAATCAATCACCATGTTAATGCCATAAGCGGTAAAGAGGATGATTAGGGGGATGATCCATGCGAGATAGCGGTCAAGGTTTGTATTCTGCCAACCGCTGTAGGCGACGGTGAGGAATCCGCCTCCGCTTGCGAGCAGTAACAGGATCAAATGGGAGGGGTTCTTGCTTTCGCGCCACGGATAGCAGAAGATTCCGATGATGCAGAGGAGGCCTCCGAGAAGGGGGAAGGCATAAAGGGTGCGCGGGAAACCGCCGGCGAGGGAGAACAGAATCTCTTTTGTCATCTTCCAGAAATCGCCCGCCGTATTGTAGAACGCCTTGACGAACGGCATGATCTTGAAGTATCCCTTGTAGGCAACGCTGGAGAATTGAGCTTGTCCAGTAAGAGCATAGTTGAGCAAGAAAACCCCCGATAGGCTTACGACAGAAAGGGCGAAGATTATCCACGGCGAGAACGCATGTGCATGTGATTTGTCCTTGCGCCGGAACCAGGCGGTTACAGCCAAAATCATTCCAAAGGCAATCACGCAAACCATCCCTTCTGGACGAATCCATGGGGCAAGGATGAGGACGGGGCCGTAAAGGGCTGGTTTATTGACGGCGAGCCCCCAGGCGAGGAGCGCACTGGCGGCCATCCAGAAACCAATGTCGCTTTGGGCCATGGCGCAGATTGCAGGCTGGCCGGAGAGAGCCAAGAGCATTACGGCCATGAATCGGCCGCAGGGATTTTTAAGCCATTGCCAAAAGGCCCGTCCCCATCCAAAGAGGAAAATTAGATAAAAAAGGGCATTGAGCCAGAACCCGGCCATGAAGAGTGAGTCGCCCGTAGCGCCGAAGGCGTATGGAATGGCAAGAACGAAGGGATAGAGCACGGAAGTCGTACCTGTACTGACCGCCGTCCCTTCGGAAAAAGAGAAAGCATGTCCTTCGACGATGCGCCGCGCAGCCTGACAGTAGAGGAGCGTATCCGGTTGCGGCACCGCCATATTTCCATCGGGCGAGGCGTACATTCCGGCTAGATAATACCCGGCAATCTGAACGAGCCCGATGCAGAGCATGAGGATCACGAGTTGTTTTCTATTTTCGAAGATGGACATGAACAATCTCCCGTAGAACATGTAGATAGCATAGCATAATTGTGCGTGGGGGGGAAGATTGGATTTTTGATCGGGAGGTTGGACGAAAGTGTACTCACCTGTACGTCCTCATACTTTCTCGCACAATTCTGATTACTTTTGCTATACTTTCTCCCGTCATGAAAGATCAGGCAATTTCACACGAGGCCGTTCGCGTCAAAAGTCGGCTCCCTTGGATTCTGTTGGCGCTGGCAATACTTTTCGTCGGTCTGTCCTTCGTGCCGAGGGCGAGGCAGAGGTGTATCTTTCCGTATGATGAATTATGCGATTACCGAATGTTCATTCTGCCAACCATGCAGAGTGGGCGACCTTACGATCCAGAAGGAATTCATGCACATGACGCGTGCTATCCTCCGATTGCATATTGTGCAGTCAGGGCCTTGGTCTCAGACAGGGGTGAAAAATGGAATCTGACATGTGGCGAAATGCAGCTCTTGGCCTCAATCTTCGTTATGCAGGCGTTGGCGGCTCTTTTGTTGGTCAGGAAATTTCAAAACAGCAGTCTGCGTGTCGCCATGGTGTTCGTCATCATCATGTCTCCAAGCTGTCTCTGTTCCGTGTTGCGCGGAAATCCGTCAGGATGGGCGTTTGCGCTCGTATGTGCATTTCTTGCTTGGTATCAGTCTGAAAACAGACTGCTTCGAGTGATTGCGGCCGTGGCATTGGGGATGGCAACGGCACTTAAGATCGCGCCATGCCTGTTTGGGGTCTTGTACTTGTCTGATGTTTTCCGCAATCCGAGGCGAATCCCTGCCCTCGAGATATTGGTGTCGGTCTTTTCTGCGACGTTTCTTGTTTTTGTTCCTTTTTTCTTCTGGGGAGGGACCGATTCCATTACGCAGTGGGTGGCGAATGCGCGCGCTAATGCGGCATTTTATTCGGTACGCTGCCCCATTTGGGGATTCGTCGGCTTTGCAAACCACTTCGTCGACTCTTCTGAGCTTATACTTCCATCGGCTGTCTGGTTTGCGGCCGCGACGCGCATTTTTTCCGGCGGTCTCGTCGTGGTGAGCTTGCTCGCGCGGAGAACCTACCTTAAACTGCTGTTTATTGGGTCGGCCCTGGCCTTCACCACACACCATGACTACGGCGGCGCGTACCTCCTTCCTGCTTTCATTGCGTGGTTGGATGCTTCCGAGACAGTACAGGGTACGCATTCGGGGCTCGGACTTCTTCTTGAGGCTGTTGCCTGGACAGTTGTTGTCACTCCGCTGCAAGTGCCTAATCCGTCTCGTTTCGGAACGATGAACGCCTTGCTACAGAACGAATTCCTTTTTGTTTTGCTGATTTCTGCGTTTGTCCGTATCATCGCGGAACGCCGTCTATCCGATTTTTGCAACCGCCTCAAGTGACATGGCGCGGGAGCGGGGTACCTACCTTCCACTACCTCCGAGTGGTACGGGAGGACCCCTTCCCACAAGGCGAAACGGCTACGCTCCGCGCGGCACTTTATAAATTGAGGTAGTTGCAGAACCTTCTGTGGCAAGGGCACCCTCGCCCTTGCGGCAATGCCGAGGCGGCCACATCGAGTATGCGTGGTTTTGCAATTAGCTCATATGTTGTGGCGCGTATGTGGAAGCTCGCCCTCAATAGGCAACATTCCCACATGGCTCAATCCTCAAACTTTTGATATACTGATAACCGTGACCTACGCATTAAGAAAACTGATTGCCTTTGTGTTCCTCGGCGGGATGTTCTGGTTCATCTATCAGGACCTGGACAACCTCGACAAGCCGTGGTTCATGCACGCGCTTGGGCTGATTACGATTACTTTTGCCTTTTTCTGGCTGCTGATTCCAATGATCGTGGTGCGGCTGCGCATTCGCCGCAGGTGCAAGCAGAACAAGGAACGGTACCGGAAGTGGCTCGCAGAGGGAGGGGTCGCGACGATTCGTCCTCGTCCGACAAGGAAGGTCAGGCTGGAGCCCATTGACCCCGACGAACAGGTCTTCTTCCACGAGAAGGGCACGCTTTATGTTGCGTCAGATGTGGAAACTGGCGGGGCGCGCTCGCCAAGTGCGCCGCCTGTCGGCACTATGGCCTCGCGGCCCGTGGGGCGGCCAAGCGACGTGGCGTTTCCCGGCCATCAGCATAACGGGCATGTCTGCCAGCGCACGCACTGCTCCTTCACGAACCGCCGCATCGTGTTTGCGGGGAAGGATCTCAACATCAGCCTCCCCTTCGCCGATCTCAAGAAAACCATCGTTACGCCTGGAGGTATGGTTTTTGAGGTGTCGAACGTCCTGCGTTATGCGTTTACGTTCCAGAATCCGCTCGTCGCGGCAGATGTCCTTGAATACGCCAGACCCCGATAAAATACTTGCTTGTGCTTGAACGCTCATGCGTGATGTGTTATACTCGTAGGGTTTCCAAACCACATAAAAAGGCGTTTCGTGTGGTTTGCAAACCATGCGAGGAGGCGCTGAAATGGATGATGCGACGATTGAGATGATGTACAACACGTCTGCGGAACGCATCCGCGAGACAGACTGTACATTTCATCGTTTCCTGTATTCGCAGGTCGACTGGTCTGTGCGTGTTCTCGCAGTGAGTGGTCCGCGTGGTGTTGGCAAGACGACGATGCTGCTCCAGTACCTCAAGGAGCATCCAGAAGAGGCGAAAAATGGGCTTTATGTCTCAATGGACAACCTCTGGGTAGATGCCAAGGAGTTCTACGAACTTGTCCGATACCATGTCCAACACGGTGGCACGAGCGTTTTCATTGACGAGATACATTACCTTACGGACTGGCAGAGGCTCATCAAGAACCTGTACGATAACTTTAAGGAGCTTCGCATTGCCTATACGGGTTCGTCGATTCTCAGACTCGCGGCAGGCAAAGGCGATCTCTCAAGGCGCCAAGTTGAGTACGTGTTGCCTGGGATGTCGTTTCGAGAGTATCTGAATCTTGAGGGAATTGGCGACTTCAAGCCAATAGACCTTTCTGATCTGCTTGCCAATCACGTCAAGTATGCAGAATCAATCACCAGGGGATTGAAAATCCTTCCTCTCTTTGAGCAGTATCTGCGCCTTGGGTACTATCCGTTCTACAGAGAGGACCGCGTCCATTTTGGACAGCGGCTCCTTCAGGTGATAAACCAGGTACTCGATGTAGATTTGCCCAAAGTTGAGGACGTCACTCCCGAAACCGTACGCAAGGCCCGTCGAATGTTGTCCATATTGGCGGCCTCTACCCCGCAGACGCCCAACATCACTGAGCTTTGCCGCAATCTTGGAATGGATCGCAAGCAGGGGTTGAAGGTTCTGCATGCCATGCGCCGTGCGGGACTTCTTGGACTGCTGGCGGAAGACGCGGATGCGCTGAAGCATCTTGGTTCGCCAAACAAGATATACTGTGACAATTCCAATCTCATGTACGTTCTCAGCGGTCAGCCGGACAAGGGGACTCTGCGCGAGGCGTTCTTCAACAATCAAATACAGGTCGTGAGGGAGACGTCCTACCCCAAGCGCGGCGATTTCCTCGTTGACGACAAGTTCCTTTTTGAGGTTGGTGGCCCTCGCAAGTCCTTTGAGCAGATCAAAGACGAGCCGTGTTCCTTCCTCGCCGTTGACGGCATTGAGGTTGGCCGAGCCTCGCGCATCCCGCTTTGGCTTTTTGGATTTCTTTATTAACATCCAGAAGAATGTGCTATACTACGCTTCGCCATGGAAGACAAGGTTTTTGAGTTAGATGGCGTCAGTCGCACGTTCGGGGCTCTACAGGCCGTCGACAACCTCACGCTCTCGCTGGGGAAGGGCGAGGTGACGGGCTTTCTCGGCACGAACGGGGCGGGCAAGACCACGACCATCAAGATGCTGATTGGCTTGCTCCGGCCGACATCCGGCACGGTGCGCCTGCTGGGCGGCGACCCGACCGTGGCCGCCACGCGCGCGCGCATCGGCTACATGCCGGAGATGGCCTACTACTATCCCTATCTCAACGTGCGCGAACTTCTTTCCTTCTACGGCGGCGTATGCGGCATGGACAAGCAGACCATCAAGGCGCGCACGGACGAACTGCTGGAGGAGGTGGAGCTCGTGGAGGCGGCCAAGCGTCCGCTTAAGACCTACTCCAAGGGCATGCTCCAGCGGGCCGGTATCGCGCAGGCGCTCCTGAACGACCCCGACCTGCTCATCCTCGACGAACCGTTTACGGGCCTTGACCCCCTCGCGCGCATCCATTTCCGCAACCTGCTAAAGAAGTTGCGCGACCGGGGCAAGTCGATCTTTTTCTCATCACACGAACTGGGTGAGACGGAGTTGCTGTGCGACAATGTGGCCATCATGAAAAAGGGGCACTGCATCTATCACGGGCCGGTCGATCGCCTTGCGGGTGACGGAGGCGGCAATCTCGAACGGCTCTTTCTCGACGTTCTGGAGAAGGGAGGCGTGGCATGAAAGGCGTCATGCGACGGATCGGCGCGCTTGTGAAGCTGTCCCTGCTGGAGCTGTGGCGGCGGAATGACATGTTCGCACTCCTCGTCCTGGCCCTTGTGCTGCTCGTGCCGCTTTCGCTGGCACGTCCGTTCGGGGTGTCTGGTGCGACGCGCTATTTCGACGAAGCGGCGCTTTTGCTCGTTTGGGGCTATTCCCTCTTCATTTCTCTTGGCATCGGGGGTCGCCTCTTCACGAGCGAATTCGCCAACCGCACCGTGTATCCCCTGTTGGCGAAGCCCGTCTCCCGTGGCGAACTGCTCGTGGGTAAGTATCTGGGGGCAGTTGTCGCTTCGTGGTCGGCGCTCGCGTTTTTCTATGCCTTGTGGTCGGTGTCGTCCCTGTTGCGCGGGGGCGAGTGTCTAACGGTCTGTTTCTTTCAGGCTTTTGTCCTGCACGCGCTGTTCATGGCCCTCGCGGTGGCGGCTGCCGTTGCGGGATCGTTTCTGCTTTCACCTTCCGCGAGCACGACTCTGCTGGCCATCCTCTTTCCTGCCATGTTCTTTTTCGGGCGGCGGCTTCCCGACTACGCCGAAAACGTCTCGGGGGTGTTGAAGGGCCTCGTCTATGCCGTCTACTGGGTGGCGCCGCATGCAGAGTTCTTCGACATGCGGCAGCGTCTTGTCCACGGGTGGGGCGGCGTGGAGGCCGGCGTGTTCCTGTCCGTGGTCGGCTACGGCGTTGTCTATTCGGCCGTTCTGTTGCTCGCCGCCCGTTTCCTTCTCACCCGCAAACGCCTGTGAAACGACTGCTTCCATACGGCCTGTTGGCGGTTCTCGCGTTGCTTGTGGGGCAACTCGCGCGGACAGCGCCCGCGCGCATGCCGCAGGCGCTTGCGGGGGGCGACTTCCTGTCCGTGTTGCTGGGCGACGCAAAGAAGGACATTTCCGGCGCGATGTTGCGGGAGGCGGATAGCTACTTCCATGGCGGCGTGGATATGGATTGCCATCATCTGCACGAGCATCACGATCATGACCACGCCCATCACGACCATCACCCTGAAGAGGAACACGATCACGTAGAGACGGCGTTCGACCCGTGGCGATGGATCAACGCCCACATTCGTGCACCGGAGATCGATCGCCATCTAGATGGTGGCAGGGCCGTGGAGATGATGCCATGGTTCTGGGTTGCGATCAAGTCCGACCCGCACAACGTGGAGGCGTGGAGTACGGCGTGGTACACGGCCTCGCACATGATGAAAGATGATGCGCTGGCCCTGCGAATCGCTGTCGAGGGACAACGGCTCAATCCAGAGTCATTGGAAATGGCCTGTGTACTGGGGCGTGCCTACCGTGCGGGGGCCACGCGCGATCAGGAGAAGTCCGAGGAAATGTTCCACAAGGTACTTGAACTTGCCCGTATGAAACGGGAATTGGAAGACGGTGATGAGCTTCCGCTTTGCAGCGCATTGGGATATCTGGCCGACTCGGCGAAAAACCGAAACGATACGCAGGAACTTGCTGTTTTGCTGAACGCTGCGCGCCGATTCGCGCCTCACCACCCCATCACTAGCTCCATTGAGCGCATGCTGGCAAAGTAAACCACGAATCACGAGCCACGAACCACGAGCCACGAACCACGAATCACGAATCACGAACCACCGCGATCCCAACTCGCCTTGGGCGGCGCCTTGTTGCGCCATTCCTGAAGGGAGATCATGTTGCCGGCCTTGGCGTTGTTGGCGAGATAGGCTTCGGCCACGTACTCGCGCTTTTCCTTCATCTGCGCAAGGAGGCTTCTGATCTCGACTGCCGCATCATAGCAAATGTCCAGGACTTGCTTTTGCAATTCTGCATCAGTTCCCGGCATCTTAAGCAGCTCAATGCTGCTGAGCAGCACCTGGGCAGGCTGGCCCAGGGCGTGACAGAACCCCGCCAGGGATTCCATCACGACCTTCGACCGTTCAATCTGCACCTCTGCCAAGGCGAGGCGGCTCGCCATCTCTTCTGTAGACTCTTGTGCCACGGCGCTAATTATAGCATTTTTCGTACCACAGGGCAATTGACGAATGGCACGTTTTTTGCTACACTTTACCCCTAGATGAAACTGCAACTGACAAAGACGAAGACGATAGATTTGAGTCTTGGCGGCGGGCGGCGTGTCCTGTCGGATGTCACGGGCGTTGTCTTGAACTCGGACGACGCGCGCGGGTGTCCGGCGGTGCGTCTTGTCCACAAGAAGAATTCGTGGAGCGTTGTGGCGGCTGGGTTTGTCCCGACGCCGGTGGATTCTTTGCCGGAATCGTGGGACGAAGCCAACAAGGCCCAGACCCCTTGGGCGCTGCCGGCGGCTTTTCAGGCGCCGCACGCGGCGTTGGCCGTTCTGTCGCCGAACATGTTCACCCGCCAGACGACGCCCGACGCGTTGATGACGGATCTGGTGCAAACGGCGCCGAAGGTGTCGGCCACGCCCCCTCCGCGCAAACTCGGCGTGCGGCGCCTGGAGAAAAAGCCGGTGGCGTCCGAGGCGAAGGCGGCGGACGCTGCAGACGGAACTGCGCCAGACGTGAAGCCCGGCGAACCGATGCAGGCGAGCGGCGTGCGGTTCGTGATGCAGCCCTTGGCTGAGAAGCCGTTCGTGATTCAGTCGGGCCTGCCGGAGTATCAGGTCGTGTGGCTGTCGCGTCTCCTGCCGGAAGGACGGCGCCCCACGGCGGCCTCGATCCAGACGCTGCCTTCGGCGCTGCTGGCCGCGCTGTGCGAGCAGCCCGCGTTCAATGCGGTGGGCGGAACGGCGTTTGCCATCTACGTGCTCCGTAATTCCGTCTACCTCGCGGGGTACAAGGACGGGCAGTTGCTTCTGTTCCGGTCCTGCCCTGGCGTGGCGGGCTGGGAGATGCTGCGCGAGGGGCTCAAGATGCGTCTTGGGCTGGAGGACGAGATGGTGGACGAGATCCTCGACGACGCGCTGATCGACCCGCGCAGCGCAATGGAGCCTTTCGTGCGCCCCATTCTCCAGCAACTGGAGATTTCGCTCGACTACCTGCAGAACCGCCATAACCTGCGGATCGACAAGGTGTTCATCATGGGGTTGCCGTCGGGGGCGCGTTACTGGAGCCAGATGGCGGAGGAGACAATCCACCTGCCGCTGATTGCCCCGTCGGTGTTCGACGGCCTGACGCTGCCGCCGAAGGATCAAGAACTTGCGGGGCTGACGCCCTCGAAGTCGCAGGCGTTCCTTGCGGCGTTCGGCGCAGCCCGCGCAGCCATGGAGGAGCAGGCATGAAGGCGCCGAATCTCCATCTGAATCTCCTGCGCGCAAGCGAACGCCAGTCGTCTTCGCCTGTGCGTTTGCGCGTGATGTTGCCAATCCTCGCCGTGCTTGCCTGCGTGGGGTGCCTCGTGTGGTGGGGCGTCCTCGCCGGCCAGCTGATGCTCGTCAAGTCGCAGACGGCGTCCCTTCAGCAGGATCTCGCCGCCAAGAAGGCCAAACACGGCGGAATCCTGGACCAGAAGGCCGCCGAACGCAACATGGCGGCCGAACTTGACCAACTGACGATGTACGCCCGCGGGCGCCGCACGTACGGCGAGTTGTTCAAGCAGTTCGCGGAGGTCGTGCCGGAAGGCGTGCAGTTGATGGCGCTTGAGATACCGGAGCCGCCCGCGCAGGTTCTGCTGCCGCCCGGAGCCAAGCCCGGTCCGAAGGTGAAGCCGCTGCTGGGGCCGACGAACACGGTCGAGGGCGTGACGCTGCGCGTACTCGGCCGCACGATGAAGGAGACGCCCGTGGAGGCGCTGATGAAGGCTCTGGAGGGACCGGCATTCACGAACGTGCTCGTTATCGCGAAGGGCGTGCCGGCCGATCAGGCCAGTCCGCGGATACGGTCGTTTCAGCAGGACACATCGCCCGGCGACAGCGGATTGCGCCTGCTGGCGTTCGACGTCGAGTATCGGTGCGTGGAGAGGAGGTTCGAGAAATGAGCGCGGAGACGTACCGGGATCCCGCCGCGCAGATGAAGCGGGCGCTGTTCCAGTCGTTGGTGATTGGAGCCGTGGCCGTGGTGCTGTACATGTTCTGCGTGGAGCCGTGCCAGTCTTCCTTGGAGAAGGCGAAGAAGGAACACGAAGACCTGAAGGGCCAGCAGGCCAGCGTGACGCGCGACCTGAAGGGGGCAGACCAGCTGAAAAGTCGGCTGGACGCGATCAAGGCCGATCGTCAGAAGTACCTGAACGGCTTGCTGGAGCCATTGCTCGAATCCTACGCCATGCGTGCGAAGTCATTGCTGGATCCGTTGGCCGCAGACGTGGGCTTGACGATCGGTGACTATGCGGAGATGCCTGTTCGCAAGCTTCCTCTGCCGAAGCCCCAGGCACCCCAGCTCTACGCGCGCAAGCCCATTCGCCTGACCTGCACGGGTTCGTACGCCACGATTATTTCCTTCCTACTTCGCGTGGAGGAGAAACTGCCGCTTGTGTCGCTTGAGGCATTTTCCTTGAAGACGCAAAAAGATCCCGACAACCAGTCTGCGACGATTGTGCTTGAATGGCCGATCAAGGGCGAAAACACCGCCGCCGCGAAAGGGGGCGTGAAGAAATGAGGCGTCTGCTTTTGGGAATCGAGTTGTGCGCCGCCATGGCGTCATTTGCCGCCGACGGGGTGTCCACAAACGGCGTGCGCAATCCCTTCTGGCCGATGGGCTACGAGGGCGTGCGCGAGACGATCTCGCCGAACGTCCGCCAGAAGCCGAAGAAAGCCGAGCCCAAGAAGAAGGCGCCGCCGGCATTGACGGCCGCCGAGCGGAAGAAGCAGGAGGCCGAGAAGGCCGCGGCGGAGAAAGCCGCGAAGGAGGCTGCGGAGAAGGCCGCGCGGGAGAAGGCGGAGAAGGAGGCCGCCGCGCGCGCCGAGGCCGAGCGGAAGAAGCGTGAGATCACGGGCGCCCACTGGGATGCCGCGCGAGCGGCCCTGAAGTTCGGCGGTCGCGTGAAACTGCGCGAGGACGACGCAAGCGAGAACTCGAGCGTGGTCATCAACGGGAAGGTCTATGCGGACGGCGACCTGCTTTCCATCACGCATGATTCCCGCCGATTCACCTGGCGGGTCGAGGGGCTTTCCGGTAAGAGCAAGCTGAAGCTCGTGCGCATCCGCGCGAAGTACCTGGAGAAAACCGGCGAGGCCGGAAAGAAATCTGACAAAGGAGCGAATCCATGAAACTGAAATTCAACGCCGTTCTTGCACTCGCCGCACTTTGCGGCGCCGTCTTCGCCGAGGAGCCGGCGAAAAAAGAGGCCCCGAAGTCCCCGGCTCCCGTCGCCGCGTCCGAGACCGATGAGATCGACCTCGACAAGCTCGACGATTCCGCCGACGCCGCGCGGAAGGCCCCCACGGTGACGATGGCATCGCCCGTGCTCACGAACGCGCAAGCGGCGGCGTCTTCATCGACGAACGCAACGGGAATGGCGGCCGAGCCCATCATGCCCACGGGCCTCGTGGACATTGACTGCGACGATGCGACGCTTGCGGACATCCTCCGGCAGTTCCGCAAGACAACCGGGGCGAACATCATCTCGGGCGATTCCTCGAACCTTCAGCAGCGTATTTCCGTTTCGCTCAAGCATGTGCCGTGGCTGGACGCCCTGCAGGCCATCCTGAACACGAAGAAATTCCGTCTGGAGCCGCGTGGCGACATCTATTTCGTAAGCGAGGACAAGCAGGTCGAACCCGTCTTCACAAAGACGTTCGCCTTGAACCACGCTTCGGCGAAGGAACTTGCCGAACTGTTCAACACCACGCTGGGCGCCAGCAGCGCCAAGGATCCCAAGACGGGCAAGCCGCAAGTTCGGCAGATTGCCACGGCGTTCGAAGGCGCGAACGTGGTGGTGGTGACGGCCTCGGAGAAGATTCTCGCCGACTGCGAGCAGATCATCCGCTCCGTGGACAAGGCCATCCCCCAGATCTACATCGAGGCCCGTTTCATCGAAGTGTCCAACGAAGCGATGCATAAGCTCGGCCTGCAGTGGAACCAGCTTGAAAGTTGGGGGGCTTCGGTAAAGGATGTGAGTGCAACAATGGGTTTTGCAAACGGTCGTACAGGAGTATACAAGAACGGCTACAGCGACGTTTACTATACGCCGAAGAATTGGGTACAGACAGGTTCCAGTTCCTCTTCATCTAGTTCCTCTTCAACGTCACTTTCTTCCTCGGATACATCCAAAAGCATTACTTACACCGATCTTTCCAGCGGTGGTTCCGCATTGGACTACAGGCAGCAAGACTATCTGAAGCCATCAGAGCTTTCCGACACAATGAGTTGGCGTAATTTTCGAACATTCTCGGGGCAGTTGTCCGTGGACGACTTCCGCCTGGCCATGAGCGCGTTTGAGCAGATGGAAGATGTGAAGATATTCTCGAATCCGAAGATCATCGTCTCTAATGGCAAGGAGGCGCGAGTGGACATGACTACGAAATTCCCGAATGTCCGCGTATCAGCCACTCGCAACACGTCGAACGGGTCTGACTCGCTTGACATCTCCACCCAGCTTGAGGTGATCCCCGGCGAAGACAAGTTGATGTTCGCGAAGGAGGCGTTTTACGCATGGGGCATCACCTTGACCGTCAAGCCGCGCATCTCGCCCGACGGTCTCATCAGCGTGGAGATCGTTCCCACAATCAGCCAACTCGATACAGATGTCACCGCCACGGGATTCTATCAGGTAAACGGTGGCGACTCCTCCGCATATAGCTCATATCCGATTATCCAAGTCAAACGTCTGACGACGGACTTCACGATGAAGGACGGCGCGACGGCCGTAATCGGCGGATTGTCCAAGACAACCGAGGAGGATATCGACTCCGGCATCCCCTATCTGCGGAAGATTCCATGGATTGGTCCGAAGATCTTCGGCTGGAAGAGTCGCGGCAAGGTCCAGAAGGAGATCATTGTGTTCGTGACGCTCGGCATGGCCGATCCTGCGGAGCTGGCGACGGACGTGGGACTTCCCAAGAACGCGATTGTGGGGCGCGAGTATGTGAATGGCCGCAAGTTCGAGCCTGGCGACCGTGTGGGCGGTTTGGCTGACGTGATGTCACTTGACACACGCGCGATTGAGGCGAAGCAGTCGGATAATTCGCGCGGCCCCGGTACGGTGACGATCACGCCCGTTGTCGAGTCTGACAAGTGAGAAGGTAGAAGGGGGAATTAGATGGCCGATACTCCGGGTTTTGACTATTGCACCATCTTGCAGACGAGTCCCGTTGTGCTGGGCATGACGGAGGATTCGCCAGAGGGTGTGTTTTCGCGCCTCTTCGATGCGCTTGTGGCAATGGGGTGCCTGCCGGCCAATCTGCGCGAGACGGCGCGGGCCGCCGTCAACGCCCGCGAACAGGCCGGTTGCACGGCACTCGCCAACGGCATCGCGATCCCGCACGGCTACATGGATGAGGTGGAAAAACCGGTCGTCGCCATCGGCGTCCACACCTGCGGCGTGGACTGTTCCTCCATTGACGGGCAGCCCACGCGCATCTTCATCTTGCTCCTGAACCACCAGGGCTCTCGCGACCACATCCGCTTCCTCGCGGCCGTGAACCGCCGCTTGATCATACCCGAAGTCCGCGTCGGTGTCTTGATGGCCCAGACCCGTGACGAAGTCCTCCACCTCCTCGCCAGCTGAACGCGGCACTTGTGAGAACTTCTCATTACGTACTCATAACTTTTCGTTTTTTCTCATTGCCCCCATCGGTGATGGGTGGTAGAATTCTTTTGTCCAACGGATAAGGAGATACAGAAATGAACCGCAAAATCGAACTGAGCCCCGTGCAGGGCTACAACAAGGTCTTTGACGTCGGCGAATACGACATGAAGCTGACGAAATTCGGCTTGATCAAGCTCGCAAACGGCACGTCGTACGCGGGCGAGACCGGCGAGATGGAGGTTGCCCTCGTCCTCATGGGCGGCAACTTCGCCGCAAAGGGCGACGGCTGGTCGTTCGAGGTGGCCGACGGGCGCAAGAGCCCCTTCACGGGCAAGCCCCACTGTCTCTACCTTCCGCGCCATACCGCCTACACGATCACCGCCCTTTCCGACGTGGAGCTTGCCTACAACGCCTCGCCCGCCACGCGCGACACGGCGAAACCCACGCTCATTCGTCCCGAGGACACGCGCCACATCTCGCTCGGCAAGGACAACTGGACGCGCACCTCCGAGATCATCCTCGACGAGAAGTTCGACTCCGAGCACTTCTACATCGGCGAAGGCATGATCCCGAGCGGCAACTGGAGCGGCTATCCCTCCCACCGCCACGACGTGAACAACCCGCCGGCCGAACTCGACATGGAGGAGACCTACTTCTACCTCTTCGATCCGCCGCAGGGCTTCGGCTTCCAGCGCGTCTACGCCTCCGACGGCAGCTGGGACGAGGCGTATCCCGTGAAGGCGTACGACACCGTCGCCATCGCCGAGGGCTACCACCCGCTCGTGGGCGCGCCGGGCTACCAGATGTACTACCTCTGGACGATGGCCGGCTCGCAGGGCCGCGGCCTCATCTCCTCGATGGACCCGCAGCACGCATGGGTCAAGAACGCCTAACGCGGTGCCCATAATGAAGGTCGCAGAATTCGGAAAGACGTCCGACGGCCGCGCGATCACGTCCTACACGCTGACCGGCGGCCGTGGCGCGGAGTTGGAGGTACTGGACTACGGCGGCAAGGTCCGCCGACTTTCGGTGCCGGATCGCCAAGGCATCTGCGAGAACATCGCGATGTCCTTGGACTTCTCGAAGCCGGGCTTCGGAGGTTCGCTGATCGGACGCTACGCCAACCGTCTCGCCGGCGGCAAGTTCTCGATCGACGGTACGGAGTATTCCCTGCCGACGAACATCGCGCCCGACGGCATGCCATGCCTGCTGCACGGCGGCCCCGCGGGATTCCACGACCGCGTCTGGAAGGCGCGCCCCGTGGAGTCCGCCGACGGCGAGGCGCTGGAGCTGAAGCTCACGAGCCCAGACGGCGAGGGCGGATTCCCCGGCAACCTCGACGTCACGTGCGTCTACACGTTCACGCGCGAGAACACGTGGCGGATCGAATGGACGGCGACAACCGACAAGCCGACGCCTATCAACTTTACCCACCACGTGTACTTCAACCTGAGCGGCGAGGCGCGTCGGCCCGTCAACGAAACGGTGGTGGCGATTGCCGCAGATGGCTACACGCCCACGGGACCGGGGGACATCACCACGGGCGCAATCGACAACGTGGCCGGCACGCCTTTTGACTTCACGGCCCCGCATCCGATCGGCGAAAGGCTGTCGGGCGCGTACGACAAGAACTGGGTGCTTCGTTCGCAAGATGGATCGCTCGCGTTTGCGGCGTCCGCCGAAGACGCATCGACCGGTCGCCGCATGGAGGCGTGGACCACCGAGAAGGGCATGCAGTTCTACTCGGGGTTCGCGCTCAACGATTCGCTGAAGGACCAGTTCGGGCGTCCGCTTTTCCCGCTCGCGGCCTTCGCCTTCGAGACGCAGGCCCACCCCGACTCGGTAAACAAGCCCGACTGGCCGAACACTGTCCTGCGTCCTGGCCAAGTCTTCAAGTCAACCACAGAATACAGATTCGGAATCTTGCCATGACGAAGTTGCTTCTTGGCATCGACTACGGCACCGGTGGGTGCAAGGTGACGGTGCTCGACGAGACCGGCGCGTTCGTCGGCGAGGCCTCGACCGAGTATGTCACCTATCACGACCACCCCGGTTGGAGCGAACAGGAACCCGGCGACTGGTGGACTTCGCTCAAGGCGTCGCTTGATAAGCTGCGCGCGAAGGGCGTGGACCTTTCGCAGGTCGCGGCCTGCTCGCTCGACGGCTCCACGCACAACGCCGTGCTGCTCGACGCGGAGTACCGTCCGGTCCGCCGCACGATCATGTGGACCGACCAGCGCGCCACCGCAGAATGCGAGGCGTTGCGCGCGGGCTGGAGCGAGAAGATCTTCTCCATCTGCTACCAGATGCCCGCGCCCACGTGGACCCTCCCGCAGATGATGTGGCTCAAGGCCAACGAGCCAGAAGCCCTGGAGAAAACCGCCCACGTACTCTTCGTGAAGGATTACGTGCGCTACCTTCTCACCGGCGAGGCCGCCACCGACTACATTGAGGCCCAAGGCACGCTCTTCTTCGACATGGCGAAGAGCGCGTGGGATGCGGATCTTGTCCAGATGGCCGGGCTCAGCCCGGCCAAGCTCCCCCGCCTCATCGCCCCCACCGACATCGCCGGCCACGTGACCGCCTCGGCCGCCGCCGAAACAGGCCTCCCCGAAGGGATGCCCGTCGTGTGCGGCACCTCCGACAGCGCGGTGGAAGATTACGGCGCGGGCGCGGTGGAGCCGGGCGACCTCATCATCAAGCTCGCGACGGCCGGCAACGTCAATTCCATGACAGCCGCCGCCCATCCCCACCCGAAGACGCTCACCTACTCGCACGTCGTGCCGGGGATGTGGTACTCAGTCTCGGCCACGAATGCCGCCGCCCTCTGCATGCGGTGGCTCCGCGACACATTTTTCCTGCCAGAGGCAGGGAAAATGATTAAGTCGGCTGCTTCGCAGCCTTTAAGTGGGGCTTCGCCCCTAAGTGGGCCTACGGCCCTTAGCGCCGCAGGGCCATTTAGCCGCGAAGCGGCACTTAGCCCCGCAGGGGCACTTAGGCCCGCAGGGCCACTTAGCCCCACAGGGGCACTTAGGGCCGCAGGCCCACTTAATAATGTCTTTGCCCTCATTGATGGGGAAGCCTCTGGTTCACCAATTGGTTCCAACGGCGTGTTCTTCCATCCGTACCTGCAGGGTGAGCGGTGCCCCTACTGGGACGCGAACCTGCGCGCGTCGTTCACGGGCGTGTCCATCTCCTCGACGCGCGGCGACTTCGCGCGCGCGCTGATGGAGGGCGTGGCGTTCTCGCTACGCGACTGCTACCGCACGCTCGAGGAGATGAAACTTCCCGTGAAGCGCATCTTCCTCATCGGCGGCGGCGCGCGCTCGCGTCTCTGGAGCGAAATCGTCGCCAACGTGTTCAACTGCTCCGTGGCGGTTCCCACGCCCGGCGACGCGAGCTTCGGCGCCTGCCTGCTCGCCGGCACCGGCATCGGGATTTTCGCCGACGTGAAGGACGCCGTGGCGAAATGCCTGCACATCGACCGCACGATTGCGCCCGACCCCGCGGCCGCCGCGAAGTACGACCACCTCTTCACCTGTTACCGGCGCATCCACGATGCGCTGGCACCCGTTTACACCCAAAGGAAGGAAAAATGAAAGTCAAACCCGACAGTTACATGTTCGAAATGATTCGGACAGAGCTCACGGACGCCGTGGGCGACGCGAACGTCGACGTGAAGTTCGCCGACAAGTTCGGCCACTCGATCGACTACTACTGGATTCCCGAAATGTGGCACGACCGCGGCAAGGAGTGTCCGAAGGCGGACTTCATCGTCCATCCCGGCTCGACCGAAGAAGTCGCCAAGGTGATGAAGATCGCGAACCAGTACAAGATCCCGGTCGTCCCGTGGGGCGGCGGCTCCGGCTCGCAGGGCGGCGCGCTCCCGATCTACGGCGGCATCGTCCTCGACATGAAGCGGATGAACAAGTTCTACGGCGTGGACAAGGAGTCGTACACGGTCCGCTGCCAGACGGGCATCATCGCGCGCCACCTCGAGTGGAACTGCAACAAGGAGGGCTTCTCCACGATGCACCTCCCCGCCTCGATCGCCTGCGCGACGATCGGCGGCTTCCTCGCGCACCGCGGTACGGGCGTCCTCTCCACGAAGTACGGTAAGATCGAGGACATGGTGATGTCGCTTGAGGTGGTCACGCCCACGGGCGAGATCATCCGCACGCTCCCCGTGCCGCGCCACGCCTCCGGCCCCGACCTCACGATGCTCTTCCTCGGCAGCGAGGGCACGCTCGGCGTGATCACCGAGGTGACGCTGAAGGTCCACC
>JAFRSR010000260.1 GCA_017427485.1 Kiritimatiellia bacterium
ACGTCGCGAGACGCTGCAAGCAGTCAGGGATGCACTGGCGCGTGTTCAACGCATCCGCCATGTGCGCGCTCGTGGCGCGAATCCGTACCCAGCGGAAGGCGGCGTGATGCTACGACTTGCGACTAATTTAAAGCTCACCCTTTCGCCGGGCGTTACCAACAAGGTGATCCGCGTCGGCAACGAGACGAACGTGGCCTTCGACGACGACCACGCCGACTACGTGACGGCGACCGGCTGCATCTACTCCTACGTCTGCCTTGCTGACAGCGTGGAGCACATTTCGGAGAAGACGCGGATCAGCCGCCTCTACTACGACCAGACCGCGCGGGCCACCTACGTGGAGTATCCCGATGGCACGACCGGCCCGATTCCATCCGACAAGGAACTCTACTTCGTGTACTTCACGGGCGACAAGCCGGTCGACATCGGCTACCGCGTGATGGGTCAGAACGCCACGTTCGAGGCGAAGACGCCGGCTAACAACGGGCCGACATCCGCGATGATCGGAACCGAAGCCACCAACATGGCCTCCTTCGTCACCGCGCCAAACGCCTACGTGACGGGCCACGACCACTACGCATACGCGATCGGCGAGACGAACGCGACCTCCGCCGCGCAGTTGCGCATCATCACGCCCGCCAAGGAGAGGGACAACGACCGCCCGCAGCTCCAGATACGCAACACGTGGCGCGGCTTCGAGTATTCTTTGGACGGCGGCGAGACGTGGGGACTTTACGGCCACAACGCCCAGTTGTACGTCCTCTACTTCGATTCCACGCCGACGATCGTCAACCTCACGGAGCGCACCATCGGTACGGAATCCGACATGACCAATAAGTTCGAGTACGTGGTCGCCATCACGCAGGTGGTTACGACCGTTTCACAGAGACGAACCGCGACAAAGTCAGGGAGAACGGAAAAGGGAAAATCTGGAGGGGTGAATTATCAATATGAAGTGACGACAGATGACGGAACGTCATATTGGTGTCAGACGGCTGCAACATCATGGTCTTATGGATCGTGGGCAAATGTCGGCACTCCCGTTTTAGGTGCGGAAGAGGAAATTTCCGTCGTCACCAACTCCTTGGCGAACGGTGGCGTTGAAGCGGTTACTCTGTTCTGCCATTGCAATGAGCAGAATTCCAGTTCTATCACCAAGACCGCGCAAAACGGAAAGTCCGTCACGCTGACAAAAGTTGAAACCAGGATGTTTGAAACCAACTTGCAGTTCGTTGTGATTACCCAGCGGCCTGTGGGCGGCTTTGCGACCTCGAACGACACGGGCGACGGAGCGTACGTCTATACGCAGAAGTCGGCGGCGACGAACGCGACGTATGGCGTGACCTACACGAACACGCGCGAGGCGCTGCCGGTGGAGCTGCACGTGGCGTTTGCGCAGAACGCCGCCATCGACCATGTCGACAACACCTGGCGCACGCTGACGGAGGTGGACTACACGCTCGCCGTGCCGCTCAGCGTGAATGGCGAGTTCATCGACGCCCTCGACAAGACGAACGTCATCCTGAAGGCGGCGGCGCCAGACCGCCGCTTCATCGGGGCCTTTTACGGTCGCGCGGTCGAAACCGACGCCTCCGATGAAAACAAGGTCTCGCTCGAAGGGCCCGTCACGTCCATCGGCTTTGTCAAGCATCCTGACGCCGACTGGTACCGCCTCTGCCTCAACGGCGACGCCACGCTCGAGCTTGCCGACTACTCCATCTACTACGTCTACGGCGAGATCCCGACCGTCCGCTACATGAAGGAGGGCGCGAACGGTGCGCTCACGGAGATTCCGACGCTCACCTACGTCGGCAACGCCGTTACGATGAACGGCCACGAGGTCTCGCAGGGCGAAACGCTCGACGTGCCGTCGGACGGCACGCCGCTGAAGGTCGGTGCCGGCGGGACGGCGGACTTCTACGTGCCGCTGTCGCTCGACGGCTCGGCGCAGGCCTCGCTGAACTACTACGCGCTCGCGGCGGGTCCTGCTGACGCGACGACGACGAACGCGATGAGCGCGGTGACCTGGGGCACCTCGCTTCGGGTGAAGGTCGCGGAGAACGGCCTCTTGAAATGGAGCCTCGACGGCGAGACGTGGGGCGATTTCACCGGGACGGCGGCGTCGATCTACGCGATCTACAAGGAGAAGGGCTATGACCTGACTATCGCCGTGGATTCGCTTGCATCGGACGCCGACAAGGCGAAGGACGTGTTCACGGTCACCGTCGCGTCCATCAACCTCGTCGTCGGGAACGACTACGTGGTGAGCGGATATGCGCCGGACGGGACGCCGATCGACACGGTGAAGGCGACGGCCTGCGACGAGGGCGGCATGCTGACGTTCACGGTGACCGGCGGAAGCCGCTTCGTGGTCCAGTCTCTCCCGAACAACGACTGGCCGCGCGCCGACGGGTTCGGTACGGAGCCCAAGGACTACACGCTGCGCGAGCTGCTGCCGTCGTCGGACTACGCGCTTACGAACCTGCTGGTCAACGGCGCCGTGCCGCTTGCCCAGGTGCAAGTGGAGAACGGCACGGCCACGTTCATGGACATGAACAAGACCGTCGAGTTCACGAACATCAAGAGCTACACGGTCACGTTCGTGGACGAGGACGGCACGGAGATCTCGTCGGACAAGGTACCCTACGGCACGACGCCGGACGAGCTCACGTCGGGCGTGGACGATCCGGCGAAGCCGATGGACGCGACGTCGATCTACCGCTTCGACGCGTGGGGCCCGACGCTGGAGCCTGTGGGCAGCAACACCACCTACACGGCGGAGTACAAGGAGATCAAGATTCCGCAGGCCACGCAGCGCGCGGCGGACACGAACATCGTCGTGACGTTGAGCGAGGAGGAGGCGCAGGCGCGTGAGGCGGCGCTGATCGAGGCGCTGAAATCTGCCGGCGTCGACATCACCGCCGACGACTATTCAGAGACGGACGCGACCGAGAAGCTGAATGCCCGCGACCCGAACGGCCTCCGCCGCTGGGAGAACCTCGTCACGGGCACCGCGACCGACCAGCTGCTGCTCAACACGGTGAGCGGCAACTCCGCGACGATTTCCGCGAAGATGGTCGCGGACCCCGACGCCTCCGTCAAGAAGGACCTCGGGTACACCGTCCTCCGTGAACTCCGCAAGAAGGGCGACGGTGACGCATGGCGCACCGTGGCGGGGCCGTTCGAGGCGGGCAACCCGTCGTTTGACATCGCGCTTGCGGACGGCGAGGGCAATTCCGTGAACGCGTCCGGCCTCTACCGCCTGGTGACGCTGATCGTGCCGAAATGCGACCTCTCGATCACGAACGAGATTCCCTCCACGAACATCATCGGCGTGCTGGAGGTCAAGAGCACGAACGTGAACACGATCGTGGCGGTTCCGTGGAAGGAGCTGGCGAGCGATCCCTTCCTTGCCGCGGATGTCACGGTGTCGAACCACGTCTCGGCGGTGAACCTCACGGACGGTGACAGCGTGTACGCGCTGAAGGACGGCAATACGTATGAAATGTGGACGCTGAACAAAGGCAAGTGGGAAAGCGTGATCACGGTCAGCACGGCGCCTGACGGGGCGAACTACTCCGTGGTCACGACGGCGTCCGACGCCGACAAGAAGACGTTCTCGCGCGGCAACGCCGTGTGGGTCACGCGCAAGAACCCGACCGCCGCCAAGCCGTTCTTCCTCGTGGGCCAGTACGACCCCGCGGGCGTGACGATCACGGTCGCCGGCGGCGCGAAGACGGCGCCAGCCTGCACGCAGATCGCCATTCCGGACTATACCGGCAGCGTCGGCATCAACGACCTCGACTGGGGTGGGAACCCGATCTCGACGGACCTCATCACGATCCCGAACGGCGCGACGACGACGATTCTCCGCTGGGTGAACGGCAAGTGGGGCGAGTACAAGCAGGTCTACAACGAGGCACTGGGACGCAACCGCAACACGTTCGTCCCGTACACGGATCCGATTCCGGTCGGCACGGGCTTCTGGTACTCGCGCAGAGGCGGGGCGTTCAACGTCACATGGCAGCCGTCTGAGATCGTCAAGTAAGGGTAGGAGAACCGAGACATGTTGAGAAGAGCGCTGAAATTTGGCGTGGTGGCCGGAGTGCTCTGGGCCGTTCAGGCCCAGGCGTCCGACTACCTGCTGTACTGGCAGGTCGAGGACACGGCTGACATTACCTGGTTCGACGGCACGTCGATGGGGACTGTGAAGACATACACCAACCTGGATGGCCAGCAGGTTAACATGGCGCGCGCGGTTTCGACCAGTTCCCCGGACGGCATGTATACCTACTACATGGACATCGGCGTTACATCCGACACGATGGAGCCGACCGGCGACGGATTTGGCACGGGCTCGATGCTCTCCTACATCGGCGCGTTCGACTCCTCCACGTCGCTTGCCGGGTTGTCGTTCGCCATCGAGCTCGGCAACTGGGACAACGGGAAGTGGACGACGCTCGCCACGACGGGGATGATCTCGTACAACGACCTGACGGTTCAGTCTGTGGCAGAGGGCGGAACCTATATCCTGACCGCGGACCAGGGCTACAACCTGCCGACGTTCATGGCTTGGACACCTCAGTCCTACATGGTGCCCGAGCCCTCGTCGGGGTTGCTCATCTTGATCGGCGCGGGATTGCTGGCCCTGCGGCGTGGTAGGGCGCGCAGCGGTCGCGGGGCGACCGCTCTACCGGGGCGGAGGCGCGGCTAGGTGCCCGGCATGCTGGCCATTACGCGGAAGGACTTCCTGATCGCGGGTGGTCTGGGGCTGTTCGTATTCGGCCTGCTGGCGTTCTTTTCCTATCCAATTGCCGCGCCGGCGGCGTGGCAGCCGCTTTCGGAGGCCACGGGGCTTCTGCCGCCCGACGATCCGATTCCAGGTCTCTGGCGGATGCTGGCGGGTTGTCTCGCGAAGTGCGTGGGTATGGGTGCGATCGACCGCGCGCTCGTGTGGATGGGCCATGCGGCGATCGGCATCTGCACGATGTGCGCCTACCTCATTGTCGCGAACGTGATGCTGCCGCTTGAGCAGCTCGCGCAGCGGCGCCGGTTCGAGTGGTCGCGCCATCTCCTCTACTGCGTCGGCGGGTTCGGCGCGCTGCTCTTCGCGTTCGCGGGGCCGGTCTGGCGGATGGGTCAGACGTTCCTGCCGGCCACGTTCTCGCTTGTCCTGACGATGCCGGCGCTTCTGCTGTTCGTGTTGTTCCTGCGCACGGGACGGGTCCTCCTCGTGGGCGTGAGCGTGGGGATCCTCGGCATCCTCGCGGGCGAGACGTCCGCCGGCATCCTGCTCGGCACGCTTGCTCTGTTTGGAGCGTATTTCAGTTCCCTGTTCGGAACGACGAGGGCGCAGATCACGTTCATGAACCTCGTCGTGCGCTTCGTCTCGATGTGGCGGCTCATCGGCGTCTTCCTCTTGGGCTACGTCCTCACGGTGACGGCCAACTGCATCTGGTTCGTGAAGGCGGGCGGACTCGAGGCGCACGAGTGGGAAGTCGTGGACATGATCATCCGCGTGTTCCACCTCAACAGCATCCAGGTCACCTCGGCCGCGACGCCCGTCGCGTGGTTCGCGGCGCTCTTCCTCGTGGGCGTGCCGTTCTTCCTCACCGTCTACCTTCTGCGCCGGGCGGCGGACGAGGACAAGTTCCTGCGCTACGGCGACGCGTTCATTATTCTCGGCTGCGGCCTGACCGCGTTCGTCCAGCTGTCGGGGTTCTCGTCGTTCTGGTTCTGGACCTGGCCGGCGGTGCGCCGCGCGATGAGCGACTACCTGCTCGGATTCTTCATGCTCATGGACGTGCTCACGGTGGTGTTCGCGCTCTGCGTGCTCTGCAGCGAACTGTTTTTCCGGAACTACCGGCGCCTCGCAAGCCAGAAGTTCCCGGACGACACGGAGGAGGTCGCGGCGCAGCGGGCGCTCGCGTCCCTCACGGGCATGCGCCGCCTCTCGCGCCGTCTCTTCTGGTGTCTCCTGGGGCTCCTGCTCCTTTCCGTGGCGCCCGGCCTGCCCCTCACGACGGAACGCGAGATGCTGGGCATCGTGGACGGCTACCTTGAGCAAGTCGTGGACGAGGCGGGCGATGCCGAGGTGCTGTTCACGGACGGGCGCCTCGACCGCGGCGTGGAGCTGCGCGCGGCGGCGCGCGGGAAGAAGCTGGTCGCGCTGTCGTTCATGGAGGACAACTCGGTCTACCACCAGAAGTGCCGCCGGCGCGGCGGCAAGGACGCGGAAGACCGCGAGATGCTCGACTTCGGGTCGGCCGACCTCCTCCGCACGTGGGCAGGCGCGAAGCAGGAGCGTCTTGCCACGATGGCCACTCAGATCGGCCTGGAGCTGTGGAAGCGGCAGGGACGCGCGATGCCGACCTGCGCAGGACTTTTGGCGCGCACGACGGGGCTGGACGAGCAGGCGGTGTCCGACGGCCGCACGCGCGCGTGGGCGCTTGCGGAGCGGATCCTCGCGCTCCGCAAGGAGAATCCCAAGCTCAAGGGCAACGCGGACCGTCTGCTGGCCGACCTCTTCCTCTACGTCCAGTGGCGCGTGGCCTGGTTCTGCCACCGCCGGTCGGAGCAGGCGGACCATGCGAACGACCTGGACTTGGCCGAAAAGGAGGAGAAGTTCGGCACGGAACTCGACGAGGCGAATCCGGCGCTGAGCCGCATGCGTCAGAAGACGGGCAACCTGGCGGTCTGGGAGACGGGGCGTCTCATGCCGCGGGAGGGGCTGCGTCTCGGACTGGGGCGTCTGGACTTCGTGATGGCGCGCCACTACGCGCAGAAGGTGCTGCAGACGGATCCCGACTACACGCCGGCGAACTTCGCGATGGGCATGAGCTTCCTCAAGGAGGAGCAGTACAACAAGGCGGCGTCCTATCTGCGGAAATGCGTGGAGAAGAATCCGGACGACATCGCCGCCTGGAACAACCTCGCGGTGGTCTACCAGCGCCAGGGCGCGCTGGATGAGGCGCTTGCGGCGGCCGAGCGCGCCCTCGAGGCGGCGAAGGCGCTGAAGACCCCCGAGGTCCGCGAGCGCACGGTCAAGGACGTGAACCGCACGCGGCGCTTCATTTTGGACCTGCAGAAAAGCAAGGAAAAGCGCTGAGTCTTCCCTTTGTCGTTCCTCGCGCGCGGGTGACGGATGGCGGATGTTGTGGTATAATACATCGCCAGTTGCGAAACGAGGATAGCAAAGAGACAGTGAAAATGAAGGTTGAAACCGCGATATTCTGCGCGCTTCTCGCCGTGGCGGGCGTGGCGGAGACCGTGAAGGTGGTCGACTGCGCGCGTGACCCGGCGCTGGACGAGTGGGCTGCGTCCGACGCGAAGTTCGCGCGCGCGGTGATGGAGGACGTGTTCAAGGCGGCGGGTGTCGAGCCGGTGCGCGTGCCGTACCGGGCGGACGGCATGAGCGACTCGTCGAACGCGGTGGTCGTCTGCTCCGCGTTCCGCACCGCGCGCCTCCGGAAGGACTACGACTTCCCGCTGCAGCCGCTCGGGCGGATGCACTTCGCGCTCTACGCCACGCCGGTGCGCGCGGCGCAGCTGATGGCCACCAAGATCACGGACTGGCCCCGGATGCGCGTGGGCTACTCGCCCGTCTCGCAGGGGCAGGGACGGGACTGCGAGCGCTACTTCGAGCACGCCACGCTCAACCCCGAGTACGTGGAGTACAAAACGAGCGCCGGCGCCGTCCAGGCCCTGCGCGACGGCGCGGTCGACGTGCTCTTCCTCTACACGCCGATGGGTCGGCGCCCGGAGGGCCTCGTGGAGGTGGTGCCCATCGGCTCGCGGAACACGTACTTCGCCGTGCGGAAGGACCATCCCGAGCTGCTGCAGCGCCTTGCGGCCGCCTACCGCGAATGCTACATCGACAACATCGACCGGTACGACCGGCTGCGCGCGGACCTGCTGGGCGTGGCGACGCCCTCCAACCGCGTGCGCGTGGCGGCGTACCGCCGGGGGCATCTCTTCGACGTCACGCCCGACGGCGAGCATTCGGGCGTGATCGAGGAATGGTTCAAGGCGCTCGGCACGCATACGCACTGGACGCTCGACTACGTCTACGGCACCTACGACGAGAGCCTGAAGGACGTGTCGGCCGGCCGGCTCGACCTCGTGGGCGGACTCGGGTTCTCGACGACGCGCCGCGACAAGTTCTTCTACCCCCACACGCCCATCGGGATGCTGCGCGTGTTCCTCTGGACGCGCCAGGACAACCGGTTCAAGGCCGGGGATCCCGCGAGCTGGAAAGGCATGAAGGTGGGCGTGCTCGCCGGGGCCCTGAGCGCCGAGCGGATCAAGCGCCAGCTGGAGACGGAGGGCCTCGGCATCACCTGCCGCGAGTACGCGACGGACGCCGACCTCATGCAGGCGTACTTCGCGGGGGAGGTGGACGCGTGCGTGGACATCGAGACGCCGGCGCTCGACAAGGAGCGCGCCCTCCACGTGTACGCCTCGCACCCGATGTACCTCTGCGCCACCCCGAAGAAGCCCGCGCTCTTCAGCGACCTCGAGCGGGGACTCGACGAGGTGTGCGACGACTTCCCGAAGTACATGAAGATGATCACCGAGCGCCACTACGGCGCGCGCAGCGAGATGTCCATGCTCTCCCTTCGGGAGGCGAACTGGCTGCGCGAGCGCCTGAAGGACCCGCGCCCCGTAATGATCGACTTTTCGCCGTGGCCGGTGGCGCTCAAGAACGAGAAGGGCGAGCTCACGCACTTCGCGAAGGCGTTCCTCGAGGAGCTGGCGAAGAAGACCGGGCTCAAGTTCGATACGCATCCGCAGACGGGCATCCAGACGGCCGAGGCGAAGTTCCTGCGCGGCGACACGGATTTCTGGATCCCGTACCCCGAGCCGATGAACCTGTCGTCCGCCGGCGCCGTCTCGGTCTTCTCCGTGCCCGTGCCGGAGAACTACGCGGGGATGATCGGCGCGCACGGGCGCAGCGAGGAGTTCGAGATGTGGGCGAGCCACACCGTGCCGGACGAGCTCGTGTCCATCCTGCGGAAGGCCGTGGCGAACATCGAGCCGCTCCGGATGCAGGAGATGTTCATGGCGGCGTTCGCCGAGCGCACGGTGGTCCACCGCGTGTTCGGCCTCACGCGCGAGGAGATGACCCGGCTGATCACCGTCGTCGTGATCGCCGTCCTGTTCCTCGCGGCGCTCTACGGCGTGGTGATGGTGGGGCTCCTGAAGCGGCAGGCGCGCCGCGCGAGCGAGGCCGCCGCCGCCGCCGAGAGCCACGCGCAGGCGAAGACGCGCTTCCTCGCGATGATGTCGCACGAGCTGCGCACGCCGCTCAACGCGGTCATCGGCTTTGCGGAGTTCCTCTCGCGCGAGGACCTCGACGAGGTGAAGCGCAAGGAGTACACCGAGGGGATCCTGCTGAGCGCGACCGCGCTCCTCGAGCTCATCAACGACATTCTCGACCTCTCCAAGCTCGAGGCGGGGGCGATGAACATGCGCTCCGGCGCGTGCGACGTGAACCAGCTCCTCCGGGAGCTGCCGGCGATCTTCGGATACCGCGTGCGCCGCCACGGCGTGAAGCTCGTGATCGAGACGACGGGCGACACGCCGATCCCGGCGGTGGAACTGTCCCAGCAGGGCATGCGCCAGATCCTCATCAACCTCGTGGGCAACGCCGCGAAATTCACCGACCAGGGGGAGATCGCCGTGAAGGTGACGTGGACGAACGCCACCCACACGCTCGTCCTGGACGTGACGGACACCGGCTGCGGCATCTCCGAGGAGAAGATGTCGAAGCTCTTCGACCCCTTCGTGCAGGACATCGCCAGCCGCATGCGCCGGAGCGGCGGCGAGATCAAGGGCACGGGCCTCGGCCTGCCGATCGTCAAGCGCATGGCCGAGAACGC
>JAFRSR010000261.1 GCA_017427485.1 Kiritimatiellia bacterium
TGACGCCGTGCGCGCCGCGCGGGTCGCGCATCCGGAACGTCCGCTCGTCGTGTCGCGCGCGGAGGGCGTCTATCCCGTGTCGGAGACGGTGACGCGGGCGCTCGTGGACTCGGGCACGCCGTCCGCCCCGGTGACGTGGCGCGGCGAGGGGCGGGGTGCCGTCTTCTCCGGCGCGGCGCCGCTCGGCCCCTGGCGGGAGGGACGCGCTCCTGCGCGTCCGATATGGCGCGCATCCGTGCCGAAGGAACCCGACGGCAAGCCGATGTGGGCGGCGGAGTTCTTCGCAAACGGTACACGCCGCGCGAACGCGGCCTACCCCGCGGGCGGACGTTTCATCCACGCCACGAACATCACGGAGAAGGTACTTGCAGAAACGTTCGCAAAGCACGACCATTCCGTGCCGGCCGAGCACACTCTCTTCCTTCGCGCGGAGGATTTTGCGCATGTTGCGGCGATTCCAGAAGGCGAACTGCCGTTTGTGCAGGTGCGCATCCACTCGAAGTGGAATGCGGCGCGCCATTTCATCGTGCGCATCGACTGCGCCGCATGTTCCGTGACGATCCGCGGCACGCGTTGGCCGCCGTGGAACCGCTACATCGCCGCCGAGTGTCCGATCCGCTTCGAGAACATGCGCACGGAACTGACGGTGCCCGGCGAATGGTTCTATGACCGCGCGGCGGGGGAGGTCGTGTATCTTCCCAAGGACGGGGAAACGATGGACCGCGTCGAGGGGGCGATCCCGGTTGACGGCGTGGACGTGTTTCTGCGGCTGGTCGGCGACATCAACGCCGAGGAGTACGCCGGCAACATGCGTTTCGAGAACATCGCCTTCCGTCACGGCTCGACTTTGAGCAAGCAGGGGCCCGTCGACGTTCCCGACTCGCTCATGCTCGGCGCGGTGGCGCGTGGGATGATTCTTGCGGAGGGCGTGCAGAACGTCGTGTTCGACGGCTGCCGGTGGGAACAGACGGGCGGCGCGTACGGGGTCTGGTTCCGCGAGGGATGCATGTCGAACGCCGTGGTCAACAGCACGTTCCGCGACCTCGGCGGAGGGGCCGTGCGCGTGGGCTTGAACGGCGGCATCCGCGCCGTGAAGGGACTCGCGGACGAACTGGATGTGGTGGGGCCCCATCCGCATCCGTTCCGGGCGTACGTGCCGCATTCGACCGCGTTCATCACGGTGGAGAACTGCCTCGTGGAGCGGGGCGGACGGTACATGCCGGGCGCGGGCGCGATCGTGGTGGCGGCGGCGAGCGACTGCCGCATCGTCCACAACAGGATCGACGACCTCCACTACACCGCCATCACCTGCAACTGGGACTTCGGCTACGGCGGCTCGCCGTGCCAGCGGTGTCTCGTGGCGTTCAACCACATCTCCAACGTGGGGTATGGCGACCTCTCCGACATGGGGGGCGTGTACATGGCCGGCAGCGGATTCGGGAACGTCGTCGCGCGCAACGTCATCCACGGCGTGGACGGAATGGTGTACGGCGGCTGGGGCCTCTATCCCGACGAGGGCACGGAGGGCGTCCTCTACGAGAGCAACCTCGTGTACGACACGAAGGACGGCGGCATCCACCAGCATTTCGGCCGCGACAACATCATCCGCAACAACATCTTCGCCTTTGCGCGCGAAGGGCAGGTGGCGATCACGCGTCCGGAGCCCCACCGCTCGTGGGTGTTCGAGGGAAACATCGTGGTGTGGGACAAGGGCGATGCCTTCGCGAAATACAGGGGCACGAAGGACGAGAAGGCCATCGTGGACTGGAAGCGCAACCTCTGGTGGCGATTGGACGGGCGTCCGGACGTGTTCAACGGAAAGACCTTCGCAGAATGGCAGGCGAAGGGGAAGGACGTGGACGGCCTCTATGCCGATCCGCTGTTTGTCGCCGCCGCACGCCGCGACTTCCGTTTCCGCGACGTTTCCGTGGCCGCGAAGATCGGCTTCAAGCCCTTTGATTTCTCCCAGGCGGGATTGTGCGACCGTAAAGTTGCGCCAATCTACGATACGTCCTACGACCGGCAACTCGATCTGGAAAATAGATAGAACCGGAACTTTGCGTTCTGCGTTCCATGCGTCCCGAGCTTATGGTATAATCTTACGCGTCAAGACGAAAGGAACGCGATGAAGAAGATCATTTGTCTTTTGTTGGGAACTGCGCTTATGGCGGCGGCGGGCGAGGTGCCCCTGCCGGGCGAGGACGGCAAACACGCGGCGGTCACGTGCGCGCCGTTCCCGGATGCGTTGAGTGCCTACGTGTGGCGCAACTGGCCGGTTGTGCCCGTCGACCGCCTCGCATCCGCGATCGGCGCGTCGCGCGCCGACCTGGAGGGCGTGGCCGCCGAGATGGGCCTGCCCGTGCCGCAGCCCGCCGTTTCGCCTCTCTGGCATCGCAAGGGCTACATTACCGTGGTGCGTCGCAACTGGCACCTTCTGCCGTACGAACAGCTTCTGAAGGTCGTGGACATGACGCGCGCGGAGCTCGCGTATTCGCTCACCGAGGACGACTTCCTCTTCGTGAAGCTCGGCAACACGAAACCGCTCTGTCCGCCGGTCGTCTATTCGCCGGAGCTGGCGGCGAAGGGACGCGCGAGGAGGTTGGAGATCGCGCGCGAGCTGAAGGAGGAGGGCGTCGTGCCGCTGGCGCCCGAGGAGCCGCGGTTCAGCTTTGTGGGGGAGCTTTCAAAAATTCCGGAAGCGACAGAAGTGTCGCTTCCCCGAGTGTCTGAAGCGACAAGAGTGTCGCTTCCCCGAGCGCCTGAAGCGACAGGAGTGTCGCTTCCCCGAACGAACGCACCTCGGGGAAGCGGCGCTCTCGCCGCTTCAACCGCCATCGATTCTCCCTTTGACCTGCGGCTCATCTTCTCGTATTTCGCGGACTACGGCGACCCGCTCGGGGACGACGAAGTGGGTTCCTATCCCGAGGGGCTGCTCGCGCGGCTCGCGGAGAACGGCGTGAACGCCGTGTGGCTCCACACCGTGCTCTCCACCCTCGCGCGCGATCCGGCGTATCCCGAGTTCGGCGAGGGGAGCGAGCGGCGCATCGCCAACCTCCGCAAGCTCGTGGCGCGCGCGGCGAAGTACGGCATCAAGGTGTACCTCTACGTGAACGAGCCGCGCGCGCAGGACGATTCGTTCTTCGAGAAGGACGGGCGGATGGAGGCGCGCGGGGCGAAGCGCACGCACGACGGCCTCGGCTACGCGCGCTGCACGTCGTGTCCGGAGACGCGTCGGTGGCTGCGGGACTCCCTCAAGTCGGTCTTCTCGCAGGTGCCCGGACTCGGCGGCGTGTTCACGATCACGATGAGCGAGAACCTCACCAACTGCGCGTCGCGTGGGGGCAAGAAGACCTGCCCGCGCTGCAAGGACCGCACGGTGGTGGACATCGTGGCGGAGGTGAACCGCACGATCTCCGAGGGCGTGAAGGCGGGTGATCCGAATGCGGAGGTGGTGTGCTGGGACTGGGGCTGGCCGATGAAGGACCGCCTCGCCATCGCGGAGCGCCTGCCGGCGGGATGCCGGGTGATGACCGTGAGCGAGCGGGGCGTGCCGACCGACCGCGGCGGCGTGAAGTCCGCCATCAACGAATACTCGCTCTCCGCGCCCGGTCCGAGCGACGCGGCGCGCGAGCTGTGGACCGCCGCGAAGGGGCGCGGACTCAAGACCGCCGCGAAGGTGCAGGCCGCGCTCACGTGGGAGATGAGCGCCGTGCCGTACGTGCCGGTGATGGACCTCGTGGCGGAGCACGTGCGCAACCTCTCGGAGTCGGGCGTGGACGGCGTGATGCTCTCGTGGTCGCTCGGCAGCGCGCCCACGCCGAACCTCTCCATCTTCGCGGATTACCGCCGGGGCGAGGGGACGGGGCCGGTGCTGGACCGTCTCGCGGAGCGCCTCTACGGGAAGGACGGTGTGCCGGCCGCGCGCGCGGCGTGGAAGGCGTATTCGGACGGCTTCCGCGAATATCCGTTCTACATCTCCTCCGTCTACGCGGGCAACCACACGGTCGGGCCGGCGAACCCGCTCTACATCGAACAGACCTACTGGCCGGCGTCGATGGTGGGCATCCCCTACGACGACCTGAGGAGCTGGCGGTCGATCTACCCCGAGGAGACGTACCTCGGGCAGATGGAGAAGGTCCGCGACGGCTTCGTGAAGGGGAACGCCGCGTTCGCGTCGCTCGTGGAGTCGCTCGACGGCGACCGGCAGGCGGCGGCGCGCCGCGAGCTCGGCCTCTTCCGCGCGATTGAGAACCACTTCCGTTCGGTCTGCGACCAGATCCGCTTCGTCCGCGCCCGCGCGCGCGGCGACAGGGACGAGATGCTTGCCTGCGCGCGCCGCGAGCTGGAGACCGCGAAGCGCCACCTCGCGCTCGTGCGCGCCGACAGCCGGATCGGCTACGAGTGCTCCAACCACTACTACTACCTGCCCCACGACTTGATCGAGAAGGTGCTCAACTGCCGCGACGTGGCGCGCGCGGCGGCGGCGTATGAAAAGCGGGTGGTGACGCATGTGGACGCGCAGCGTACGGGCGGACCGGTGAAGTTTGACAAGATGACGTCCGGGCCGGATCGCCTGTACCGCTTCAGGGAACCAGGCGTCTATGCCCGCGACGTGACGGTGGTGCCGCCCGCGAGGGGGCCCATGTGGTACGCGTTCGAGTCGTGCGCGAGGTCCACGAACCGCGCGCCCGTCGTGAACGAGGGGCGCATCGTCGTGCCCGCGATGTGGAACGGCCACTGCGCGCGCATCGCCAACACGGGGACGTCGCCGTTCATCCAGAAGGGCGCGATCGAGACCGGTTCGCGCCTTGACATCAACGGCAACGTCACGCTTGCCGGTCCCTTCCGCTTCAGCGGCACGGGCGAGGCCCTGTTCGCGGACGACGCGTCCGGACTCATTCAGGTGACGGACGGGTTTTCGTTTAACGGCGATGACGGACTCGCCGCCGGCGTCGCGCGCCTGCTCGCGCCGGGCGTGCTGGGCAAGTGGAAGTCGCTCGTGGTCGTCTCTGAAAGCCGCGAGACGATTGAGGAGATCGTGCGGCGGCTTCCGCCCGCGTGGCGCGCGCGCAGCAAAGTCTCGCGCAACGGGCACCAACTTACCGTGTGGAACGTTGCCTTGACGGGTAACATATCCCAATAAGCGTAAGATGTTGTCTTTATTACGGCCACATCTGTCCTTTTCAGATGACTTGTGGCATATTATAAATGCTATTTTGACAAGATAATGTGCCACAACTCGATTTGCGGTTGACTTGTGGCACGAAATAATGTATACTGCCTTCAGAAAACGGACAAAAAGGTTCAATTTCCATGATAATAGGTCGTGAGGCAGAACTTGCAAAGCTTAAAAGCGCGGCGGAATCCGCGAAGGCAGAGTTCGTCGCCGTTTACGGTCGCCGCAGAATCGGGAAAACATTCTTGGTTCGTCAGGCATTTGGGAATTTTGCCTTTGAGCATACTGGTGTCCGCAAGCGTGGTACGACCAAACAGCTGGAGGAGTTCGCGAAGTCCCTCGCCTCGCAGGGGTATCCACGTTGCAAACGTCCTGCCGATTGGTATGCGGCCTTTGACCTTTTGAAGGAGCTGCTTCTAGGGAAAGGGGAGGGACGTAAAGTCGTATTCCTTGACGACTGTCCGTGGATGGATACGCCAAAGTCGGATTTCGTGGGGGCGCTGGATCACTTCTGGAACGGATGGGCATCTGCGCGGAGCGACATTCTGCTGATTATCTGCGGGTCGGCCACTTCATGGGTGATTGAAAAGATCATTGACGACTACGGCGGTCTCCACAATCGGCTGACGCGGCAGATCTACCTTCGCCCGTTCTCCCTCGCGGAGTGCGAGGCGCTTGTGCGAGCCAACGGGCATGTCATGAACAGGGACCAGATCCTTGAAGGGTACATGGTCATGGGAGGCGTTCCGTATTACTGGGACCTGCTTCGGAAGGAAATCAGCCTTTCGCAGAACATCGACGAACTTTTCTTTGCGGCGCACGGAGAGCTTTCCGACGAGTTCGACCACCTGTTCCTCGCCCTGTTCCGCAAGCCCAAGCTGTACATCTCAGTCATCCGGGCGCTTGGGACGAAGAAATGCGGCATGACACGCAACGAGATCATCGCTGCAACGCGTGTCAAGGGGAACGGACGTCTCTCGCGCGTCTTGAAAGAACTTGCGCAGTGCGATTTCATCCGCGTCTATTCCGAGCCCGGCCGCAGGAAACGCGACTTGATCTATCAGCTGATCGACAACTATGTCCTTTTCTATTTTCGCTTCCTCGACGGACAGACGAACCTCATGCCGAACTTCTGGTCGGCGTCGCAGACGACGCAGAGCGTGCGCGTGTGGTGCGGTCTTGCCTTCGAACGGGTGGCGCTGCAGCACATCGACGCGATCAAGCGGAAACTTGGCATCTCCGGTGTCGTGACGCGGACCTACGGCTGGCGGTTCCAGCCGGAGGACTGTGACGGGGACGGCGCGCAGATTGACCTCGTCATCGAACGGAATGACAAGGTCGTCAACCTGTGCGAGATGAAATACACGGCCGGCCCCTTTGCGATATCGGACGAATACGACAGGCGGCTGAAGGTCAAGCGCGAGGTCTACGCGGAGCAGACCGGGACGAAGGACGCAATCCATCTCACGATGGTTTCGGCGCATGGCTTGAAAACCAATTCAAATGCATTTGACATCCAATCGGTCGTCACGCTCGATGACCTGTTCAAAGAATGAAAGGCTGATACGAAGAGAGGAGAACGCAACATGAAGACGTTGATGATTGCTTCCGTGATGGCCGCGGGCATGGCCCTGGCGGCAACGGTGGAGAACGCCGCGCCGGCAGACGATCTGGCGCGCATGAAGCAAAAGGCGGTCGCGGAGGCGCCCCTCGCGCCGCCCGGATACCGGCGGCCGGCGGACTGGAAGCCCGTGCTCTACCGGAAGGGGCTGCGCGAGATCGCGAACGACCACTCGAAGGAGGTGATGGCGCGCGCCGCGAAGCAGATGAAGAAGGTGGACGCGGTGAACGCCGCCGGCAAGTGGAAGGCGACGGGCGCCTCCATCGACGCGCACAAGTGCCCCGAATGGTTCGTCGACGCGAAACTCGGCATCTTCATCGACTGGGGGCCGTGGTCCATCGCCTCGTGGTGCCCCTACGTGAAGGGCAAGCGCCTCTATCCCGACTGGTACGAGTACCGCTGCCGCACCGACAAGGCGACCATCGCGTACCACGAGAAGAACTGGGGCCCTGACTTCAAGAGCGACCACCTCCTCGACCTCTTCCGCGGCAGGAAGTTTGACGCGCCGGCGCTCATGTCGGTGTTCAAGAAGTGCGGCGCGAAGTACGTGGTGCCGTTCCTCAAGCACCACTCCGGCTTCTGCCTGTGGGACTGCTCCTATACGTTCCGCGACACCGTGGACATGGGCGCGCACCGCGACTTCGCGCGCGAGATGGCGAACGCCTGCCGCGCCGAGGGGCTCAAGTTCGGCCTCTACGCCTCCCAGGCCGGCGAGTGGGAATATCCGATCCTGCAGGACGACGGGTCGATCAAGATCGCGGTGAGCTGTCCCGGCAACCTCCAGCCCTATTCCCCCGACATGGAGTGGAAGGCGTCCGGCAAGGTGGCGGTGAAGGACTTCGTGCGCGACTACATCGTGCCGCAGACCACGGAGTTCATCGACAAGTACGACCCCGACATCTTCTGGGGCGACTACGACTGGATGACGCCCGCCGAGTCGAACGGCAGCTATGACATCGTCGCCTACCTCTACAACCACGCCGAGGGACGCAAGGAGGTCGCCACGAACGACCGTCTCGGCAAGGCGCGTCCCGAGGAGATCAAGGGACGCTTCACGAAGCGTCCGCGCACGTGGCTGCGGACGGTGCGCGGCGACTTCTACACCGACGAGTGGGGCGACACGGAAGAGTGCCTCGACCCTGCGAAGTGGCATCCGTGGGAGTCCTGCTCGGGCATCTCCAAGGCGTACGGCAACCACTGGATGGAGAATGCGGATCCTGGCATGGTGATGGACGACCGTGCGTTCGTGATCCACTTCGCGGACATCGTGGCACGCGGCGGCAACCTGTTGCTTCTGGTGAACCTCGACCCGCAGGGCGAGATCCCCGCCATGCAGAAGGAGCGTCTGCTCCAGATCGGGAAATGGCTCGGGCGCTGGGGCGAGGCGATCTACGCGACGCGCATCCTCGCGCCGTTCAACACAAAGGCGATTGACTACGTGCAGTCCAAAGACGGGCGTTTCGCCTACGCAATCGTGAAGGAACCCGCCGCGGAGGTGACGCTCGCCTGCGCCCTGCCCGAGAAGGTGAAGGTGACGGTGCTGGGGTCGAACGCGCCGCTCGCGACGCGCCGCGACGGCGCGAACACGGTCGTGTCCGTTCCCGGCGAGTTCGCCGCCGCGAAGGTTCCGTTCGCGCTCAAGTGCACGCTGAAATGAAGAAGGGCGGGAGCGGCTTCGCGCGGCGTCTCGTCGCGTGGTTCGCGCGCGCGCGGCGTCCGATGCCGTGGCGGCGCGCGCCGTCGCCGTACGTCTGCTGGCTGAGCGAGATCATGATGCAGCAGACGACGTACGCCACCGTGCTGCCGTACTACGAGCGCTTCCTCGCCCGCTTCCCCGACGTGCAGGCGCTTGCCGCCGCCGACGAGCGGGACGTGCTGAAGGCGTGGGAGGGAATGGGCTACTACGCCCGCGCGCGCAACCTGCACAAGGCGGCGAAGCGGTTTGCGTCGGAGGGGTGGCCCGCGACCGCCGCGGAATGGGCGTCCGTGCCCGGCGTGGGACCCTACACGGCGGCCGCGCTCGCGAGCGTGCTCAACGGCGAGCGGGTGCCCGTCGTCGACGGCAACGTGGCACGCGTCTTCGCGCGCGTATGGGCGCTCGACGACGACTTCCATAAACTGCCCGCGCGCACGCGTCTCGCCGCGCGCCTGCAGCCCGAAATCGACCGTTGTGCACACCCGGGCGACTTCAACCAGGCGATGATGGAGCTCGGCGCGCTCGTCTGCACGCCCGCAAACCCGTCGTGTGCGACGTGTCCCCTCGCGCGCGACTGCGCGGCGCGGAAGGCGGGGACGCAGGCGGACTACCCGCGCCGTCCCGCGAAGAAAGCGCTGCCCGTGCGGAAGGAGACGGCGGTCGTGGTGTCGGACGCGCGGGGACGTGTGCTCCTCGTGGAGAACACGGAGGGCGGGCTTCTGAAGGGATTGTGGGAGTTGCCGTCCGTGGAGCCGCGCGAGGGGCAGGTTCAGGTGTTCTCGCATTTTCGGCTGGAGCTGTCGATTTTTCAGCATGAGGGTAAATCGGCGAAGTTTGTCGACCCGCATGCGGTGCCGCTCGCCACGTCCACGCGAAAGGTGCTCGCCGCATGCGGCTTGCTCTGAGTGCCTTGGCGGGCGTGCTCGCCGCCGTGCTGCCGTGGGCGCTGCGCCTCTGGCGGGAGTGGCGCTGGGGGTTGCCGGTGCGGATCACCGTCGACCCCGACCATCCCTCGGCCGACGCCCTCGCCGAGTACTTCGCCACGGTTGCGCGGCGGCTCGACGAGCGTCCGGAGCGCATGCGCCTCGTCATCGACGGGCGCACGACCGAGCATCGCGCACTGACGCTTGATTTCCTGCCCAGCGGCGAGATGTGCGCGTGCGTGGAAGGGGAGGAGCCAAAGCGCTTCAGCCTGCGCCGCCGCTGGATCCCCGACCATCCCGTGCCGCTCGACTTGCGCGCGTGCCGTCTCTGGATCGAGCCCGTGGAGGCCAACCGCTTCCGCGTGATGGACCGCGTGCCGTTCCGCGTGCCGGCGGCCGTCTACGCGCTCTGCGCGCTCCTTGCCGCGGCGAGCGCCGTCTGGCTCATACCCGAATGCCTCGCGGTCGCCATCGGCCTCGCGGCGGGCTGCCTCACGTCCCGCACCGTGCGCGCGTGAACAACATAATGGCGTTTTCCGAAAACTTTCTGTTCCGGCATGTAAGATTCATGCCGTCAGATCGTCTATTTGATTCGTCTATTTGATATAGACGGAAAGGAAGCACAATGAAGATACAATGTCTGCCACGGAAGTGGTTCGAGAGGATCAAGGGGACGGTACTTGAGGAACAGGTGCTGGCTCAGAACAAGGTCGTGTCCATCCAGTCGCGGAGCGGGCGGGATTCGGTGCCGCCGTTTTCGGAAGAGGCGTTGAAGTCGCCGAATCTGCTCTGCCTCACGTTCGACGACGTGACGGACTATTCCGATCTGTATGACGGCGAAAAGGTGGCGAAGTTCCGCCCCGTCATGGCGCAGAAGATCCTTCGCCATGTCGGGCACGGCACGTGGCACGTTCTCATCCACTGCACGGAGGGCGTCTCGCGCAGCGGCGCGATCGCCCGCGTGCTCGATCACTACTGGAATTTCGTCTGGGACAAGAAGCCGGAAGACCACGCGTACTTTCAGCGCGCCAACCCGCAGATATCCCCCAATCCCGTCGTGGAGGAGATTTTCACCGATTATATCGAAAGCGGGGACAGAGGGGAAGTATGACTTTTCGCGGACGGCCATTGACGGGAGAAGAACTCAAATGAAAAGAAACACCTTGGTGGCGTTGCTTGCCGCAGCCATTGAAATGCAAGTTGTCACAGGATGCAGGGCCATCCCGGAAATGCAGCGAATTGTCTTCGAGGATGGAACTGTCATCGTTGCGGATTCTGGCGCGGGGCCGTCGAAGGAGGCGACGGCGTTGCCCGGAATGCGGTTGAGGCTGTCAAGTGGTACGAGAAATCGAGCCGTACGTTCGTCAATGCGGCGGAAGCGCTGGCGCGCATCTATGAAGAAGGGCGCGACGGCGTTCCGAAAGATTCCGCCAAGGCCGCCTGCTGGCGCAGGAATTTCAACGAACGTGCAGCGCGGTGACGCAACATGAAATGAAACCGTCCGGCTAAGCCCCGGACGGTCCAAAAGGGATGGGGCAAGAGACGGGGCACGATCCCGCAACCCTCAGATCCACAATCTGATGCTCTACCAATTGAGCTACTCTCGCCATCGGAAAAACGGCGGATAGTATACCGAATCCCCGCGGATGTTTCAACCGTGAATTTCGTTTTTATTCGTGGCGGAGGGCCTCGATGGGGTCGAGGGAGGCCGCGCGGAGCGCCGGATACAGTCCGAAGACGATGCCCACTCCCACGGAGATGCCGAAGGCGAGCAGCATCGAGTAGGGCTGGATCACCGTGGGCATGGCGGTGAAGAACGTGATCGCGATCGGGATCACCACGCCCACCACGAGTCCCGCGAGCCCGCCGCCGATCGAGAGCACGCACGTGTTGATGAGGAACTGCACCACGATGCGGCTCTTGCGCGCGCCGATGGCGCGGCGGATGCCGATCTCCTTCGTGCGCTCCGTCACGGAGGCGAGCATGATGTTCATGATGCCGATGCCGCCCACGAGGAGCGAGATGCCCGCGATCGCGCCGAGCACGATGTTGTAGGTGCGCTTCGTCTTCTCCGCCTCGCGGAGGAGCGAGAGCGGCACGTCGATCTTGAAGTCGGGCTTCTTGTGGAAGCGCTTCAGCACGGCCTCGACGGCCTTCGCGCCGGCCTCCACCACCTCCGTGCCCTTCATCTTCACGATGACCTGCGACAGCTCCACGCGCTCGCTCTCTACCCCGCCCGAGATGGGACGGCTGTTGGCGACGCCGAAGAGGTGCGAGCCGGTGGAGAGGGGGATGTAGGCGTCCGCCTCCGAGTCCGGCGCGCGCACGGAGCCGCCCGACTCGTTCTTGACGATGCCGATCACCTCGAAGACCCCGCTTCCGAGGCGCACGTGCTGGCCGAGCACCTCCTCGGCGGCGAGCAGCTTGCGCACGCCGAACTCCGTGAGCACGCACACGTTGGCGCGCGACTCCATGTCGCCTTCATGGAGGATGCGCCCCGCGAGGATCGGGCGCGGCACGACCTCGAACCAGCTGGGCACGGTCTCCACCACGCGCAGCTCGAGCAGGCGCTCGTTGTAGCGCGCGTTGCGCCGCACCATGCGCGCGGGGACGGTCTTCTCCACGCCGGGCACGGTCTCGCGGATGCGCGTCTCGTCGTCGTAGAGGAGCCCGTACACGGCGAGGCGCGCGCTCTGCTGGACGGTGGCGTTCTCCTCGGACGTGGGCTTCACGGAGGAGATCATGATGTTCTGACTGCCGAGGCGCTTGATGGACTCGAGCGCCTGGTGGCTCGCGCCCTCGCCCACGGCCAGCATGGCGATCACGCTGCCCACCCCGAACACCATGCCGAGCATGGTGAGGAACGAGCGCGTCTTGTGTCGCCACACGTCGGTGGCGCCGAGCCGGATGAACGGCCAGTAGAAACTGAGCGACTGCACTTTGAACTCGCCTTTGTTGCAAGAGACGCGGGAGATTGTACACGATTCCGCGCCGTCAGGCAAGCGGGATGCGCCAAAATCTGCTATACTACAATCTCCGCATTTCTGAAAGGAGCGACATGATCAAGGAAAAGTTCGATTTGGCCGGCAAGACGGCGTTCGTCACGGGAAGCGCCCGCGGCATCGGCCGCGCGATCGCCGCCGCGTTCGCCGAGTTCGGCGCGCGCGTGGTCGTGCACGGCGTGAAGCCGAGCGGCCCGCTGGAGGAGAGCCTCGCGGCCGTGCGCGCGTTCAATCCCGCCTGCGACGCCGTGACGGGCGACTTGGGCGACCCCGCCGCCGTGGAGGCGGTCTTCGCGCGGCTGCGGGAGATTGACGCCCTGCCTGACATCCTCGTCGCAAACGCGTCCATCCAGATGAACATCCCCTGGTCGGAGTTCGACCTCGCCGAGGCGCATCGCGAGATGGAGGTGAACTTCCACGCGACGCTCCGGATGTTCCAGCTCGCGTACCCGAAGATGAAGGCGCAGGGCTGGGGACGCCTCATCGCCGTGGGCAGCGTGCAGGAGCCGCGTCCGCACCCGCAGATGTGCGCCTACGCCGCCTCCAAGGCCGCGCAGGAGAACCTCGTGCGGAACGTGGCGCGCCAGGTCGCGCGCGAGGGCATCACCGTGAACAACCTCTGCCCGGGCGTGTTCGCGACCGACCGCAACGCGGCGGCGCTCGGCAACCCCGTCTACGCGGAGAAGGTGATGAACGCCATCCCGATGCACGACTACGCCCGCCCCGAGGACGCCGCCGGCGCCGCGCTGCTGCTCGCCTCCGACGCGGGGCGCTACATCACGGGCTCGACCATCGTCGTCGACGGCGGCCTGCGCCTCCCCGGCTGATTTCGGTTTCCCAGCGGATTTCGCCTGATCGGCGCACAACGCAGCGGAATATGGTATAATTACTTGCCTAACCGCAAGGCGGTTGGAAAAAGGACAAGACATGATGCAGAAGAAGAATTTGCTGATGCTGGCGGCGGTGCTCGCCGTGGCTGCGCGCGCGGCCGTGACGCCCGTGTCGCCGGCGGACGGAGCCGTCGTGAAGCTCATCACGGAGGAGCAGCGCCAGATCATGGCGATCCCCACCTACGCGGAGCGCCTGGCCGTGCTGAAGGCGGACCATGACAAGCCGCACGACGACCGCACCTACGGCAAGGACCGCGCGAGCAAGTGGCGCATCTCCCCCCCGTTCGTCCTGCGGTGGCGCACGACCGCCGGCGAGAAGGGCCCCTGGAAGGTCGTGATCGGCACGAAGCCCGATCTCTCGGACGCGAAGGCGTACTGGCTCGAATCGAACCACGTCTCGTCGCGCAAGGAGGGCGAGGCCATGCGCCACAAGTGGACCGTCCCGCGTCCGAATCTGCTGCTGGGCCAGACCTACTACTGGAAGGTGTGGAGCGACATCAAGTGCAAGGAATACTCCTGCGGCTCGACGCTGAAGGGCCCCTGCGCGTGCGGCAAGGCGAAGAAGGCGCACGAGTCGCCCGTCGCCTCGTTCACGACGGACGCCCAGCCACCGCGCTGGATCGCCATCGAGGGGCGCGTGGGCAACATCCGCGACCTTGGCGGCTGGAAGACGCTTGACGGCCGCCGCGTGAAGCAGGGCCTGGTGTTCCGCGGGCAGGGCCTCAACGACAACAGCGTGAACGGCGACGCGAAGGGGCCGAACCGCCTCATGGTGGAGGACGTCGCCTTCCTCACGCGGACGCTCGGCATCAAGACCGACCTCGACCTGCGCTCGGGCCGCGAGCTCGCCGACATGAAGGAGTCCCCGCTCGGCCCCGGCGTGAAGCTCATCCACCACCCGTCGTCCGCCTACGACGGCATCTTCAAGAAGTCGCTGGACTGGCTCAGTTCCGGCGGCATGAAGACGATGGCCGAGAATTTCCGCGTGTTCTGCGACGAGAAGAACTACCCGATCTACTTCCACTGCATCGGCGGCGCGGACCGCACGGGCTCGCTCGCCTACGTGCTCAACGGCGTCCTCGGCGTGGACAAGCACGACCTTGAAACCGACTGGGAGGCGACGTTCTATCCCTCCCTGCCGGAGCTCGAAAAGGGATACAACGGCCCGACCTACTGGCGGCGCGAGCAGTATTTCGACGAAGGATTCGCGAAGTACGGCGACGCGGACACGCCCTGGAACAAGAAAATCGAGCTCTACCTGCTCGACTGCGGCGTGACGCCGGAGGAAATCGAGAAGTTCCGTTCGATCATGCTGGAATAGCGTGGAGGAGAAACGAATGCGCAGAATCGGATTACTACTTGTCGCGTGCGCGTGCGCAACCGCGCTGGTCGCCGAACCCCATCGCGGCGTGGCCGGCTCCTCGTTCGCCGCGAACTCCCCGTACGCGACGGACGCCTACCCCGGCTTCGACGGGCTGGACGACCTCAAGCGCCCGGAGAAAAAGGACAAGAGCTGGTTCAACTGGGTCGACCGCGCCACGCCCGCCGAGCAGTACGAGTTCGCGAAGGAGCTCGAGGCCGCCAGCGCCTTCCGCAAGGCGCGCCGCGCCTGCGACGCGCTCGTGCGCGAATGGCCCGCCTCCGCCGAGGCGCCCCACGCCCAGCTCCGCATCGTCAAGATCTACGCGCACGAGAAGGACTACGACGACGCGCTGGAGGAGCTCGAGTACCTGCTGGACTTCTATCCGAGCGAGGTGCCCTATCTCGAGCTCGTGGAGTACCTCTACAAGCTCACGAACCTCATGGTCAAGGAGAAGAAGACCATGTTCGGGCTCTCCTTCACGTCCGACCGCGTCGTGCGCCAGCACTACGAGTCCGTCGTGCGCCGCGCCCCCCGCGCCTCCTACGTGCCGGAGACGATGCTGAAGATCGCCGACCTCCGCGAGCAGAACGACGAATACGAGGAGGCCGTGCAGGTCTACAACCAGCTCGTCATGAAGTTCCCCAAGACGACCGAGGCCGAAGTCGCCGTCTACCTCCAGGCCAAGGCGCGCATGTGGCTCTGCCGCCGCCTCTCCTACAACATCCCCCGCTGCGTCGACACGCAGAAGTACCTCAAGATGATGATCGCGGACCATCCCCGCCACGACCGCGTCGACGAGATGAAGGAATGGCTCGCCGAACTTGACAAGCACCTGGAGTCCGACGCCTACCGGCGCGCCAAGTTCTACGACTCGAAGCAGCGCACGCCCCACGCGGCGGCGGCGGCCTGGCAGCGCTTCCTCAAGGACTACCCGCTTTCTCCCCATGCGGACGAGGTCCGCGCGCGCATCGAAACCCTTCAGAAAGGTATCCAGCAATGATGAAACTCCGTACGGGCCTCGCCCTCCTCCTTCCCGTCCTCGCCCTCTGCGGCTGCGCCAACTACCGGTGGACCTCGCGCGTGCCGGACGAAATCCGCACGGTCGCCGTGCCCGTGTTCGAGAACCGCACGATGAGCGCGGAACTCGGGCCGATCGTCTCGCAGTACGTCCTGCGCGAGTTCCAGCGCGAGGGGACGTTCTCCATCCGGCGCTCGGGCGATTCCTCGATCGAGGTGCAGGGCTCCATCGTCAAGGCCGAGCGCCGTCCCGTCTCCTTCGACCGCGCATACGGCTCGCGCGCGGACGAGTACCGCTACCTCGTGACCGCCGAAGTCTCGATCATCAACAAGGACGCCGGGCGCGTGCTGCAGTCGAACCGGCACTACACGGGCGAGACCACGTTCCTCGTGCAGGGCGACCTGCTCACGTCCCAGCGCAACGCCGCGCAGCGCATCGCGCAGGACCTCGCGCGCCAGATCGTCGACGACGTCGTCTCCTATCCGTACAACCGCGCCGAAGAGCCGGAAAAGAAGTGACGCTGAATTCCGCGGAAGAGCGCTGGCTCGCCGAACTGCAGCGCGGCATCCCGCTCTGCGCACGCCCGTTCGAGGCGCTTGCGCGCGAGCTGGACTGCGCGGAGGCCGATCTCCTTGATTTCGTCGGCCGGTGCCGCGACGCGGGGCTCGTGCGCCGCTTCGGCGCCGTGTTCGACACGCGCCGCCTCGGCTACCGGTCCGTGCTCTGCGCCGCCTCCGTGCCGCCCGACGCCCTGGACGGCGCGGCCGCGAAGGTCGTCCCGTTCCGCGGCGTCACGCACTGCTACCTCCGCGAACCATCCGAAGCTTCACCTTCAATTCCCAACCTCTGGTTCACACTCTCCTATCCCGCCGACGTGTTCGACGCGATGGCCGATGAAATCCGCGCGCGGCTCGCGCCGCACGCGGTGGCGTTCCTGCCAGCGTCGCGCCGCTACAAGGTGGACGTCGTGTTCGGCGCCGCCACGCGCGCACGCGATGAGAACACGGAAGACGACTCCGCGCCGCTCGGCGCGCGCGACCGCGCGACGGTGGCGGCGCTGCAGGGCGACACCGAGGTGCGCCCAGATTATTTCGCCGTCCTCGCCGGGCAGGCGGGGATGAAGGAATGGGACCTCCTCTCCACGCTGGAACTCTGGCGGCGCCGGGGACGCCTCAAGCGCATCGGCCTGCTGCTCGCGCACCGCACGGCGGGCTACGTGGCGAACGGCATGTGCTGCTGGCACGTGGAAGGGGACACGACCGGCGCCGGGCGCGCCCTTGCCGCACGCGACGAGGTCACGCACTGCTACGAGCGCCCGCCGGCGGAGGGCTTCCCCTACAACCTCTTCGCGATGGTGCACGCCACCTCGTCCGAAGAGGCCCGCGCGCGGCATGCCGACCTCCACCGCGCCCTCGCGGCGGAACTGGGGCACGAACCCGCCACCGTGATGCTGCTCTCGACGAAGGAATACAAAAAAACGTCCATGACGTTCTTCGTCGGGAACTGAATGTGTGTTATAATCACCGCATGAGAAAATTGGTTTTCACGTTTGTCGTGGCCGTCTGCGCGGCGGTACAGGCTGCCGAGTTCGACGTATGCGGGGATTTCGCGTCCGAACCCGGCAAGAACGGTCTCCCGAAGGGCTGGACGTTCCACGCCTGGAAAGGCTACCTGCCGAAACCCGTGGCGGAAATAGTGGAAGGCGACGCGAAGGGAACGCGCGCGCTCTGCGTCAAGGACGTGCGCGGAAATGACGGCGCGGCCGTGATGACCGTCGCCAAACGTCCGGGCGCGTGCGGCGACCGCGTGGCCGTGGGGTTCACGGCGCGCGGACGCGGAAGGGCGTGGGTGACGCTCGTGCGCTCGACCGAAAAGGGCGGATGGAACCAGACCGAGCCACACGTGACGATCGACCTCACGGACGAGTGGACCGCCCACGAGTGCCTGTTTACCCTCCATGACGGCCTCAACGGCGAGACGAAGTCGTTCCAGGTCGAGCTGGGACTCGACACCGGCGCGGAGGCGTGCTTCGCCGACGTGTCGGCGGATCATTCGCCGGCGACGCCGGAAGAGCGCGTCGCGGCCACCGGGAAGGGCTTGCGCACGTTGAGGCGAATCCTCGAGACGAAACGGGAGATCTTGTCGGACGATTTCGAGGACGCCGCGCGCGTGCGCGCGCCCACGCCGGAGCTCGTGCAGGACATCATCGCGCCCGGGCTTCTCTCGAAGACGACCCTGGGCGTCTATCGCGGGGACAAGGCGTTCACGGTGCCGATGCCTGGCGCGCGGGCGCAGGCGCTTCCCGCTTCGGGCGCGTTTCTCTCGGCAAGCGCGCGCATCTACGATTTCGGACGCAAGACGCGGACTGCGGCATGCGCGCGTCTCGGCTTCACGGTCGAGGGCGGGGGCGCGGCGCCGCGCACGGCATTCGCGGAGATCGAAAGCGATCCGGCACGGGCCGACCTTCTCTGCACCGTGATGTGCGACGGCGCGCGCGCGGGGCACGTGCGCGTGCCCGTGAGCGCGCTGCCGGCGGACTTCACGTTCGGCGTGGCGTCGGACGGCCGGTGGGTCTTCCAGATGACGAGCCTGAGCGACTCCAGCGTGCGCGTGCGGCGCGGGGCGTGTGCGCCGTTCGCGAAGGGCTGTGCGGCAACGGCGGCGCTTGAGGTGCGCCCTGTCTCCGGCGCGGCAGAGATCACGCTTGACGCGCTGGCCCTGCGCGAGACGGTGGAGATCGTGAAGGACACCACGCCGCCGATCATCCTCGAACGCGCGCGGGAGTTCGACCCCGTGAAGGCGGGGTGGCCGCTCGTGTTCGCGGACGAGTTCGACGGCGATTCCCTTGACTGGGGCAAGTGGTTCGTGCCGTGGTACCACAAGAAGGATTCTGCGCGCCACTTCTCGCTCGACGGCAAGGGACATCTCGTCCTGAAGGTCGAGAAGAACCCCGAGACGGGAAAGCTCGAGACGGGTGGCATCTGGACGAAGGACGCCTGGCGGTACGGCTACTTCGAGGCGCGCATCAAATATACGCGCAAGCCGGGGTGGTGGAGTGCGTTCTGGATGTACGGCATCGGCAACCGCAATCCGTTTTGGGACGGCTTCGAGATCGACATCCAGGAAGACTACTACACGCGTCCGAAGGTGAAGGGCGGTCCCGAGCGCCGGACGATCGACCACAACCTGCATGTCTACACGGGCCTGCTCCTCAAGAGTTGGAACTACAACTCCGAGCTGCCCGGGTCGCTGGATGACTTCTACACGCTGGGATGCAAGTGGACGCCGTTCGAGATCTCCTACTACGTGAACGGCAAGCTGCTCTCTTCCAAGGCGTCGCACAGTCCGCACGACTCCGTCACGTTCGACGCATACCACCACGCCTACGGACTCGTGCCGCTGCACGCGATCGTCTCGGGCCAGATCATGGGCGCGAAGTGGTTCGCGAGCGACATCTCGGGCGTGGAATTCCCGGACGAGTACGTGCTCGACCACGTGCGCGTGTACAAGTATCCCGAAGAGGAGGGCGCCGCGCCGACGGTGGCGTTCGCGAAGGGGCAGGACCGCGCGCTCTTCGTGAAGACGGGCGACCGGCTCCGCTTCTCCGCCGACGTGAGGCCTGCCGCGAAATCGCAGGCGCCCGTCAAGGCCGTGTATCTCTTCGACGACGGCTACCTGATCGACTTTAAGACCGAGCCACCTTACGAATTCCTGGTGCCGTTCACGAAGGAACGATACGCCACGACGCGCTGGGCGCAGGGCGGACGGTCGGGCGCGCGTCCCGTGTTCGACTCGTATCCGCACGTGTTCGTGGTGGCGGCGCAGGACGCCGACGGGCGCGTGGGCCATTCCGAGAAGCTCGTCAAGATCCTGCGCGACGCGGACGGCTTCACGCCGCATGAGGAAAAAAACCGCGCCGTTCCTGCGTTCGTTCCCCCGTGGGCGTTCGACGAAGGCGGGCAGGGCGTCGCCTACTACGACACGACGCCCGGTAACAAGGCTTGGGAAAAAAACAAGAAGCGTCCCAACGAGGACGTCGACGCGGGACCGGAACACATCCACTACACGGACACGGGGGAGTGGCTCAACTACACCCTCAGCGTCGAGAAGGACGGCCCGTACGCCATCGCGATCAAGGTGCGCGACAACGCCGCGATACCGGGGACCCGGTATGTTCCGATCTACATGGACGGGCAGCTCCTCGGGACGTTTGAGGTGGACGCGGCGCGTCCGGAGGGCGGCCGCACGCTCAAGGCGCGCCTCCCCGCGGGACGGCACACATTCACCGTGATGCTCCACGCCCCGATTGAATTCTCGGGCCTCGATTTCTCAAAGGAAGGGGATTAAGGATGCAAAAGGAACGTGTTGTCTTTCTCGACTATCTTCGGGTGGTCGCCTGCTTCATGGTCATGGCGATCCATTCCTGCGAGCCTTTCTACCTGGGCGGCGAGGCGCCGAACATCACATCCATCGCGAGTCGGTGGGACATGCTCTGGATCACCGTCACGGAATGCCTGTGCCGCGCGTGCGTGCCGCTGTTCGTGATGACGTCGGCCTATCTGCTTTTCCCGCTGAGCAAGCCGACGGGAGCGTTCTTCAAGCGTCGGTTCTCGCGCATCGTCGTGCCGTTCGCGATCTGGGCGGTCGCCTACGTTGCCTGGTTCGGCAACGGTCCGGCCAGTTGGGGGAAGATGCTCTTCAACTTCCCCGACGAGGGTGGACACCTCTGGTTCGTGCCGATGCTCATCGGGCTCTACATCCTGATGCCGCTTCTTTCGCCGTGGGCGGAGAAGGTGGAGGCGAGGGAACTGAAGGGCTGGATTCTCGTCTGGCTGGTCACGACGTCCTTCCCGTTCCTGCGCGGCCTGTGGGGATGCCTTTTCGGGGAGCCGCCGTTCGGCGCCGTGCCGTATCTCTGGGGAGAGTGCCCGTGGAACGCCTTTGGCGCGTTCCACTATGTGAGCGGGTTCATCGGCTACATGCTGCTGGGCCTGTGGTTCCGCAAGTTCGCGCCGTGCCTTAACTGCCTGCGCGCGCTCGGCGTCGCCGCGCCTGTCTGGCTGGTGGGCGCCGCCGTGATGGGGCTGCCGCTCTTCTTCTTCGTGCGGGCTTTTCCCTTTTCCGCGCCGTATTCGGTCGCCGTCGTGATGGAGACGAGCATCGAGTACAGCTCCATCGGCGTCGTGCTCACGACGTTTGCGGCGTTCCTCGTTTTCCGTACCTTCGACTTCGGCGGCTGGTTCCACCGGAAAGTCGTTCAGCCGATTTCAGAGGCCTCGTTCGGGATGTACCTGCTCCACATGTTCATTTTGATGCCGATGTCAGAGCTTTTGCGTCCGCACCTTCCGACGCCCCTTGCGATCCTCGCGACGGCGGCCGTCACCTTCACCTGCTCGGCTCTCGCGGCGCTCCTTCTCCGCCGCATTCCCATCCTCGGCAAATACCTCTGCGGCTGACCCTGCTGAAGAGGAAAAAAGCCATTGCGGGGATGGGCCCTTAAGGTTGTTGCCAACCCCAAGGGTCATCGCTTTGCAGCGGCCGCGCTTGTCGCGGCCGTATGGAGAGCCGCCATCTTGGCGGCGCTGCTGGACTACACCAAACGCGCCGTGATCGTGGTCGTCTGGGCGCGGGTGCCGGACGAAGGCGTCAGGTACAGTATTCTTGAGGACATTTATCCGTGGCACTTTCTCTCCGAATTATGCTATAATGTGCCACGGATAAATGGAGGCAGAAAATGATCGGACGTAAAAACGAGCAAAACAGACTAAAGGCGGCGCTTGCCAGAAACGAAGCGCGGCTCATAGCCGTATATGGTCGCCGCCGTGTTGGAAAGACGTTTCTCGTGCGGGAGACGTTTGGAGACAGATTCTATTTCCAGCATGCGGGCTTGGCCCGCGGCTCGTTGAAGGAGCAGCTTGCCGCATTCCGCGATTCGCTCATCCGTTCCGGGGCGAAGGACATTTCGGCCCTTAAAAACTGGCGGGAGGCGTTCAATGCGCTGGAACGTTTCATTGTCGCTGGTGGAACCAGGCGCAAGAAGGTCATATTCATCGACGAAATGCCTTGGATGGATACGCCGAAATCGAAGTTCGTCATGTGGTTCGAGGCGTTCTGGAACGGCTGGTGCTCCGCCCGGAAGGATGTGGTGATGATCATTTGCGGATCAGCCACGTCATGGATTGTGAAAAAGGTGTTTCGCAACCGGGGCGGACTCTACAACCGCGTCACGGAGCGAATTCACCTGATGCCGTTTTCTCTTGGCGAGTGCCGCGAACTGTGCCGTTCCATGAGGCTGTCGCTTCCCGACAGCGACATAGCCGAGCTCTTCATGGTGTTTGGAGGAGTGCCCTATTACTGGAAGTTTCTCGAAAAGGGGAAAAGCGTCGCCCAGAACATTGACATGCTGTTCTTCTCTAAAGACGGGCAGCTGCGCCATGAGTTCGATGATGTTTTTTCATCTCTTTTCGGAGAGAAGCCGGGGTATGTGAAAATCGTCCGGGCGCTGTCGGAACGCATCTGCGGGATGACATGCGGGGATCTATTGTCCGCCACAGGCCTGAAAAAAGGCGGCGGCGTATTGAGAATCCTCGATGCGTTGGAGCAAAGCGGATTCATCCGACGCTACACGGCCTTCGGGAAGAAGAAACAGGATGCGCAATTTCAGCTCATAGACAACTTCTCGCTGTTCCATCTGAAGTTCTTGGATGGCGAGTCCAATCCGGACGAGCATTTCTGGAGTCATGCGACCATAGGTCCAGCGCTGAATGCCTGGCGGGGTCTGGCCTTTGAGCGGTTGTGTCTTCAGCACATTGCCCAGATCAAGCGAGCGCTCGGCATATCAGGTGTTCTCACGCGGGTGTTCTCATGGCGGCATGCTCCTGATGACGTCTATGAACGCGGTGTGCAGATTGACCTTCTTATCGAGAGGGCCGACAATGTCGTCAACGTTTGCGAGATGAAATATTCCCGAAAACCATTTGTGATAGACAAGTCATACGATAGTGTTTTGCGGTGCAAGGCGGGGTCGTTCATGGAATATACGAAAAACAGGTTTACCGCGCATATTACCCTGATTACCGCAAACGGGCTGTCCCATAACGGCTATTGGGGAACGGTCCAGTCCGAAGTGACGTTGGAGGACTTGTTCCGTTTGGAGGAATAGTGGTGGAAATCAGGGCGTTCCCAGTTGGCCGCGACAAACACGGCCGCAAGCGGCTCGCGAGGGCATAATGGACAAACAGTTTGACATGGTCCTGATGGTGGGGATACCGGGAAGTGGCAAGACGACGTTTTATCGTGAGCGGCTGTTCCCGTCCCATCTCTACATCTCGCTCGACCAGTTGAGGACGCGGTCGGCGGAGGCGGAGCTTTTCGCGTTCGCCCTCAAGCGGCACAAGCCCTGCGTCATCGACAACACGAACGTGACCGCCGCCGAGCGCAGGCGATATATTCCGCTGGCGCGGAAGGAGAAGGACGCCCGCATCGTCGTGTATTGCTTTGTGCCGGACTTGGAGGGGTGTCTCTCCCGGAATGGGCAACGAAGGGGGCGGGCGTGCGTCCCGGAAGTGGCCATCAAGTGCAAACTGGCGAAGTTCGAACCGCCGGACTTCGGCGAGGGCATCGACGAGATCTACGACGTGAAGGTTTCCGAGAACGGTTTTGATGTCAGGAGGCGCAATGAGAAACGGTCGAGAAAAGGCGTGTCGGGCGACGCATACCCAAAGCTTGAACAGCTTTTCAAGAGTTGCGGAAAGAATTTTGTCTCTGAGAAAGCACCGCAATGAGAATAATGGCGACATCTGATCTGCACGGCAACCTTGAGGGACTTGACCCCAAGGGCGCGGACGTCGTGGTGCTGGCGGGCGACGTCGCGCCGCTGCGCGGACGCGGACCGTGGCACATCAACGACCAGAAGAAGTGGATCAACAGGCAGTTCAAGGAATGGACGGCTTCGCATCCCGACATCCAGTTCGTCGTCATCCCCGGAAACCACGACTTCTATCCGATTGCTCACATACTCTTTAAGGAGCAGGGAATCGACTGGAAGTACGAGTTCTCGCCGAACGTCCATTTCCTTGGCGACAGGGGGACGGAAATTGACGGCATAAAGTTCTATGGCTCACCGTGGGTTCCAATCATCTCCTACTCGTGGGCGTTCGAGGGCGAGCCGGACACGCTGAAGAGCTGGTTCTCGAAGATTCCCGCCGGCCTCGATGTGCTCGTCACGCATTCTCCGCCGCGCATTCCGGGAAGCGACGTTGACCGTTCGCTCCAGACAGATTCGGAGCATTTCGGCTCGCCAGAGCTGACCGAAGCCATCATCGAGAAACGTCCGCGTCTTGTGTTCTGCGGACATATCCACACGGGGCAACACGGCGGAGTCGATTTCGAGGGAAGCCGCATCTACAACGTCTCCCGCCTCGACGAACGTTACGAAATCGCCTACGAACCAACGTGGATGGACGTCTGAATAATAAGGAATTTCCAGACAACTACTGAAAGAAAACAATTGAGGACAATACTATGAAAGACTTAGGAGCGAAAGCATTTTCCTATGGATATGCATCCCCGGTGCTGATGGCCGCAACGTACAACGATGACGGCACAGTCAATGTGATGAACCTCCATGAGGTGGCTAGAACCAATGCCGGGGATCTTGTGTGCTGCATTGGCAAGCCGAAGAAGACTCACGAGAATATCGAAAAGAGAAAGGCGTTTACCCTTACTCTTGCCAATGAATCTCTTATGAAGGAGATTGACTATCTCGGCACGGTCTCCGGCTACAATGTTCCGGACAAGTTTGCAAGGACAGGCTTAAAGGCCGTGAAAAGCAAGTATGTGGATGCGCCTGTCATCGTCGGCAGCCCTGTGGTCATAGAGTGCGAGTTTATCGAGTTTGTCGAGACGGAGAACTTCTCGGCGGTGCTCGCGAGAGTTGTAAACATGGCCGCCGATGAATCCGTGCTGGGCGAAAACGGCAAGATCGACACGGGGAAAATCGGGATGATCTTCTATGAATCTTTCAGCAACAGCTATTACAGGCTTGGCGAGAAGGTAGGAAAAGCTTGGAGTGAAGGTAAGGTATTCATGGAATAATTGACATTCTGCAGGATTACCATTTATGCAAGACCTGACAGGAAAGACGCTTCCCGCCTGGTACTGCTGGAAGATTGCGAGGTGAATTATGGCAATGCCGCAACGAGACAACTACATTGAACAGATCCATCGGCTTGAGGGCTTGATCGCCTACGCCGAGGAGCAGAAGGATTGGGACGAGGTGGAGCGACTCAAGGAGCGGCTCCGCAGGCTGCTGGAGCGGATGTAGGGCAGATGATCATCTGGAATCCGTGGCATGGCTGCCATAAGGTGAGCGAGGGATGCCAGCATTGCTACATGTACTTCCTCGACCGGATGCGCGGCA
>JAFRSR010000030.1 GCA_017427485.1 Kiritimatiellia bacterium
CTACCGCAGCTGCTGGGAGGTGTGCTGCAACAAGTACGTGGACAAGGACATCGCGGACGAGAAGGACCTCGGCCTGAACGGCCTCTTCCACGTGGACGTGACGAGCGCGATCCTGCCGGGCGTGTGCCACGATCCGATGCACCCGAACAACCGCAAGTCCATGTGCGAGTGGCAGCTCAAGGTGGGCGAGAAGGTGCGCGCGGCGTTCGGCGGCTACAGCAGCGAGTGCGGCATCGACCACTGCGCGCCGATCCTCGACAACGCGCTCTACGTGAGCACGTTCCCCGGCTGGCACAGCCCCCGGAAGCCGATGGTGGACGGCTACTTCCCGATCTGGCACGTGGTCTACTCCGGCATCATCCTAAGCCAGCCGTTCTACGCCACCATCGACGCGCCGTGCGCGCGCGGCACGGGCAGCGGCAAGACCGACGCCGTGCGCGGGAGCGAGGCCGTGACCACCTACCTCGACACGCCCGAACGCCGCACGCTCAAGGTGTTCGAGCTGAACGGCCGCCCGATGTTCTACTACACGGACTACAGGGACCTCGCGCCCATCAAGCGGATGTACGACCAGTGGCAGGCGCTCAAGCACCTGCAGTTCGAGTTCATGGAGGACCACGCCGAGATCGCGCCGGACGTCATCCGCGTCCGCTACTCCAACGGCGAGGAAGTGGTGTGCAACTACGCGGACAAGCCGTTTGCCTACCGCGGGCGCACGGTGGCGCCGAAGGGTTACGGGCTCTTCGGGAAATAGCGGTCCGGTCGGGCCGCGAAAAGTTGCCGCTTCATGCAATTTCCTTGCGGCCCCCTTGCGCCCGTCCACAGGATGTGGTATCATTTTCCCGTTTTCCGCTCGGGGGTCATGCCCTTTCGGGGAAGCGGCGCTCCCGTTGCTTCATCCACGGCACTTCTCGACTCTCGAAAAACCGGAAAGGAGCATAACATGAGCATAACAATAGACCTTCCTCCTACGATGGCCCAGGAGGTACGTGACTATGCAACTGTTCAAGGAACAACGCTTGAACGGATGTTCCTTGACTATTTGGCGGCGGAGCTGAAGAGACGGCGTGAGGCTGACGAGGTCATGTCCAGATTGGACGAGTTGGCAAAGAAGACCGGTGCGCGGCTTACCGGGGAAGCTTACAAGTTCAATCGTGCCGATGCTTACGAACCGGAGACCGTGTACGCATGAAGTTCATAGACAGCAATGTCCTTGTCTACTTTGCAGATGGCAGGAACCCAAAGAAGCAGTCCATGGCGCGTGCCATCTTGGTGAACGCAATGGGAAACCAGCCCGACCATATTGCCCAATCGCTCCCCCACAACGCCCTCCCCACGTTTGCGGCCTAAATGAAAAAAACGATTTTCCCCTTGCGCCGATGGCGTGGATCTGGCATAATAGCTGCGCTGAACTCTTCAGCCGTGCTGGTGTGGTCTTGCGAGTTCTCTCAGGCCGTGTGGCTTGGCTCGCAGAAGGTACGAAAGAGGGGTTTTGCAACTACCTCCACGATTTATCCGAAAACCTCATCCAATCCAAGGATACCAACAATGACTCAACCCTGCTCTGTGCAACGGAACGCCCGTATTCCCCTCTCAATAACGTTCACGCGCCTTGTGTCTGCAGCGATATTTCTGCTTGCCTGCGTGTCGCCCCTGAATGAGTGCGCTGGTGCCTACGCGATGATGGAAAACGATCGCATCCTGTTGATGAACAACGATTCCAAGATTATGGCATCGGTTACCTATCAGGGCTATTACAACACGAACACGAACGACAAGACGTACTGGGTTCACGACTCGACCTCTCCGGGATTTACCCCGAACCTGCTGCGCGGCATCACGCATACGATGTACAGAAAAGACGGAACGCGCCTTTGGCATTTGGATAACTGCAGGGCGGGTAGCGGTACGGTTATCAGTAATATGCGAAACTACATTCCATGGTCGACAACGGCTAAAAGCATCACCAATGAAAACGGAACTGCTTCAATCGCGGCAGACGCCGCTGGGGTAAAAGGTGTAGGTTCCGTGATTTTCAGGAACACAGCCAGTGCCTGTCTTTATTCTCCCTATTATGAGGAAGGCATTGGGACGATTTATTGGGATTGCGTCAATGCATTTGTCAACCACACCGACGGACAGATCGCGCTTGAGATCGCCACGGACGTCACGCCTGCGGCACGTGACGAGGGAATCACCTTTGCGTCTGTCACGGACAACTATAATGACCTTGATTGGCGTCCCTGTCCTTTCAACGTGTTTGCGGTTGAGAACGCATCCGGCCCGCCCATCCCGCTTGCCGAGGCGGTCACGAACATGACGTTGGCGTCCACTGCTACGGGGGGCAATTTGTTCTACCGTGCACGGGCACAGTTGAATTACTACGGACCAATCAGATTCCGTATACGAAGGTTGAATGATACCGGTGGTAACCTGGATACCACAGCTTTGATTCTGCTCGACAACATCATCGCGTCCTATCCGCCCATGACCGCGAGGTTACACCGCCACGGAACGGACTACGATGACTCGTTAAAAGGGAGTGAGGTGCTGGGGTGCGTCGGAGATTTCAGCACTCCGTTTCAAGCCTTTAAAAGTGGCGACTCCACACCTCTTGCTTGGTTTGAGTTCGTTACCAATTCTGCCGCTCGGGTATCTGCGAAGATTTTAAATCCGCAATTGCATTATCGGTGGCGGTATTTGAATCAAATCATCAGTCCATGGGAGACGATTCCCTTCGATCAATCGTCGATATCCTCGACTTCTGTTACGACGAGCAATCTTGTCGGGCAGACGGCTTTGCCTTTGACGGACGGCGTGGGGGACATTGAGTATTACTACACCGCTGAAATTGACGCGCCCTATTATCTTGTACGAGACTATGCGTGCAACGCGGGATATGGTGAAGGGTGGACGGAGCGAATCACCGCCATCACAAACCGGGCGACGTACACGGCGGCGGACGCATTGCCGTCGGGCGGGACCGACTACTTCGTGCGCATTCGCGAGGGCGAGAGTGACCTTGAATGGGTGGAGTTGCAGGGCACGCTCTCGGTCTCCAATGCCGTAACTGGCGGTAACGAGGTTGTGCGGATTCTGACCCCGGATGGAACCGTGCCACGCCTGGCGCTTGTGGGTGACCACACCTGGCGTTACCACTATCAAATTCCCACAAACGCGGTCGGCGGGAAACTCTCGTTCAAACTTGTCACGAAGGAATACTACACGAACGATACGGACGCGACAAGCGCCTCCCCTCCCGCTTTTGTGACGTGGCTTGTGCGCACGAACACGCTCTACTCGGCTGAGAACATCGTGACTGAAATCCCCTACACGGCGACTCTCGCCCCCAGCAACCCGAATGAGATTTCCGTGGCCCTCGACGACGCCTCCACCCACCTGAAAATCGAGTACGACGATGCGCAGAACACGTTCTCGCTCTCCCACGCCTCCTACCAGAATTTCAATCATTGGACAGACGCGATGGATGGCTATCGAGCCATGGCCGGTGGTAGCGACTCGCGTCGCAGATATGACGTCCCCGTTGACGAATGGACCACATCAGGTGAAGTGAATTCACTTTGGAAAGAGGATTTCTACGATCCGGAAATGAACATTCTCACCGGCGAGAGGTTTTCCATACAAACGACGCCTAACGGGTGGACGGCATACAACAGCCGCTTTGTCGAGAACACACGTGCCGACAGTTCAAATCTCGCTCTTGCGCTCGGTGGTCAGGGTGAAGGGGCCCTTGCCATGGATAACTTCTCTGAGGATCAACTGCCGCTCGGCCTTGATTCCGTCGAATTCACGGCGCGTCTCGTGCAACCCATCCGGTATGAAGACTTTGCCACCTACATGGATGGCCACTCGTGCACGAACTACGCCATCAGCGCGAAGATCACGATGAGCCACCAGTACGAGACGTCTGGGGTCAAGCCTTCCGACATGTCGCCGGTCAATCCGTCCGTCTCCTTCGTGGGTTACCACCGCGGCACACAAGGTTGCTACGAGTTTCGCATGACGCGCACAACCGACACGGCGCTTGAACTTGCTTTCTACAAATGGACGGGTTCGGGAGGGGGTGTCAAGCCTACGTTGCTTGCGGCGAAACGATACTCTACCAACTTGCTCGTGCCGACATCGGCATCTCAGGCATCGGGGTCATACTGGACTTCCGCCTATTTCCTCGTCTACACGTTACCTGATGGTTCGGTGAAGCTGGAGGGACATTTGGCCTCGTCACCTACGCAGGGTTCTGTTTATGGAGGTGAGCCAAACTTGGTAAATTCGGTTATTTCCTATACCGATGCAAACCCGGGCATACTGGCGAGGGGTGGCACGTACGGTGTGGGCGCCACGGATTGCCGCGCCGGATTTGGCGCAATCAGTTTCCATGATGTTGTAACGCCGCCGGATTCCAGTACTGACGCCGTCATATCTTACCCGGGCACTCTGGAAGGGCCTAATAGGCTCGCAGAAGAGTGGGCCTTCTATGATAATCGTTGGGAAATTGATACCATAAGCCGTTACCAGTATGACGGCGGCTTCACGGCCGTCATTCCGTCCAACCAAGTTGTAGAGGTGTGGTTGTCGGACGCATCGGCAACTGGCGGGCGGTGGTATGACTCTGGTTATGCGGTAACTGTGAACTCCTTTGCTTCAAGTGCGTGTGTCGTTTCCCCGCGCCTGCCGGGATTGTGGAAGGTTCGCCTGCAGACCGGGCAGGATGAGGATGTCGGCGTGGTGTTGGACGACGTCGCGATTACTCCGTGGGAAGGCGAGAACCGTTGGGGGAGCAACGGCAACCCGTATCTGTATTCGGATGAATGGGTCTATACGAAGGCATGGGTCACTCCCTCCGCGACCATCACGCGAAACGGCCAAGCGTATACCCTGCCCAACGAAAACATCCAATCCGTTGGCACAAACGGGAATGTGTTCATCTTCAACGAACCGGGCACTTACACCTTCGTGCCGACGACTGATATGGTGATTGACAGGGCGCTCTTGGTGGGCGGTGGCGGATCCGGAGGTTCCGCCATGGGCGGCGGCGGCGGCGGCGGCGGGGTGGTCGAGGCAGACTGGATTGACTCGCCGATTACGGTGGCCAAGGGTACAATGATGACGATCATCGTGGGCGCGGGCGGTGCGGCACCGGTGCCAGTATATTCGAGCGGCTCCGCCAACGCGACATCGATTCCTGCTGGCAAGAGCGGCGGCGATTCAAGGCTGACAGGGCTCCCCGGTGTCTCCCTCGCGGCCGCAAAAGGCGGCGGTGGCGGCGCGAGTTGGACTGTGAATGCGCAGTCCGGCGGTTCCGGTGGCGGCGGTGCCAACACGCGTCCAGGTGCCGCCGGTACGACTGGGCAGGGTAATGCAGGTGGCGCGGCTGCGGTTTCAGGTTCCTCGTATGGATTGGGAGGTGGCGGCGGCGGCGCGGGTCATGCTGGAGAGGGGGCTCAAACGAGCACCTATTCGGGTGGCAACGGTGGTGACGGTCGGCCGAGTGACATCACGGGCGATATCTGCTATTACGGCGCCGGCGGTGGTGGTGGTGTCGGCTGGAAGAATACCGCTGTTGGCGGTATGGGGGGGCTGTGCGGTCCGGCGTCCGGAACTACGTCGGCTGGACATGGTGCGAACTACCAGGATCCGTCGTCCGTCAGGGCCGGGCTGGACGGTTACGGTGGTGGCGGTGGTGGCGGCACGTACATCAGCAACAACAGTGATGCAAACGTGAAGAAGGGGGCGGGCGCGAAAGGCGGCGATGGCACGGTGATCCTGCGCGTGCGCACGGCGGTACGTGAGTGCGTGCTTCAGCCGTCGCGCGGCAAGGACGGCTATCCGATGGGCATTCGTACGCCGTACATCGGCGATGGCATGTCGCTCTTCACGTATTCCTACGCGAATGCGGACTCCAACTGCGTACTCCTCGTGCAGATCGCCACGAACATGGCGCCGTCCGTCGGGACTGCGTACGTGCCGGGGTTGACCGAGAGCCTTGCCACGAACGGCGACGACGTGGTGTGGACAACAATCGCGCGCCACGACTTCAGCACGATGTCCGCATCCGAACGCGCAAGTGGTTCGCAAACGGTGTTTATCGGACTACGCCAGCATCAGATCTACGATAGTGGTGCGCATGAGCTGGTCAACACGAACGTATGCGGTCTTATCCGGGTAATCGTGGATCCGGCGATCGTTTTCCAAGTCGTGAACGCCCCGCGCGAGGAACGTGATGCGCTCGTGGATTATGGCAAGATCACGATTACAAAGGCGCACTGCTACAACGAACCGCCCCTCAACTCGCGGTCGTGGCTCGGGTGGAACATCCACACGGAGGGCTGGGACGGCGCGGGCAACGCCGGGCGGTTCGCGTACTTGCCGGACTGGCCGGACGGACTTTCATGTTCGTTGAATTTCTCGGCCCGGGCGGAGGACAACTATCCGTCAAGCCCCTCCACGCTTGGAATCGGTCTAGGTGAGCCCGACAAGGCCACGGAATATGCTACTCAAAACCCGTTCGTCCAATCTGCCGTACTTGCGAACGGCATCGGCACGGTGAGTTTTCGCGCACGCCTCTTCGACACGAACGCGCCTGGCGGCCGTGCCGTCGTGACGCTTTACGGCGGTACGGATCCCAGTCAGGATCAAGTCAAGACAGAAGGAGTCTACTGGCATGTCCTCACGAACTTCGTGGTGACGTCGCCTACGTACCAGTCCTTCGAGTGGACGTCCCCGGCGGCGGAAAGCGACTACCAGGCCATCCGACTGGAGATGGCGGGCGCGCGCTGGGGACGTTGCCCGTCCGCGTTGGCCGCACCATGGGAGTGGGGCGACCTCTGCAGCGGCCAGTACGGCGCCTCCTCGGTGGAGCCGGTCAACCGCGTGTTCATCGACGACGTATCCGTTTCCGAGGTCGTGCTGCCGTCTGGCCCTTCCGCAATTGCCGTAGATTTTGGCGGGAAGACAATCTCCCTGTCGACGGCGTGGGTGAGCCAGATGATGGGGCGCCCGACCGATTGGGTTGAAGGCAATCACGCGTCCGTGAAGGCCTCCTTGGAGTCGACCGCCGCGAACGGGCGGCTGTCAGTCGTGGAATGCTACGCCTTGGGACTTGATCCAGAAGTCGCGACGGACGATCTCGTCATCACGGAGTTTCCCATGAAGGCGAACGGGATGCCGGACTTGGCGAACCTGAAGTACGAACCGTCGGCGGACAAATGGAACCTCCCGGGGATAGCAGCCCGGATATTGGGCGCGCCTGATCTTGTAGGTCCTTGGCAAGAGGTCCAGGAGGGTAACGAGGCGTCACTCCGGTTCTTCAAGATTGTGATCGTAGTACCATAGTTTTCCCAATCGGCGCCCCCCCAAAAAAGGAACTACGTTTTCCTTCCCGCAAAGCGGTCTGTTGTGGTAGAATAGGAGCCGACATCCAGCAGAAGAGGATCGAGAGATGAAGAAAATCACAGCGGTGTGCTGCGGCCTCGTCGCCTGTGCGGCGTGGGCGGATACCTCATTCAAGGCGGGCGAGTGGACCGTCGACTTCAAGGCGGAGGGCGCGCGCCTCGAGCTCGCGCACGCGGCGAGCGGCGCGCGGATCGCGGGCGCGCTCGCGTTCACGGGTCCGAGCCGCGCGGGCGACCGGGCGCCGGACGGCTCGGTGCAGACGTGGAAGGTGGCGGATTCGCGCGACGGCGTGCGCAACCGCCTCGCGCTCGTCGCGCCCGACGACAACGTGCAGGGCTACGTCACGTTCCAGTCGTCCGGTCCGCGCGTGTCGATGCTCGTCTACCACCGCACGGCGCTCGCGTACGACGGCGAGTTCACGTTCACGGGCGCGGTGCGCTACCGCGACGACGCGTTCGCGTGCCGCCTCACGCCGAAGGCGGGCGACCGCGTGCTGTCGCTCAAGTCCGGCGACGCGGACTCCCTCCTCAACGACGCGCTCTTCTCGGCGGCGGCGGACGAGGCGCTGCGCGTGGATGCGGACAACCTCGCGTTGATGTCCATCTCCCCCGGCGTGTGGGAGTTCGGCCTCGCCGCGTCGATCACCGACCCCTCCACCTGCGAGATCGCCTTCGAGGTGGAGCGCGACTACTACCGCAGCCGCTGGGTGCCGTACTACGCCCCGATCGACCGCACGCGCTCGCCGCGTCCCCCCACCGGCTGGATGAGCTGGAACATCTACTTCGACAAGGCCGGCTCGAAGGAGAACCTCGCCGAGGCGCGTCTCGGGAAGAAGTACCTCCAGCCGTTCGGGCTCGAATTCTGGTCCATCGAGAGCTGGCAGGAGAACTCGAGCGAGCTCCCCGTCTCGAAGTTCTACAACATGGACCTCGAGACGCACCCGGAGCAGTTCCCCGAGGGCATGAAGTGGCTTGCGGGCGAGATCCGCAAGCTCGGGTTCCGTCCCGGCCTCTGGATGGCGCCGTTCGGCACGGGCAACACGAACTTCTACAAGGCGCACACGGACTGGTTCCTCCACCGCAAGGACGGCAAGCCGATTTCCTGCTGGAACGGCAAGTTCACGCTCGACCCCACGGTGCCCGCCGCGCGCGCGCACCTGCAGAAGATCTTCGACAAGGCCTCGCACGACTGGGGCTACGAGTTCTTCAAGATCGACGGCATGAGCGGACGCGGCCCCGGCTACTGCGCGCACCTCTACGAGCGCCCCGACATCCGCGCCTGCTTCGCCGACCCGTCCTGTCCCAACCCGTTCGAGCTCTGCGTGAAGGCGTTCCGCGACGGCATCGGGCCCGACCGCGTGTTCCTCGCCTGCCAGGGACACTTCACCGGCGCAGAGGCGGCGTATGCGGACGCGTCGCGCACGGGCGCGGACATCGTGCACCCCAACAAGCCCGTCGGCTGGAACAACATCCTCCTGCAGGCGCGCTGCACGATCAACCAGAACTTCGCGAACACGATCGTGTTCTGGTCCGACCCCGACTGCATGATGATCAGCGACAAGGCGCTCGCGGACGAGCAGGCGCGCGTGGAGACGACCATCGTGGCGCTGCCGGGCCAGCAGACCTTCGCGGGCGACAAGCTCGGCGAACTCGCCCCCGGGCGCATCAAGATGCTCCAGCAGGCGCTGCCGGTGGCGGACGTGCGTCCGGCCGACCTCTACCCGAAGTTCGGCCACCTGCCCGTGTGGGACCTCTCGGTGAAGCGTCCGTTCGGCGCGTGGCACGTGGTGGCGCTCTTCAACTGGACGGACGAGCCGGCCGAGATCGGCGTCGACTGGAACGAGCTCGGCGAGCCGGACGACAAGGCGTTCCTCGCGTGGGAGTTCTGGACCGAGACGTGGCAGGGCCGCCTTACGGAGCGGCTCGAGATGCAGGTGCCGCCCCGGAGCGTGCGCCTCGTAGCGCTCCAGCCCGACCAGGGTCGCGTGCAGTTCCTCAGCTCCGACCGCCACGTGACGCAGGGCGCGGTGGAGCTGAAGGACCAGACGTGGACGGAAGGGGCCTGCACGGCCGTCCTCAACGTCATCGGCGGTTTCCCGCTCACCGCGCGCTTCGCCGTGCCGGACGGCGTGTCGGTGAAGGGCGTGAAGGTGCCGGACGGCGTGAAGGCCGCGACGCGCGCGGAGGCGGGCGGCAAGGTGCTCGCCGTCACGCTCTCCACGGAAAAAACCTCCGATGTCCCCGTCACGATCTCTTTCTAAGTAACTGCAAGCACACCATCACACCATCAAACTTTTAAACCACCAAACCACCAAACCACCAAACCACCAAACCTTCAAACTTTCAAACCTTCAAACTCCTTACAGGCAAACCAGTCATGAATACGAGACGACAGTTCATTCGCGGCGGCGCGGCCAGCGCGGCCCTCTTCAACATCCTGCCGCGCGCGCTCATCGCGGGCAGCGGCCAGACGCCCCCGAGCGAGACGGTGCGCGTGGCGTCGATCGGCGCGGGCGGACGCGCCGTCGCGGACATCTACGGCCTCGAACGGGCCGGCGCGAAGATCGTCGCGCTCTGCGACGTGGACCTGCGCCGCTGCGCGGGCCAGCGCAAGAAGCGCCCGAACGTGCCGTTCTACACCTATTACAAGGAGATGCTCGACAAGCACGACAAGGACATCGACGCCGTGATCGTGGGCGTGCCCGACCACTGGCACGCGACGATGGCGATCGAGTGCCTGAAGCGCGGCAAGCACGTGCAGTGCGAGAAGCCGCTCGCGCAGAGCTTCCACGAGATGGACGGCATGCTCGACGAGGCGAGGAGGCACCCGAACCTCGTGACGCAGGCGATGAACCAGGGCCACGCCTACGACACGATCCGCGACTTCCGCGAGTGGGTGGAGGCCGGCCTCATCGGCGAGGTCACCGAGGCGCACATCTGGTGTCCCGCGAAGTACACCTTCATGGACGTCCTGGACGACATGAAGAAGACGTGGGAGGTGCCGAAGGAGCTGAACTGGGAGCAGTGGCAGGGTCCCGTGCCGCACCGCGCGTACTTCCCGAAGTTCCTCCCCGGCTCGTGGCGCAGCTGGACGATGTACGGCACGAACACGCTCGGCGACTGGAGCTGCCATCTGATGGACCCGCTCTTCTGGACGTTTGGCCTCGGCCTGCCGAAGACGGTGAAGGCGGAGGTCGTGGGCAGCTGGACGCCGGAAAAGCACGGCCTCACGTTCCCGAAGGGCGTGAAGACCACGTTCGAGTACGTGAAGCGCGACGGCAAGCCGTTCAAGCTCGTGTGGTTCGACGGCGAGGCGTGCCAGTCCGTGCCCGTGCCGCCCGGCTACACGGGCGACATGAAGTACTACCCGCCGCACAACTCCAACGAGGCGCGCAAGCGGCGCGACGGCATGTGCAACGGCGCGTTCGTGTACGGCACGCGCGGCGTGATCGAGTACGGACATCACGGCGCGAACTACCTGCGCATGCTGCCCGACACGACGCTTGAGAAGCTGCGCGCCGACGGCGGCTGCCCGAAGCAGAAGTATCCGCGCATCCCCGGCAAGGACCCGAACTCGAAGCCGTTCAACGAGTTCATCGCGGCGGTGAAGGGCGGTCCGAAGGTGGGCAGCGACTTCGCTTACGCGGGCGCGATGACGCAGTGCTCGCTCACGGGCGTGGCGGCGCTCTTCGACCCCGGCAAGCTGCTCGCGTGGGATGCGTCCACGCGCCGCTTCGCGAACAGCTCGGCCGCGAACGCGCGCCTGCACCAGCCCCGTCTCGCCGGCTGGTGACTTAACAACTTCGGGCCGAAGGCCCACTTAATAACTTAATTCAAAAGGAGAAGCAAATGGAAGTTTCAAGAAGGAAATTCATGTTGGGCGTCGGCGCGGTCGCGGCCGCCCCGGCGGTGCTGGGCGACGCCCAGAAGGTGTTCAAGGTCGGCCTCGTGGGCTGCGGCGGACGCGGCACGGGCGCGATCCAGAACATCATGGACGCGGCGACGCTGCTCGGCTGCAAGGTGCAGTTGACGGCGACGGCGGACTTCTTCCCCGACAAGGCGCAGAAAATCTGCAAGAAGTACGGCGTCGACGAGAAGATGGCGTTCAGCGGGGCGAACGGCTACAAGAACGTGATCGCCTCCGGGTGCGACATCGTGCTCCTCTGCGCGCCGCCTGTCTTCCGTCCGCGCCACATCGCCGCCTGCGTGGCGGCGGGCAAGCACATCTTCGCGGAAAAGCCGATCGCCACCGACCCGCGCGGCCTGCGCGCGTTCCTCAAGACCGTGGCGGACGCGAAGGCGAAGAACCTCTCGATCCTCTCCGGCACGCTCCACCGCCACTCGAACCGCTTCCTCAAGCAGATCGGCCCGGTGCGGAACGGCTGCATCGGGAAGATCATGGCGGGCCGCGTCTACCGCTGCCACGGTCCGATCTGGGTGCGTCCGCGCCGTCCGACCGACACCAACGCCGGCTATCTCTGCAACAACTGGTACCACTTCTGGGAGATGAGCGGCGACCAGGTGACCGAGCAGGCGATCCACGAGGTGGACCTCGCGAACTGGTTCATCGGCCGCTTCCCCGTGAGCGCGTTCGGCATGGGCGCGCGCTGGCGGCGCCCTGCCGGCATCGGCGACATCTACGACGAGATCGCGATCGACTACGACTATGGCGACGAGCTGCACACGACGACCTTCGGCCGCCACATGACGGGCTGCGCGAACCCGTTCGGCACGCGCCTCGTGGGCACGGAGGGCGAGATTTCCGTGGGCAACAAGATCAAGCGCTGGGACGGCAAGCCCGTGGAGGAGGACCTCGCCGCGATCGCGGGGCGTCCCGACAACGGCCTCATCGCGGAGCACAAGGACTTCCTCGCCGGCCTCCTGAGCGGCAACTACCTCAACGAGGGCGAGCAGGTGGCGATGTCCACCGCCACGTGCATCATCGGCACGCTCGCGGCCTATTCGGGCCGCCTCGTGCGCATGAAGGACGTGCTGGAGAACGAACGCAGCGAGTTCTACAACGGCTGGAACGCCGCGTTCACGCCGGAGCAGTTCGAGGAGACCGAGGACATCCCGGTCCCGCCCGAAGGCGTGGCCCCCGTTCCGGGGAAGGCGTGAGTTTGGATTAAGGAATGGAGTTTTCGGATTGAGGACAAAGGACAGAGGACGAAAGACAGAGGCTTGAAAAACGATCCTTTGTCATCTGTCATCTGTCTTTTGTCCCCCCAACAAGACAAAGGTAAAGCAATGAACATCAAAAGACGTGATTTTCTGGTGGCAGGCGCCACGGCGCTTGCGGCGGCGGGGCTGCCGCGCATGGCGCGCGGCGCGTGCGGCGCGGGAAGCTGCTGCGCGGGATCGTTCAAAACCGTCCTGAAGAAGGCGCTGATCCGTCCGCGCCTCACGCCCGACGTGGTGAAGGTCCTGAAGGAGAACGGCTATCCCGGCGTGGAGCTGCAGGACAAGACCGTGACCGAGGCCGAGGCGCGCGCCGCGCGCCGTCTCGCCGAGGACGAGGGTCTCAACATCCACTCCTTTATGGGCGGCTGGTTCGAGTTCAACGCGAAGGACCCCGCGAAGCGCCGCGAGGCGATCGAGACCGCGAAGAAGAACATCCGCATCGCGGCGGCGTACGGCGCGCCCGTGATCCTCGTCGTGCCGGGTCGCGTGGGCGGCATCAAGATGCCGAAGCCGAGCGAGTTCAAGCTCGCGTTCGACCCGCAGACGCTCACGCTCGCGCGCGCGGCGGACGCCGACTACCCCGAATACGTGCAGGCGCAGAACGACGCGACGAAGTACGCGCAGGACGCCGTGTGGGAGCTCGTGCCGCTCGCGGCTGAGCTGAGCGTGGTCATCGGCCTCGAGAACGTGTGGAACAACCTGTGGGTGAAGCCCGACTTCGCCGCGGCGTTCATCCGCTCGTTCAAGGTCGCGACCGTGAAGGCCTACCTCGACCTCGGCAACCACGAGCGCTACGCGCCGTCCGCGGACTGGGTGGACGCCCTGAGCGACCAGATCGTGAAGCTCCACATCAAGGACTTCAAGGTCGACCGTACCCTTGAGAAGGAGGGCACGTTCGTGCGCATCGGCGACGGCACCATCGACTTCAAGGCCGTGCGCCGCGCCATTGAGCGCGTGGGCTACAGCGGCTGGGTGTCGATCGAGAGCTCCGGCTGGACCGACGCCGAGCACTCGGCGATCATGGACCGCTTCTTCGCCGGTACGCTGTGATGGCGGGGAGTGCTGATGGAAGGTTTTGGACGCGCGACACGCAACACGCGACATGCGCATGTCGAAATGTCGTCGCGCACGTCGCACGTCGCATGTCGCATGTCCTTACCTCCCTCTCCCCCTCCCTCCCCCAAGAACTTTTTCAGAAAAAATAATTTTTCCCGCTTGCACGGCGAACGGAAAATTGGTACACTTGAACCGTCTCTACTCAGAGGCACCAGGTCTGATCAACCGAAAGGATATGTTTATGATGTCGAAGATGAAGTGTTTCGGGGCTCTCGCGGGCTGCGCACTCGCGACGGGGGCACTGTATGCTACTACAACCTATAGCGAAACGTTTGAAGGCACACCCGATCTTACAAAGTGGTCGGGTGGTACGGTGACCGAGAGTAACTACACGTACTCAGCTGTGAGTACGGCTGGTTTTCCGCTCTCGAATTCATTGCCCGAACACAACAACGTTCTCGTGATTGAGGGTAATACCGAATATGCACATGGCTCGGCAATCGGATCGGGCGGGGCGCCGCTTGTGGACATGATGGTGCAGACGGCGCGTCCCGACGACGAACTGGGCTTTCCCTCTTCCGAAACTACGGGCACGATTCAGATTGCCGTGGCGGTGGATTCCAACGGTTGCTTCAATGCCTATTGCCAGAAGAAGGATAATACCGTAGGTTGGTGCAAGTTGTCCAACACCCAGTACGATGCGACGGGGTGGGCGCGTGTGAGTTTCCTGTTCGACTACACGAACACACCCAAGCGTTGCCAGATCCGCATCAACGGCGAGCCGGTGATGTCTGATTTCGGTTATTTGACCGCTTCGACATCCGATGGGACGAAGGCCGGTGCATGGTATAACCTTGCGAATGCAGGTTCGGGTGTCTCGAGCATGAAGGTGATCGGTTGCACGGCCATTGACGAAGTGGCGTTGTACGCCGACAGTGCCACCTATCCACTTGCAGGGGTGTCTGACGCCTCTGGCGTTCCATATGCCTGGTACGACCAGTACGGCATTTCGTGGGACGCCTCTGGCGAGTATGACACATCGGGCATGACGGCCGCAGAGAAGTTCAATGCCTGCCTCTCGCCGTTTGACGGCCAGAAGTTTGAAATCAAGTCGGTGGGCGTGAAAGACGTTTCGGGTACGAAGAAGGTGACCGTGGCGGTTCCCATGCCCGATGCGATGCGGGCTGACCGCCAGCTTGTGGTTGAATACAGCACGGATAGCTCATTCGCCACGTCAAGCACTGAGCCTGTCCCCGCCAACGCGACATCGGTTGACATCACGGCACCGGCTGGCGGTTCAACCGTATACTATCGCCTGAAAGCTGTGGACAAATAATTAAGCTGAAAGCTGAAACCATTTAAAGAAAAAGAGGTCATACGATGAAGAAGCTGATGACGATGATTGGCGCAGTTGGGTTGGCGTTCGCCGCCACCGCCGCCATTGACGACGCGCTCCTCGCGTTCTCCACGGTCGGTCCCGACAAGTACGCGGACGGCACCACGGTGTTGGACGGCGAGTGCTATGCGCTCGTGTGGACGAAGAACGGCGCCACGTTCGGCGGCATTGCGGCCGACGGCACGGCTGTGGCGGAGACGGACGAGATCGTGCTCGTCGCCCCGGTCGCGAAGGGCGGTCGGTGCCCGTATGTGCTCTTCCAGATTGATTCCGCGAAGGCGGACGCGCTGGCGGACGGCACCTACGGCGTCTACCTGCTCGACACGCGCGTGGCCGAGAACGGCATGACGAAACCGGCGGGCGTGAATAACGGCAAGCTGCGCCTTGTGAACGGCTATGGTCTCACGACGAAGGCCACGAAGGTCGGCAAGGCGACGGCCGGTGGCGCGACGACGGCGCAGGAGAAGGAATCCGATGGTGGTCAGGTGGTCGCCGCCGGTGCGGCCGCGCCGAAGGATCTGCCGCAGCCGAAGATCACGTCCATCAAGATCGAGGGCGACTACGTGAAGCTCACGGTCCAGAACATGCCGGGCTTCATGCGCGTGAGCAGCGGTGCGAGCGTCTCGGCCGACGACACGCAGGGTGCCGCGCAGGCGACTGACGGCAAGACCGACGAGGTGATCCTCTATGCGCCCAAAGCCGCCGCTGGTTCGGGCTTCTTCAAGGTGATTCGCAACTAACCTGAAAGGGGAATCGAGAAATGAAACTCCGTTTGATGATTTGTGCGATGGCCGCCAGCACGGCGCTCTTCGCGACCGACCCTACGACCAGCTCCGTTGTCTACGGTGTGATGGGCGTTGCGGATACTTCAAGCTCCAACACGGTTGTCGGCGTGCCGTGGGTAGGCGGAAATGCGGAGGCCATTACACTCTCCAACCTCGTGAGCACGGCCACGCTCGCCACGGGTGACATCATCTACCTGTACGAGGGTGAGACATGGTACGGATATCGGCTGAATGCGGGTGTCTGGGAACCGTATACAACGGTTACTGGCACAGGGAATACGACAGTGCAAACTCCCGATGCCGCCGACGTCAAGCCACTTGCACAAGGCAAGGGATTGATAGTCCAGCGCGCCTCCAACACAAATCCGATTTATCTGTGTGGGCGTTATGAGGTCGCAACGGGGCTGAACACTCAAATCCCCGCCGGGAAGATGATGTTGATTGCCAATCCCAGCACAGTCGCTAAGACCATTGGCAACGGTGTTGGTTCTGATGGCGATGAGATTCGCGTTCCGTTGAATGGTGGCGGACTGAAGGTCTACTCGAAGAAAGCTGGTGCATGGGGCACCGTCGTTGAGACTACGACGACTCTTCCTGGTATTCCAGTTCCGATTAAGACCCAGACATGGACGGCAACATTGTGCGAACTTGCTCCTGGCATGGGTGCTTGGTACGTGAGCAAGGATACGGCGGTCTCGATTGCGTGGTAACACAAGGGAAAAGGGAAAAACAATGAAAAGCCTTTTTAAGTCTCTTTTGGTGAGCACAGCGTTGTTGCTGGCTTCGACTGCCTCGGCTGGTACTCTGTATTGGCAAGCGTCAAATGAATCAGGTGATTCTTTTGACTACGCGCTTCTTGTGGCGGAGGAGATAGGATCGGGTACAAAGTCCACTATTGGTGCCGTTGCCTCGCAAGAACCTGATAAAACCTCTACCCTTGTGACGCAAACATCGCTTGACAGTTTGGCAGATCCTGAAGCCTACTTGTTCTACGTTGAGATGGTGAATTACACTGGCGGCGATCCTGCTTATGATGTAGTTGCTACAGGGTACAAGTACGGTTATGGCGATCTTGTGTCGAGTGGTTATGTCGCCACCGGTGCAATTGATTCCAACGCAGCCCAAGCGGCGGCGGCGGTCGGCAACTTGGGTTCTGCCGTGCCAGAGCCATCAAGTGGGTTGCTCCTCTTGATAGGTGGCGCGATGCTGGCGTTGCGCCGGCGCCGCCAGAAGTAAGCTTGCGGGTTGCTGGGAAGTTCGGCGGGTCGGCGACGGCCCGCCGTACTTGTTGAAGGGAGAAGTGCATGAAGTACTACGATGACGACTATGATGCCGAAGAGGCGTATCCCACGAAGGATGAAACGGTGCGCCGTCCCGAGATTCAGTTGGAGTCACTGCGCGGACTTGACTGGCTGATCGCCTTGATTCTCGCGGGGGTGACGGGCGGACTCCTCACGCTTTGGGCCTTCCCCGGGTTGAGTCCGGATGCGTGGAACGACGCGGCGATTGGTGCGGGGCTGCGTCCGATGGAGGCGATTTTCCCGGGCTTCTGGAACGCAATCGCCCGTGGACTCTACTCGGCAGCGGGAGTCGCGACGGGGAATCTTCTCCTGAAAATCCTCGGCCGTGTGATGGCAGGTGTGACTGTGGGGCTCGTTTACCTGCTTCTGCGGCAGATTCTCTCCATTACGATCCGCGTACGCCTGCAGTTCTCCAGTCGGCGTTTCTTCGTCGTGCGCGGCGTGGCCTTGCTCGGCGCGCTGTTCTTTGCCTGCTCCGATCCCGTCTGGCGCGCGGGACAGGCTTTTACGTCGCCCCTGTTGTTGCTCTTTATCACAGTGCTCGTCCTGACGCTCTTCTTCGGTTTCCTCATGAGCGGCAAAATCGGGCAGATTTATTTGTCGATGTTTCTGCTCGGTTTGCTTTCCGCCGAGACGCCGATGGGGTTCTTCCTCCTCGCGCTCGTGTGGGGCATCTACCTGCTCGCCCTCCGCCACGGCGCAGTGGCGTCGGACTCGCCGCTCCTGAACCCCGTCGTCGAGCAGAGCTCCAAATGGCATCTCACGTTCCTCTATGCCATCGGGCTTGTCTTCGGCGTGGCGATCAACTGCACGACCTTCATCCTGTTCGACGGCTTGGAGGTCTTCGCGAAGGCGGGGGCGGACGTGCCGCTCATGTACGCGACGCAGTGGTGGACGCAGTTCATCCATGCGGCGTCGGGCATGGGCTGGGTGCTGGGCCTCGGCATCGGCGTACTGCCGTTTGTCGTTTCGGCGGTCCTGCTGCCGCGGGCCGTGGACGAGGAGCAGTTCCTGCCTTACCACATGGGAGCCGTTTTCTTCGTGGCGGGAGCGTTTTCCTTCGCCCAGCTGGCGGAGCTGCCGCCGCTCTGGTTCTGGACGTGGAGTCGCGAGGCGACGATCAATTCACCGTATTTCCTGCTCGTCCTGATGTTGTTCTCGGCGGCATGCGTGGTCTTCGCGCTTGCAGTGATGGCGGTGGACATCTGCTGCCGCGACCACCAACGCCTCGCGATGCAGCGTTATGCGGAGCTGAGGGAGGAAGGGGGCGCTGGTGCCGAGGTGGATGAGACGCGCGACGTCAAGCCGTTGGGCGCGGGTGCGCGCATCGTTCTCGTCATCGTGCCGGTCCTGCTTTTGGCGGCCGTTGTGCCGGGACGCCAGCAGGCGCAGACGCGGCGGATGCTGGCAATCATCGACGATTACGTGAAGGAAGTACTAGCGGAATGCGGTGACGTTAAATGGATTTTCACCAATGGGCCGTTCAACCCCATTCTGGAACTGGAAGCGGCGGCCGCGTCGTCTTCGGCGGAGATGCCCCTCCGGGCGCTGTCGATGATGTCGGGGGGCTCGCCGCGCGAGCAGTACATGCGCACGCACGGCGTGAAGCCCCCAGACGAGGAGAGTGCGACCGTGCTGGGACTCGGCGCGCCGACGGCGCTGCATACATGGGCGTCGTCTCGTCCAGATATCATGCCGCATGTGGCGACCCAGCTTGGTTTTGAAATATGGAAAAAGCGCCTGCACGTGGAACTGCCTCCGTGCAGCGGCTTGGTGTCGCGTCCCGTCGGGATGTCCGAGGAAGACCGTCTCCGCGGCGTGGATGCCGCCAATGCACTGGCCGAACGCGTGCTGGCCGTCTACAGGGAAGGGGGACCGTCCAAGAGCGCAGGACGAAAGGTCAACTCGCTCTTCCGGATCGTGCAGTGGCACATCGCGCGTCTCGCGACGATGCGCGCCGAGCGGGCCGACCACGCGGGCCAGACGGAGTTGGCTCTGAAAGACAAGACCCTTGCAGACGAGCTTGACAACAACAACGCATCGCTCTTGAACCTCCGCAAGGGGCTGGACCAGGCTGAATCGCTCACCATGCGCGTCATTACGCCGCGCAGGGGGCTCATGATGGCGCTCGACCAGGCTGACTTCACGCAGGCACGGCGATATGCCGAGTTGATCCTCAAGAACGAGCCGGACAACGTCCATGCCAATTTCGCCATGGGCATGAGTTATTATGTCCAGAAGCAATGGGCGCGTGCGGAGGAATATTTCCGCAGGTACTTGATGACGAAGGAAGATGCGGCGGTGTTGAACAATCTCGCGATTGTCTGCATGGAGACGGACCGTTACGACGAGGCTCTGACCCTTGCGAACAAGGCTTTGAAACTTCTGCCGAAGTCAGGCGAGATCAAGGAAACGATTGCCGACATCAAGAAACGGCAGGCAGAGGCGGCGAAGAAGGCGGCCGAGGCTCAGAAGAAAGCCGGAAACGCCGGCGCTGCGCCCCAGCCGCCTGCGGCGGATACAGCAGTCAAGCAGTCTTCGCCGGAACCGGTGGCGACGAATGTTCCGCCTCCTGCTGCGGCAAAGTCTCCCGCTGCGGCAAAGTCTCCGGCTGCCGAGAAAAAGCCGGCCCCGGCTCCTGCCGCCGACAAGCCGGCCGCGCCCGTGCTCCGCATGGCGCCGTCTCCGCGGGAGGAACTGGACGCGGCGATCGCGCGGGGCGACTACGTGGCGGCGGCGCAGTACGCGAAGCCGATCCTGAGCATCACCCCCGACGATCCGTACGCGAACTTCGCGGTGGGCATGGACCATTTCGGAAAACGCGCCTGGGAACTGGCGGAGAAGCATTTGAGGAAGTGCGTGAAGCAGAAGCCAGACGAGGCGGTGTTCCTGAACAACCTGGCGGTCGTGCTGCTGTATCGCGGGCGCTACGACGACGCACTGGCGCAGGCGCGGCGGGCATTGAAGATCCTGCCCGATTCCAAGGACGTGCAGGACACGATCCGTCAGATCGAGAAGGCGCGAGACGCCGATGGCGCGAAGAAGCCGGAGACCAAGCCGGCGCCGAAGAAGAAGCCCGAGGCGAAGCCGCCGGCGAAAAAGAAGCCTGAAGCCAAGAAGCCCGAGGCGAAAAAAAACGAGGCGAAGAAGTCTGAAGCCAAGAAGCCCGAGGCGAAAAAGCCAGCAGAGAAGCCCGCGAAGCCCCCTGAAAATCCGCCGGATGGTGATGGCCCGGACGCCCTCGTGCCGTCTCTGCCCGCAGCTCCCGAGACGATGTGACAAGTAAATAGAGTGATCATGAACATAGAAGCGAATGCGGCCAAGGTGCTTCCGCGCCTCAGCGCCGAATTGGGTATTTCCGCCGGCCAGGTGGCGGCGGTGGCGAAACTCCTGAAGGAAGGCAATACGATTCCGTTCATTGCCCGTTACCGCAAGGAAGTGCACGGCAACCTCGACGAGGTGCAGATTTCCAAGGTGCAGGAGCGCCTCACCTACTACGCCGAGCTGGAGGAGCGTCGGGCGGCGATCCTCAAGTCGATCGACGAGCAGGGCAAGCTCACGGACGACCTGCGCGAGAAGATCGAGTCCTGCATGGTGAAGGCCGCCCTCGAGGACCTCTACCAGCCCTACAAGCCGAAGCGCCGCACGCGCGCCATGATCGCGAAGGAGAAGGGGCTCGAGCCGCTTGCGGATGCGATCTGGAATAATCAGCTCGGAGCGGCGGACTTCCAGTCCGCATCAGCAGAGGATTTGCAGGGCGCGCGCGACATCCTCGCCGAGCGCATCGCCGACATGGCCGAGGTGCGCGGCTTTGTGCGCGATACATACGCGAAGAAGGCGGTCGTGAAGAGCGAGGTCGTGTCGCCGAAGCCCACGCAACCCACGAAGTTCGAGCAGTACTACGACTTCCAGGAGCCGATCGCCGAGATCCCCAGCCACCGCTATCTCGCCATCTGCCGCGGACAGAAGGAGGGCGTCCTGTGGCGACATTTCGTGGTGGAGAAGGAGCCGGTCATCGAACACGTGCTCGAGATCGTGAACCGAGAAAGGTGCGTTGACGATTCATCATCCGGTAGGGCGGTCGCCCCGCGACCGCCGCAAGATGCCGTGGACCATGTGCGCCTCGCCGCCGAGGACGCCTACAAGCGGCTCCTCGCGCCGTCCTGCGAGATCGACGTGGCGACGGAGAAGAAGATGGAGGCGGACCGCGCGGCGGTGGAGGTGTTCGCGGAGAACCTACGCCATCTCCTGCTCGCCTCGCCGCTCGGCGAAAAGCGCGTGCTCGCGATCGACCCCGGCATCCGCACGGGCTGCAAGGTGGCGATGCTCGACGAGACGGGCAAGTTCCTCGTGAACACCGTGATCTACCCCGCGCAGCGCACGGCCGAGGCGCAGGACATCCTCGCGCGCCTCGTGGAGAAGTTCAAGCCGGACGCGATCGCCGTGGGGAACGGCACGGCCGGGCGCGAGACGGAGGCGTTTGCGCGGAGCGTGCTGAAGCTGATCGGCGCGAAGGACGTGATGGTGGTGAGCGTGAGCGAGGCGGGCGCGAGCGTGTATTCCGCGAGCGAGACGGCGCGCGACGAGTTCCCCGACCTCGACCTCACCGTGCGCGGCGCGATTTCCATCGGGCGGCGTCTGCAGGACCCGCTCGCGGAGCTCGTGAAGATCGAGCCGAAGGCGATCGGCGTGGGGCAGTACCAGCACGACGTGTTCCAGCCGCTTCTGGAGGCGAAGCTGGACGAAGTGACCGTGAGCTGCGTGAACAAGGTGGGCGTGGAGCTGAACACCGCCTCCGCACCGCTCCTCACGCGCGTCTCGGGCATCGGCGCGTCGCTCGCGAAGCGCATCGTCGAATGGCGCAACGAGCATGGCGCGTTCAAGAGCCGCGGCGACCTCAAGAAAGTGACGGGGCTCGGTCCGAAGGCGTTCGAGCAAAGCGCGGGCTTTCTCCGCATCCGCGGCGCGGCGAATCCGCTCGACTCCTCCGCCGTGCATCCGGAGCGCTACGCGCTCGTGGAGAAGATGGCCGCCGACCTCGGCGTGGGCGTGGGCGAACTCGTGGGCAACGCGGCGCTTGCGGGCCAGATCGAGCTGAAGCGGTATGTCTCGGACGACGTGGGCCTGCCCACGCTCAAGGACATCGTGGAGGAGCTGAAGAAGCCCGGACGCGACCCGCGCGCCGTGTTCGAGAAGCCGGCGTTCCGCGACGACGTGACGACGATTGACGACGTGCGGGAGGGCATGACGCTCGAGGGCATCGTGACGAACGTGACCGCGTTCGGCGCGTTCGTGGACATCGGCATCCACCAGGACGGCCTCGTGCACATTTCAGAGTTGGCCGACCACTACGTCTCGGACCCCTCCGAGGTGGTGAAGACGGGCGACAAGATCAAGGTGCGCGTGATCGGCGTGGACACGGCGCGCAACCGCATCTCGCTCCCCGCCCGCACGAAGCCGCGCGGGGAAAGCCGCGCGCCGGCGCGGCCGGGCGCGGGGCCGGGCTACGCAGCCCCGAGACGGGGCGGTGACCGGCCGCGCCCATCCTCCGGTTTCGTGTGCAATCCCTTCGCGAATCTCTAGCCTATTTCAGGCGGATTTGATATACTAGGCGGACATGAAAAAACATCTTGTCGTTGTCTGTCTCGCTGCATTGGGCGCCTGGTGCGTCCGCGCCGAGGTTCGTCCCGCGTGTACGGTCACGTTCGCCGATCTGCCGACGATCGCGAACCACGTGGCGTCGCTGGGGAAGGGCATGACCGATCCGATCCTCACGCAGCTCGTCCCCGCCGCCATCCGCAACCAGGGGGCGGCCAAGCTCTTCGGCCCGATGCGCGCGGGTGCGCCGGGCGTGGCCGTGTGCTACGTGGACGCGGCCAAGCTCGCCCAGCTGATGCAGCGCCTCAACAGCCGGGGACGGAAGCCGGGCGCGGACGAGTTCGACCGCGCGAAGTTCTGGTCCGTGCTCTATCCCCTCACGACCACGAAGGCGGCGTTCCTCGCCAAGCATCCCGACGCCGTGCCGCAGAAAAACGGCGCGTTGCGCATTCCGGCGGGGCGCCACTCGCGGCGCACGCTGTACGCGTATTTCACGCCGGACGGCAAGTGGGCCGCGCTTGGGCCGTCGGCGGTGATCGCCGCGCACACGCCTACGGCGGCGGTGGGCGCGCTGCGCCGTCAGCTCGGCGGCGACCTCGCGTTCGTCCAGATGGGGCCGTCGGGCGCGCGGGCGCTGTTCCAGTCGAACACCTGCGCGGGCGACACGATCGTGGTGCGCATGACCGCGCGCGGCCTGGAGCTGAGCGGCAGCGTGCGCCTGAACGAGCCGCACCGTCCGGCCCTGCCGTCCGCCGCGCTGTCGTTCCCGGGCGTCCCCACGTCCGCGCCGCTCTTCGGCGTCACCTCCACGCCGGGCGACCTTGGCTCGGCGGACATCTTCGCGATGCTGGATCCCACGATCGCGGACTTCATCCGCAAGTCGCTCGCGTTCACCCGCGCGCCGGGCGCCAACTACTACTCGCTCAACGCCTCGTCGGAGGTGCCGGGCGGCGGCGCGCCGCGCGTGCGTCTGATGAAGATCCTCCCCGAGGCGAACAAGGCCGGTCTCTCGAACGTGATGTTCTGTTCACCGACGACAGTTCTCCGTCTTTACCTGCCGAAGGTCGCGGACACGCTCATGCCGATGGAGAGCGCGAAGATGCGCATGGCCGCGCGCCTCCTGAAGCGCGTGCGCGGCGACGGCCTCGGCTTCATGAGCTGGCGCGCGGGCAAGGACGACCTCTTCTTCATCCGCATCTCCCGCGACGAGCTGCGCGGCACCGCGACGCTCTGGAGCATGCTCTTCATCGATTAAGCATTTGTGAACAATTGAAAGAAAAGGAAAGTCAATGGGCATGCAAGTATTCAATAGCTTAACCAGAAGGGTGGAGCCGCTCACGCCCCTCGCGGACAACACGATCCGCCTCTACACGTGCGGCCCGACCGTCTACAACTTCGCGCACATCGGCAACTTCCGCGCGTACACGTTCGAGGACGTCCTCCGCCGCGTGGTGCAGTTCAACGGCATGAAGATCAAGCAGGTAATGAACCTCACGGACGTGGACGACAAGACGATCCGCGGCGCGAACGCCGCCGGCGTGGCGCTCACGGACTACACGAAGACGTACAAGGACGCGTTCTTCGCCGACCTGAAGGTGCTCAACATCCAGCCCGCCGAGGTCTATCCCGCCGCGACCGACCATATCCCCGAGATGATCGCGCTCGTCGAGAAGCTCGTGGAGAAGGGCGTCGCCTACAAGAGCGACGACGGCAGCGTCTACTTCGCCGTCACGAAGTTCCCCGGCTACGGCAAGCTCGCGCACATCGACTTCGACCACCAGCGCACGGGCGCGCGCTGCGCGGCCGACGAGTACGACAAGGAGAACGTGGGCGACTTCGCGCTCTGGAAGGCGTGGGAGGAGAGCGACGGCCCCGTGGGCTGGGACTCGCCGTGGGGGCGCGGACGCCCCGGCTGGCACATCGAGTGCTCCGCGATGTCGATGAAGTACCTCGGGGAGACGTTCGACCTCCACACGGGCGGCATCGACAACCTCTTCCCGCACCACGAGAACGAAATCGCCCAGGCGGAGGCCGCCACGGGCAAGGAGTTCGTGAAGACGTGGATGCACTGCGCCCACCTGCGCGTGAACGGCGAGAAGATGTCCAAGAGCCTCGGCAACTTCTTCACGCTGCGCGACCTGCTCGACAAGGGCTGGAAGGGACGCGAGATCCGCTACGTGCTCGTGAACGCGCACTACCGCCAGGGACTCAATTTCGCGTTCAGCGCCCTCGAGGACGCGCGTCGCGCGCTTGAGCGCATCGACCGCTGCGAGGACGCCCTCGCGGCGCGCGCGAACGACGAACCGGCGCCCGCCTTCGCGCAGGAGGCGCTCGACGCCTTCACGGCGGCCGTCAACGACGACCTCAACACGCCCA
>JAFRSR010000262.1 GCA_017427485.1 Kiritimatiellia bacterium
TCACCCCCGCCGAGCGCAAGGCGCTCGGACGGTAGCAACGGGTGCCTGAATGTGATAGAATAGAGGCGTGCTTTCCGGGCGCAATGTGTCGCGTGCCGGAATGGGCGACAGACAAAAGAGGAGAGGGCCAATGGGCAACTTCAAGACAATCGACGAGGCACGGGCGTATTTCTCCGGCGACAGGTTCGCCACCGAGAACGGAATGACGCTCGAAGAACGTGACGAGAGCCATGCCGTCACGAGTCTGGCGCTGGGCGCACGGCACCGGAACGCGTTGGGCGGCGTGATGGGCGGGGCGATCTTCACCCTCGCCGACTTCGCGTTCGCCGCGCTGACGAACGACCGGGAACGCGCGGCGGTCGCCCAGCAGGTGAGCGTCAACTTCCTCGCGGCGGCCAAGGGCGACCGCCTGATCGCCACGGCCCGGTACAAAAAGGACGGACGCGCCTCGTGCGTGGTGAACGTGGACGTCGTCGACGACACGGGCCGCGAGATCGCGCAGTTCGTCGGCACGGGATTCAAGCTGAAGTGACCGCATGGGTATTTGCAGGGCATTTCTTGTTCTTGCAACCGCATGCGGCCTCCTCCTGGCCCCGAGTGGCTGCTGCTCGCCGTATCTTTCATGCGGCGGCGCATCTGGACGCGCGGCCCTTTCACGCATCGAAACGAGAGGGAGGCTGCTCGTGGGGAGCACGGGCGACTACCATCCGCTTACCTGGCATGATCCCGCGACGGGGCGTTGGGAGGGATTCGGCATCGAGATCGCGGAGCGGATTGCGTCCGAAATGGGCGTGCGCGCCGAGTTCGTGAAGACGTCGTGGCCGACGCTTGCCGCGGACGTGCAGGCCGACAAGCCGACCTTCGACCTGGCCATCGGTGGGATCACGATCACGGCCGCGCGAAAGAAGACGATGGCGATGTCCAACGGCTATCTGGCCAATGGGAAAACCATCCTCTGCAGGGTCGAAGACGCCGCACGGTTCCGTACGCTCTCCGACATCGACCGCCCGGATGTCCGCGTGATGGTGAACCCGGGCGGGCTCAACGAGGCGTTCGCCCGGGCGAGACTGCCACATGCGACGCTTCTGATCCATGGCCGAAACGAGGAGATTCCCTCGCGCGTGGCCGAGGGACGCGCCGACGTGATGATCACGGAGATCGTCGAGGCTCCGTGGTATGTCCGGCGAGATTCGCGCCTGGCGGCCCCGCTTCTGGGCGAGCCGTTCACCCGTGGCGAGATCGGCGTTCTCATGCGGAAGGGACAGGACGACGTGCTGGCGTTCGTCAACGACGTCCTGGCCCGCATGGCCGCCGACGGAACGCTTGCCGCGCTCAAGGCGAAGTACGGACTGCGCTAACCCACGTTTGCAGCTCTCTCGCGGGAGATTCTGCTAGGTAAATCGTGCCGTGTGGTCGTGATCACGGAGAAGCGCGAAGCGGTGTTCGCGAAGCATGGGCTTGCGGATACGACGCTCAGGATGAGCGTCGCACGCCCGGGAGGGCCGCGCTCCGTCGCGGCCACTGATCGCCGCCACAATTCCTCTGGTTTATGCTATACTATCCCACGTGAAAAACAAAGAAACTCGCCGCCGAAAACCAGATAGTCGTCTATCAGCCGAACGAGACCGTACGGCTAGACGTTCGTCTTGAAAACGAGGTCCAGGCCAAGGAGCCGCCGCTGCAGAGCATCTTCTACCAGAACAAGTTCTGGGATGCGAAGTCGCTCTTGATCAAGTTCATCCGTCGGGCGAAGAAGGAGTTGATCGTGATCGATGCCTATCCCGGCGTGGCGACATTGGATATGCTCGCGAAGCGTGGGCGCGGCGTGAAGATCGAGCTTGTGACGCATTCCAACGGCGAACTTGTGGAGTCCGATTTCGAGGCGTTCGGGAAGCAATGCGGTAAATTCACGAAGACCATCTGCGGAATCTGCCACGACCGCTTTATCATTGTCGATCAGAAGGAAATCTTCTGGACTGGCGCGTCGCTCAAAGACGCGGGTCGCATGACCTTCGCCGCGGCGAAGATGGGGGCTGAGGTCATCCCTGGACTTCTCGATTCAATCCGCAAGGCGATGCCCAAGACAAGGGATTGTTTAAGGTGCCATATTGGTACCTTAAACGGGAGGCGAGGAGAGTGTGTTATCACAAATTGTGATAAGTTCGAACGGCTATCGTTTAAGCGGGTCTCTGATGTAAAGGAGGCGGCATGATGCAGAATGGGGATGCAATTTCTGATCAGCAAGTGCACGTGGTTGCCGTCAGTGATGATGGCAACATTCAGGCATTGATTAAGACGATTCGGGGTGTGCAGGTTATACTTGACCGCGATGTGGCAGGGTTGTATGGTGTTGCGACTGGAGCATTGAACAGGCAGGTCAAGCGCAACGAAGAACGATTCCCAGAGGACTTCATGTTCAGACTGTCCGCTGAAGAATGGAACAACTTGAAATGCCAAATTGGCATCTCAAGTTGGGGTGGCGATCGTCAGCTTCCATACGCGTTTACTGAAAATGGCATTGCCATGTTGAGCAGCGTCCTACGTTCGCCTACGGCCATTGAAGTGAATATTCGCATCATGCGGGCTTTTTCGGCGATGCGTCGGTTCTTGCTTGCGAATGCACAGATGTTTCAGAGGATTGAGGCAGTAGAGAAAAAGCAGATTGCCACGGATGTTAAAGTGGATTCCATCCTTGAGCGTCTTGACGCGACAGAAACGCCGCTGCAGGGCGTGTTCTACGATGGGCAGTTGTGGGATGCGCGGGCGCTAGTGCTGAAGTTGATCCAGAGCGCGAAGCGGTCGTTGATTCTGATCGACAATTGGGCGACGCCGGAAACACTCGATCTTTTCGCGAAGAAGCGCAAGGGCGTGAAGGTGACGATTATCACCTCGGAACATTACGACAAAAATCACGTGCCGCACCGCAAGATTTCGGATGCCGACATCGCGACCTTCAACGCGCAGTACCCGCGCCTCGCCGTTCGCTACAATGAAACCTTCCACGACCGTTTTCTTATCATTGACGACAAGGAACTGTATCTGATAGGCGCGTCGCTGAAAGACCTTGGCCGCAAGTGTTTCGGCTTTACCAAGATGGACGCGGGCGTAATTCGCGGCATCAAGAAGTCGGCATACGTCAAGGCTATGGGGAACAGGTCGGCGTTCGGAGTTGATGAAAAGATGTGATGTTGAAACGTAAACGTAATTGGCGTAAGGAGAGACGATATGGCAAAACATGTGCAAACAGAAGATGAAATCGACTACGAGCCGGCGCTTCGTATGCCGAGGCAGGATGTGATTCTTAAGGTCTGTGATAAGATTAAGGCCATTGCCGATTTAATGCATAAGACGCGCAAGTCTATGGAGTTTTCCATGTGGTTACGTGAAACTGAGACGTTATTACTTCATGCTTTTGGTCCCAAATCACGCCAACTTCATGACTTCAAGGCGATCTCGTACTATCCGCCTATCATTTCTTTTAGCCCTTATGGTGATAATCGTGATACCGATTATCAGAGCTTCTACTTGTCCGGCTTGCAAACTGCGCGTGAATGTCTCTTGGCGATTGTGACTGAAGTTAAGGATTTTTATCGAGGCTTCGTGCATGAGTGTGGGTCGGTTCATGCAATGAAATGATTGTTTGGGGGATCGAAGCCCCCTCTCAGTGGGTGCTGGTGCGTTGTGAACAGGCGGCCGTCATGCCGCCTGTTTGCAACGCACGACTTTTTCATGTGCGGCATGGGTTGTGAACAGCCGCACGGCCGGCCAGCGCGCTTGCGACGCCGGCTGGCCGGACGGGCGGCTGTTTGCAACCCGCCATGGCCAAAGACTTACGGGCGGAGGCCCCATTCCCCCTTGACAAAAGCCATCCGAGGTTCCATTCTGTGCTTTTGCACCACAACA
>JAFRSR010000263.1 GCA_017427485.1 Kiritimatiellia bacterium
ATCAAGTCATAAAACAGATATACTTTCCCGCGTTATTGGATTAATATATTATGTTTATTGTAAATTCTTATTTTGTAGCGGTTTTACTCTGTATCATCACCATGCTCTGCTGGGGCAGCTGGGGCAACACCCAGAAGCTCGCGGGGCGAACCTGGCGCTATGAGCTCTTCTACTGGGACTACGTAATCGGCGTCCTGCTGTTCGCGCTCGTCTCGGGACTCACCTTCGGCAGCCACTTCGGCGGCGAGGCGTGGAGCTTCCTCCTGAACCTGAAGCAGGCCTCCGCCGGGAACATCGGCAGCGCCTTCCTCGGCGGCGTCGTCTTCAACGCGGCGAACATCCTGCTCGCGGCGGCGATCTCTATCGCGGGGATGAGCGTGGCGTTTCCCGTGGGCATCGGCCTCGCCCTCGTGCTCGGCGTAATCATCAACTACGTGTCGGACGGGAAGGGCAGTCCCGTTCTTCTGTTCTCGGGCGTGGCGATCATCGTGGTGGCGATACTCTGCAACGCGTTCGCCTACAAGATCAAGCAGGCGAACGAATCCTCGGGACAGCGGTCGGGCCTCGTCAAGGGAATCGTCCTCTCCGTCATCTGCGGCGTGCTGATGTCGACGTTCTACTACTTCGTGGGGCGGACGATGGACTCGAATTTCACGGAGGCCGCGCCAGCGGCCGGCTTGTTGACGCCCTACGCCGCGTTCTTCGTGTTCGCGTGCGGCGTGTTCGCCTCTACGTTCGTCTTCAACGCGATCGCGATGCGGCATCCCGTCTCGGGCAAGCCGATCACGGAGGCCGCCTACTTCAAGGGCGGGTTCCCCGTGCACCTCGTGGGCGTACTCGGCGGCCTCATCTGGGGACTTGGCTTTGGCATCAACCTCGTCGCGGCGGGCAAGGCCGGCACGGCGATCTCCTACGGACTCGGACAGGGCGCGACGCTCGTCTCCGCGCTCTGGGGCATCCTCGTGTGGCGTGAGTTCAAGGGCGCGCCTTCGAAGGCGGGCCTGCTCAACCTCGCGATGTTCGTGCTGTTCCTTGCGGGACTGGGGCTTATTATCGCGGCTGGTTCCTGACGCGGAGAGTGAAATGTTATTGCAATCATGTTTGGCCTATCCTTTAATTTGAAAAACCATGTAAAGAGACATAAACAAAAATTATCCAAAATAGTTGTTGATGTCGTATGATGAATAGTGATATAATGATCGCACCAAGGAATAAAAGGTTATAATTTACAGGATGCAGAAATGAGCAGCGAAGAGTACAAGAGCCTAGAAGAGGTCGCCGAGATGTTGGGCGTGACCTATCAACTGATTTACCGTCTGGTAAGGTCGGGTGAGTTGCCGGCTGTTCGTCTTGGAAGGCTTTACCGCGTATCCAGTTCGGATCTTGATCGTTATCTGGAGCGTAGCAAACGGTCTGTTGCCGGCGGAACGTGCAGCGTGTGCGGCACCTTCTACCGCACACAGGATTCGTTGAAGAACTTCTGCACGGCGGAGGGATGCGGAGAGCCGATCTGCTTCGACTGCTGGACGCGGCTTGGCGTGCGCCGCTGCGCGGCACACGCGGGTGCGCAATGATTTCTCAAGGTAAAGAAAAGGAGTACGCAGATGGGCATATTCTGTGACGAATGCACGGCGCTGATCGACAAGAACACAGGCGCCGCCCTCACAGGCGAGGCGTTGGAACTGGCGCGGCGCGATCCAACTTGGCCGCGTTGCGGGCATCAGGTGTCGAAGCGGGCGCGTTTTTGCAACAAGTGCGGCAGTCCCGCGCCGGGCGGCTGGTGGAAATGTCCGAGCTGCAGCAAGTGGATTGGCAACGACTCGCACTTCTGCCCGCACTGCAACACGCCGCTCTACCCGGAGGACCGCGTGGCGATGGCGGGCGGCGTGTGGCGGAAGGAGCCGGAGTACTACGCCCAGCGTTTCGAGGTGGGCGACATCAAGCGCGAACTCGTCCAGAAGCTCCAGGTGCAGGAGGGGACGGCGGCGATCCTGATGGAGTCCGGCGCGGTCAGCGACGTGCTGCCAGCCGGCGCGCACGAGGTGGATTCGCTCGTGCGGCGCATCAACTGGTTCGGCAATCCGCCTCCGCGGAGCGTGGTGCTGATCGACGTGGGCGAGGTGATCGTGCCGCTGCACGTCGAGGGTCTGCGCACGGCCGAGCATTTCCCTGTCGAATTCTTCGGCGAGGTGATATTCCGCTTCAAGGGCGGGAAGGATGCGGCGTGCGCCTTCACGTCGAACGTGCTCAAGTCCGGGCGCGTGTGCGCGTTTTCTGACATCGCCAGACGGCTGGAGCCCGTCGTCCGGGGACCGGTGGACGAGATGTGCACGGTGACGTCGCTGGACGATCTGGTGCGCGACCCCGAGCGCCGCATCCGCCTGCAGGAGCGTATGACGGCGCGGATCAGGGAAGATCTCGACGCCTGCGGCCTGGAAGTGGTGCGCGTCTCGTCCGCCGAGTTCACCGGCGACGAGTACGAGGCGTACGCCGAGAGGCTCGGCGAGGTGGACGTCAAGCGCCGCGAGGCCGAATACCGCGCGGCGCTCCGGCATCTGGCGGACAGGGAGGAGATGGACCAATACAAGGACGCCGACACGCTTCGCGCCTACAAGGAGACCATCGACCACGAATACCGCGTTTCGCACGCGACGCGTGACCGCGAGTTCGAGCTGCTGAAGCGCGATTGGGCGCATGACGACGTCGTCTACCAGCGGCTGCTGGATCTGGAGAACCAGGAGCACCAGCACGAGCTGGCAGACCGCGAGCAGGCCCACCAGCACGGACTTGAGGACAGGCAGGTCGGCCACGACATCGCGAACGGCAGGAAGATGGACGAGTACGGGCGCGAAAAGAAGGTGGAGGACGCGAGGGCCGACACGACGGCGCAGGACATCCACACGCAGCAGGACGTCAAGGACGCGCATGAATGGCTGGGCGTAAGGGCCGAGAAGCAGCGGCTGAACCTGGAAGCCAAGGCGGCCGACGCCGCGCGGCGGAACGGAATGGCCATCGAGCAGCTGCTCGCCGACGTCGAGGATCCGCAGCAGCGCGAGCAGTTGCTGAAGGCCTACCAGATGCAGCTGCAGGCCGGCATGACGCCCCAGCAGATCCTGGCCACGCAGGGCAAGGACCACTACGGTCCGGAATACGAGCAGTTCGTCCAGAAGATGGCGGCCCTCTACAAGGACAATGCGGACAGAGGGGAGCGCGAGCTCGCCCGCATGCTGGCGGCGCTTCGCGTCAACATCTCGGGCAGCGTGTCCCAGGGCGTCAACTACAGCGCGAGCAGCACGCAGAGCAGCAACAGCACGAACCAGAACAGGACTGACGTGAGCAGCCACCATTCCTCGTGGCAGGACCTGAATCTTCCGCAGCAGTCGTAGGCTTGGCAGAGATGCGCGTGAATTGTCCATCTTGCGGCAGGCAATCGGCGCCCGGCCGCTTCTGCGAACGGTGCGGCAAGCCGTTGCCCGCGGCCCCGCAGGGGGCGTGCGGG
>JAFRSR010000031.1 GCA_017427485.1 Kiritimatiellia bacterium
GGAGCTCTTGCCCGCGTTAGGACGCCCCACCACCGCGACGCGCAGCGGCCGCGCCTGCGTGGCCTCAACGGCGGGCGGCAGCTTGCCGGTGGCGAACTGGACGAGCGCGGACACCCCGCGCCCGTGCTCGGCGGAGACGGGGAACACGGGCATGCCGAAGCGGGCGAACTCGTCGGCGAGCGCGTCGTCCTCGGTGCGATCGCACTTGTTCGCGGCGATCGCGCAGGGCACGCCCGACTCCCGCACGCGCTGGAGCACCTCCTCATCGAGCGGCGTCACGCCCGCGCGGACGTCGACGACCACGAGGCACACCGCCGCGTCCGACACCGCCACCGCGGCCTGCTGGCGCGTCTCGGCGGCGAGGGGATCCTCGCTCCCGGGCGTGCGGTCGAAGGCGAGCCCGCCCGTGTCCACGAGCAGGAAGCGCTGGCCGTTCGCCTCGACCTCGCGCGCCACGCGGTCGCGCGTGACGCCGGGCTGGTCGAACACGATGGCGATGCGCGCCTTCGCGATGCGGTTGAACAGCGCGCTCTTGCCCACGTTCGGGCGGCCGACGATCGCGACGACGCGCCCGGGGCCGGCGGTGGAGGTTTCGTTCATGTCAGAAGACCCGTTTCTTGTAGAGGTAGAAAAGCAGCCCGACGATGCTGGCGGCGAGGACGGCGGAAAGCGTGATCAAGACGGCGAACGCATGCTCGTATTCCGCCAGCGGCAGCTTGACGTTCATGCCGTACACCGAGGCGATGAGCGTCGGGGCCGCGAGGAGAATCGTGGCCGCCGTCATGTACTTCATCACGTTGTTGAGGTTGTTGTTGATGACGCTCGCGAACGTGTCCATCGTGCCGTTCAGGACGGCCGCGTGGATCGTCGCCGTCTCGAGAGCCTGCTGGTACTCGACCGCCGCGTCGTCCAGCACGTCGCGGTCGTCCTCGCTCATGTTCAGCTGCCGGGCGTGGTCAAGGCGGTTCATGAGGATGTTGTCCGCCTTCAGGGACGTGGAGAAGTAGACGAGAGACTTTTGGTAGGTGAGCAACTTCAACAGCGCCTCGTTGCTGATCGACTCGTGGAGACCGTCTTCGAGTTCGTCGATTTTCGCGTGCATGTCGCGCAGGTAGCGCAGAAACAGCACCGCCGCATGCCAGAGGAGGCGGAAGAGGAAGCGGTTCTGGTCCGCCGGCGGACAGACGCGCCGGATCTGGTCAAGGAAAGCCCCCGTCACGGGTGTCGACTGCGAACAGAGCGTGATCAAGCTCCGGCCGAAGAGGACGATGCCCAACGGTATCGTCTCGTAGGGAAGAACCGTTTCGTCGTCCTCCTCGCCGCGCACCGGGTACGGTACGTGCACGATCACGAGAGAGAAGCCGTCCTCGCTCTCGAAACGCGGACGTTCCTCGCGGTCGAGGGGGTCGGTGAGAAAGTCGCGCGGCGCCTGCGAGAAAGTGAGCACCTGCTCCAGTTCCGCCGTGGTGGGTTCCGAGAGGTTGATCCAGCACGAATCACACAGATCGGAGGTCTCTTTCAGACCACCGTTCTCCCATCTGTAGATTGTCATCATGGACGCGCCTCCTTCCTGTCGGAAAAAACGCCGTATAGTTTCTCACTCTTTGCCGTGAATTGCAACCCCAAAATCCCAAAAATCGCGCCCTCCTCAAAACATCACATTTCCATGCCGATCATTTTTCATTTTTCACTTTACACCATCCAAACACTCCATCACATCAAACCCGCGCCGATCTGGCCAGCTCGTCACGTTCCGAAGAATCACCACAAGCGTGCGAGATAAGGGGTCATATCCCACAAAGGACGCCCCCCCGTAGATCATCCCCGCCCGATACACAATCCGTCGGCCGTTTGACAGCACATGGACACGCAGAAGGCCGTAAACGGCCTCATCAGGGTAAGATTCAAGAGGGCGGTCTTTGATGTAGGCGTCCACGAGCGGCCAGGAGGAACGGAAGAACGCCATGCAGTCCGCCGCCGATGAAAAGAGCCCGCCCGTAGACCGTAACGCGTCGCCGAGCCGATGGTCGGGAACTTCGTGGCGCCGACGTACGAACCACGGCAGATGTCCCGCGCACGCGCGCGTGAGGCGGTTCGTCTGATCGCCCTGCGGATTATATGTCGTATCCGCGAGACCGCGCGGCCCAGTCAGCTCCTCCCGCAGGATCGTTTCCAAGTCGCATCCGAGGGCATCCTCCACGGCCATGCCGAGAAGACCGAACCCCACGTTTGAATAGACATTGCCGCCCTTTCGCACCGCCGAGCGCCACTTTGAACGCCACACCTCCCGCACGAACTCATCACGATCGTCGAAGTCGGCGTAGATGTGGCTCCCCACAAAACCGCAGCGGAAAGCCGTCCACATGTCGACTGGATTCCATGGCGTGAGGAACTCGCGCGGGAGTCCGCTCTTGTTCTCCAGCAAGTCGCGTAGCGTCACGCGCGCGCACTCGGGCGGCAGGTTGAGTTTCGAGTAGGCGGATACGGGACGGTCGAGGTCGATCCGCCCCTTCGCGTGCAGCTTGAGCAATACGGGTGCAAGGAAAAGCTTAGAAAGCGATGCAATGCGGTAGAGGCTGTGCTCGTTCGCACCTCCCGCGCACGCGAACACCATCTCGCCCGCGTCACCGCGCACCACGCCCACCACGCACGTGTCGTCGTCGCCGTCCGACACGTAGAAATCCGCCGCCGCCTGCGCCACTTCACGGATGTCGCGCGCGCCGGCCAGACGGTCGCGCATCGTCGTGCAGCCGGCCGCAAACGACAGAAGAAGAATGGTGACCGCCCTACACACGGCGAAAGACGAGCGATGTGTTCACGCCGCCGAAGGCGAAGTTGTTCGACATCGCGTACTCGATGTCGAGCGTGCGCCCGTCGCCGACGAGGTAGTCGAGTTCCGCGCAGGCGGGATCTACGTGCCGCAGGTTGAGCGTAGGCGGGAACCAGCCTGTCTGAAGCGATTTCACCAGCATTGCCGCCTCGAGCGCGCCGCACGCGCCAAGGGTGTGGCCCGTGTAGCTCTTGATGGAGGAAATCGGCACGGCGCGGCCGAACGCGGCGCGCGTCGCGACCGTCTCGGCCTCGTCGCCCGCCTTCGTCGCGGTGCCGTGCCCGCTCACGTAGCCTACGGCTGAAGCGTCAAGCCCCGCATCCCGCAACGCGCCGGTGAGCGCGCACGCCATCGTCTCCGCGTTCGGGTTCGTCACATGCGTGCCGTCCGTCGTCTCGGCAAACCCCACGACCTCGGCGAGAATCGCCGCCCCACGCGCCCGCGCATGCCCGTATTCCTCCAGCACGAACGTGGCGGCGCCGTCGCCGATCACGAGGCCGTCGCGGTCTTTGTCATACGGCGCCGGCGTCGTGTGCGGCGCATCGTTCCGCACGGACGTGGCGTAGAGCGTGTCGAACACCGCGACCTGCGTGGGACTGAACTCCTCCGCTCCCCCCGCGATCATCACGTCCTGCACGCCCCAGCGGATGAGCTCCGCCGCGCTGCCGATCGCAAGCGAGCCGCTCGTGCAGGCCGTGCCGGTGGGGACGAGGCGGCCATGGGTCCTGAAATGGACGGAGAGGTTGCACGCGGCCGTCTGCGGCATGAGCTTGATGTACGTGCCGCTCGTGACGCCCACGACCTCCTTCGTCTGAATCATCGAATGGAAATCAGAGATCGGCTGCACGGATCCCGAACAGGAACCGTACGCCACGCCCGTTCGCCCGCTCTCCAGATCCACTGCGCCGAGCCTGGCCTGGGCGACGGCCTGCTCCGTGGCCGCAAGCGCGTACATCGCCACATCGCCCATCGTGCGGGTGGTCTTGCGCGTCCACGCAGCCGGACGCTCAAACGCCGTGCGGCAGCCGAGGCACGTGTTGAGGCCCTTGTATTCGGCGAGTTCCGGCAGCGCCTGCACGCAGTTCTCAAATACTTTCAGGCGGGAGAACGACGTCTCTACGTCGTTACCCAAGGGGCTCACAGCTCCCATTCCCGTCACCACGACGCGCCGGACCATTATCTTTCTTCCTTTCGCATGGCGAAGTAGTATATCATATTTGACGAGAGACGTGAGACGAGAGACATGAGACTCATTGAATTACGCCGCCGCAGAGGATCTCGCCGTCCGCGCCGTAAAAGACCGCGGACTGGCCCGGCGCGACGCCGGCGAGGCCATCGGGCGCGGTGCAGACGCCGTTCTGGAACGTGACCGGTCCGCGTGGCGCGCCCGTGCTGCGGATCTTCACGCGGCACGCGAGCGGCGCGTCTGTCTCGGCCTGCGCCATCCAGTTCATCTCGTCCACGCGGAACGACCGCACGCAGAGCGCGTCTTTGCCGCCCAGCACCACGCGGTTGTGGCAGGCGTCGATCCGCACCACATAGAGCGGCTCCGGGGCGGCGATGCCGAGTCCCTTTCGCTGCCCGATCGTGTAGCGCCAGTATCCCCGGTGGCGGCCCAGCACGCGCCCCGCGAGGTCCACGACCTCCCCTTCGCGGTCCGCGACGCCGAGGAGCTCGTTGCGGTCGCCCGAGTAGAAATCCTGCGAGTCGGGCTTGTCCGCCATGCCGAGTCCGTGCGCGCGCGCGAAAGCGCGCACCTCATCCTTGGTATGTTCGCCGAGGGGGAAGAGCGTGTGCGCGAGCTGTTCCTGCGAGAGGCGGTAGAGGAAGTAGCTCTGGTCCTTCGCCGCGTCCGCCGCGCACTGCACGGCGTACCGTCCGCCGCGGCGCACAATGCGCGCGTAGTGTCCCGTGGCGAAGGCCTCGAAGTCGAGTCCGCTCTCCCGCGCGAGACGTGGCAGCAGGCCGAACTTCATGCGCGCGTTGCAGAACACGCAGGGGTTGGGCGTGCGCCCGGCGAGGGAGGTTTCGCGGAAGTAGTCCAGCACGTCGCGCTCGTAGGCGTCCGCGCAGTCGATCGCGCGGTAGGCGATGCCGAGGCGCTCGGCGAGCGCGGCGGCCTGGGCGATGTCGAGTTCCTCGCCCGCGCCGAAGCAGGCGTCGCGCGCGCCGCCCTGGTAGCGGCCTTCGCGCCAGAGCTTCATCGTGACGCCGACCACCTCGTGTCCGGCGTCCTTCAGGAGGAGGGCCGCGACGGACGAGTCGACGCCGCCGGAGAGTCCGACGGCGACCTTCACGTCGCCGTTCCCGCGGAGGTCTGTGGCTGGGACGCGGGGTCGTTGCGCTCGTCGAGGAACACGACGCGCGGCGCGTGGGCAGACGCCTCCTCGGGCGTGAACTGGCCAAAGGCCATCACGATGAGCCGGTCGCCGATCTTCCCTTTGTGGGCGGCGGCGCCGTTGAGGCAGCACACGCGCGAGCCGCGCGGACCCGGGATGACGTACGTCTCGAAGCGCGCGCCGTTCTCGACGTCCGCGCAGAGGATCTTCTCGTGGGGGAAGAGCCCGGCGGCGTCCATGAGGTCCGCGTCCACCGTGAGCGACCCCACGTAGTCGAGGCACGCCTCGGTCACGCGGATGCGGTGGAGCTTGGCGCGCAGGAGCGTCACGGTCATTTCAGGCCCTCTTTCACCATCTCGGCGGTGACGACGACCTTGCGGGCGCCCTGTCCGCCCGCGCCTTCGTACATCACGTCGGTCATGATGCGCTCCATCGCGGCGCGCAGGCCGCGCGCGCCCGTCTTGCGCGCGAGGGCGGCCTTCGCGAGCTCGCGCAGCGCCTCGGGCGCGAACTCGAGGTCCACGTTGTCCATCGCGAGAAGCTTGCGGTACTGTTTGACGAGGCAGTTCTTCGGCTCCGTCAGGACGCGCACGAGGTCGTCCTCGGAGAGCTCGCTCATGGAGGTGACGACGGGCAGACGTCCCGTGAACTCGGGAATGAGGCCGAACTTGACGAGATCCTCGGGTCGGACGTCGAGCGGGCCGCGCGCGGTGGAAGCCTCCGATTCGCCGGAGGCGTTCGCGCCGTAGCCGATCACGTTTCGGCCCGTGCGCTCGGCGATGATCTTGTCGAGCCCCACGAACGCGCCGCCGCAGATGAAGAGGATGTTGGATGTATCGACCTCGATGTACTCCTGGTCGGGGTGCTTGCGCCCGCCCTTCGGCGGGAAGCGGCAGACGGTTCCCTCGAGGATCTTCAGCAGCGCCTGCTGCACGCCCTCGCCGGAGACGTCGCGCGTGATGGACACGTTGTCCGTCTTCGAGGCGATTTTGTCGATTTCGTCGATGTAGATGATGCCGCGCGCGGCCTTGGCCGTGTCGCCGTCGGCGTTCTGCCAGAGGTAGCGCACCACGTTCTCCACGTCCTCGCCCACGTAGCCGGCCTCGGTGAGCGTGGTGGCGTCGCCGATGGCGAACGGCACCTTGAGGAACTTCGCGAGCGAGCGGGCGAAGAGCGTCTTGCCGCAGCCCGTCGGGCCGATGAGGAGGATGTTGGACTTCTCGATCTCGACGTCCGCGAACTCGGGGCCGCTTGCGGCCTCCGCAGCCGAATCCTCCAGGCGCCGGTAGTGGTTGTGGACGGCCACGGAGAGGATCTTCTTCGTCGCCTCGTGCCCGATTACGTACTTGTCGAGGAATTCCTTGAGCTCGCGCGGCGAGGGAACGGGGCCAATGGGCTCGGGTGCCGCCTGCGCCGCCGCGCGCTGCCCCTTCTTCGCGGGCTTGCGGTCGTCCAACAGGCCCGCGCTCTCGCGGCGGGCCGAGTCGGCGATCTCGATTGCCTGGTGGGCACAGTCCTCGCAGATGCTGGCCCCGGCGGGGCCGGGAATCACGATCACCTCGTCGAGACCGCGTCCGCAGAACGAGCAGACGGGACCGAAAAGCTCGTCGTCGCGCTTCTTCTTCGCCATGTCAGGCCTTCTTCGGTTCAAGCACCTTGTCGATGAGACCCCAGGTACAGGCTTCCGCTGCGCTCATGAAGTGGTCGCGGTCGGTGTCGCGCACGACGTCCTCCAGCGCCTTGCCGGAATGGGAGGAGAGGATCTGGTTGAGGATTTCCTTCAGGCGGAGGATCTCGCGCGCCGTGATTTCGATGTCGCTGGCCTTGCCCTCGGCGCCGCCCCACGGCTGGTGGATCATGATGCGCGCGTTGGGGAGCGCGAAGCGCTTGCCCTTTTCGCCGGCGGTGAGCAGCACCGCGCCCATCGACGCCGCCTGGCCGATGCAGTACGTCGCCACGGGACACGAGATGAACTGCATCGTGTCGTAGATGGCAAGCCCCGCCGTGACGCTGCCGCCCGGCGAGTTGATGTACATCGAGATCTCTTTCTTCGCGTCCTGCGCCTGCAGGAAGAGGAGCTGTGCGACGATCGAGTTCGCCGAGTCGTCCGTCACCTCGCCGCCGAGCATGACGATGCGGTCCTGCAGGAGGCGGGAGTAGATGTCGTAGGAGCGTTCGCCGCGCGAGGTCTGCTCGACGACGTACGGCACGAGATAGGATGCATTCGTCTTCATGTTATTTCCCCGTTCGTTCATTTCGCCGCGCCGAGCACGAAGTCAAGCGCCTTCTCGGCGGCGAGCTGTTCCTTGTATCCGTCGAGCTGGCCGTTCTCCTCGATCTGCTTGCGCAGGTCGGCGGCGGTCATCTTGCCGCCGGACCCGGCGACCATCCGCTCGAGACCGGCCATCACCTCGTCCTCGGAGACCTCGAGGCCCTCCTCCTTCGCGATGCCGAGGAGGATGTACGAGAGGCGCACGCGGCGGATGGCGCTGTTCGTGGCCTCGCCGAGAATCTGGTCGCGGTTCTGCTGGAAGTAGTCGGCTGGCAGGCCCGAGTACTGGGCGCGCTGCGCGAGCTCCTCAAGCGTTGACTGCGTCTGGCGGCGCACGAGCGAGGGCGGCACGTCGAAGTCGGCGTTCTTGAGGAGCAGGTCGATCGCCTGGTCCTTGCGGGCGGCGAGGTCGCGCGCCTTGGCTTCCTCCTCCAGTCGCTTGCGGAAGTCGGCGCGGAGGGCGTCCATCGACTCGGCCTTCGCGGCGGCCACGAACCCGGCGTCGTCCGGCAGCGTGCGGCTGCGGAAGCTCTTCAGCGTGATCGTGTAGACGGCCTTCTTGCCCTTCAGCGGTTCGGGCGCGGCTTCCTTCGGGAAGGACACCTTCACGCCTTCCTTCGTCTCGCCGGCCTTCATGCCCTTGAGCGCCTCGAGGATCTCGGGCACGAAACGGCCTTCCTCGACCTGGGTCCAGAAGTCGGTTCCCGCGCAGATGGCCTTCTGGTCCGGCACGAGCTCGCTGAGCGGCTGCGGCGGATCGTCGTCCGTCGTGCCCGCGTAGTCGAAGCACACGAAGTCGCCCTCCGCCACCACGGCGCCCTCCTTCGCGTCCTCGTACTTCGCGAACGCGCGGCGGTAGTTCTCGAGTTCGGCCGCGACCTGGTCGTCGCTCACCGACACGTCGCCCGGCTTGATCGCGAGCTTCTTGTACTTCGGCAGGTCGAACACGGGACGCACCTCGACGAGCGCCGTGAACGCGAAGCCCGCCTCGGGCGAGAAGGACAGCTCCGTCACGTCCTGGAGCGTCAGCGGCTCGATGGACGCCTCCTTCAGCGCCTCGGGGTACAGCTTGCGGAAACAGGACTGCTGGGTCTCCTGCGCAATCTCAACCTGGAACTTCTGCTTGAGGATGGGCAGCGGAATCTTGCCCTTGCGGAATCCCGGCACCACGGCGTTGCGGATGAACGCCGTCAGCACCTTCTGGTACTCTTCCTTGACCTCGTCCGCCTCGGCCTTCACCGACAGCTCCAGCACGCACGGGCTGGACTCTTTCTTTTCAACCTTCATCGTTCTGCCTTTCTGTGAAAAAAGTGAGCGTGTAGTTTACCATAAATGGGCAAAAAGCGCAAATTCACTCCAAGACATTTCGGAGGTTGGTTAGACAAAGGGGGCTGAAGAGCCAGAGTCCGCACAAGATGGAAATGCGAAGAATGCTATCTGATAACCCGTATACCCGACGGAAGGATGCAGAATTCGGGCGGAGAGACAACCGTGACAGCGGCGTCTGTGAAGCGATGCGTGGACTCGGCGCATGTCCCGAACAGCCACACCGACTTCAACGGCTCGGCGCACGGCTGATACCCCGGTTCAATCGCCAGACGATAACCGTCCGTCTCA
>JAFRSR010000264.1 GCA_017427485.1 Kiritimatiellia bacterium
AGTCGCGACCAAAGCGGCGAGACGCCGCTTCCCCCAGGGGAAAGTCGCGACCAAAGCGGCGAGACGCCGCTTCCCCCAGGGGAAAGTCGCGACCAAAGCGGCGAGACGCCGCTTCCCCCAGAAAATGACCTTACAGGAGAAACAACATGAGACTACAGCAGAAATCGATTCTTGCGCTCACGGCGGCGTTGGCGGCCGGCGCGTGCGCGGCGCGCACGGTTGCGGACTTCCACACGGGCTGGACGTTCACGAAGGAGGGCGCGTCCGCCGTCTCCGTCACGCTGCCGCACGACTGGGCGATCGCGGGTCCGTTCGACCCGGCGCTCGACGGCAACACGGGCAAGTTGCCGTGGCGCGGACGCGGCACGTACGAAACCACCCTCACCTGCGATGAACTGCCGAAGGGACGCATCTTCCTCGACTTCGAGGGCGTGATGGCGCACGCGACGGTGTTCGCGAACGGCAACCCGTGCGGGCGCGGCGACTACGGTTACCTCGGTTTCCGCGCCGACCTCACGCCGTACCTGATGAAGGGCGCGAACAAGATCGTCGTGAAGGTCGACACGGACAACTTCAAGTCGCGCTGGTACCCCGGCGGCGGCATCTATCGCCCCGTCTACCTCGTGAAGACGGACGATGTCTACATCGGAGACGACGACCTTCAGGTCATCACGAAAGATGTCCTGACCGGCTGCGCCGAGGTGAAGGTGAAAGGCGTCGTCACGAGCCGCCGCCTGAAGAAGGCGAAGGGCTTGGCGCGCGCCAAGCTGAGGGATCCGTCCGGTGCGGTCGTGGCCATGGCGAAGGACGACTTTGACGTGGACGGCTACGCCGACGAGGATTTCAAGATGAAGCTCAAGGTGCCGAAACCCCAGCTCTGGGAGCTCGTGGACGGCGCGAAGCTCTACACGCTCGAAATCGCCGTAAGCGGCGACGGCTTCGCCGACTCGCTCGTGCGCCGCATCGGCCTGCGCGAATTCCGCTTCGACGCCGACAAGGGCTTCATCCTCAACGGAAAGCGCGTGCAGCTCAACGGCGTGGATCTCCACTCCGACCTCGGGCCGCTCGGCATGGCGTTCGACAAGGACGCGATGCGCCGCCAGCTCGCTATCATGCGCGACATGGGCGTGAACGCGCTCCGGACGAGCCACAACTGCCCCGCGCCGGGCGTCCTGGACCTCTGCGACGAGATGGGCATCTTCGTGTGGGACGAGTGCTTCGACAAGTGGCAGGAGACGTGTGGGCGCGGCGACGAGCCGCTGGAGGACTTCGTGTCGCGCCAGCTCGCGAAGTTCGTGCGCCGCGACCGCAACCACCCGTGCGTGTTCGCGTGGTCGATCGGCAACGAGATCTCGATCGGGCGCGTGATGCCGCCCGGACAGGAGAGCTGGGCGAACGGCCTCGCCACGGGCACGAGCGTGGAGCGCTGCGCGCGCTTCCGCCACGTCGTGCGCGCGGAGGACGACACGCGCCCCGTGGGCATCGGCAGCTGTTTCCCGAAGGCCGGCGAGCGCGGCGACTACGACGCGCTCGACATCACGGGCTGGAACTACAACGGGATGTACGACAAGATGCGCGCGCACGCGCCCGACAAGCCCCTCCTCTACACGGAAAGCGCCTCCGCGCTCTCCGAGTGGGGCTACTACGCCGATACGCTGCCGACGAACAAGACCGACTTCGCCGTGTCCGCGAAGCGCGTGGACTCCTACGACTTCAACTCCGCGCGCTGGAGCGACATCCCCGACCGCGAATTCCTGCGCATGACGCGCGACCCGTTCGTGGGCGGCGAGTTCGTGTGGACGGGCATCGACTACCTCGGCGAACCCACGCCGTACAACGACTCCCGCAGCTCCTACTTCGGCATCTGCGACCTCTGCGCATTCCCGAAGGACCGCTTCTACCTCTACCGCGCGCATTGGAACCGCGACGCCTTCACCCTGTACCTCGTGCCGTGCCACTGGAACTTCCCCGCGAAGAAGGGCAAGACCGTCCCCGTGTTCGCCTACACGAGCGCGGACGAGGCGGAGCTGTTCCTGAACGGAAGGTCGCTCGGCCGCCGCCGGAAGGATCCCAACGCGGGCAGCCTCGACGACTACTATTCAATCCTGCCGCGCTATCGCCTGATGTGGATGGACGTGCCGTACGAGCCGGGCGAGCTGAAGATCGTCGCGTACGGCAAGGACGGCAAGGCGTGCGGCACGCAGGTGATCCGCACGGCGGGCGCGGCCGCGCGCGTGGCGCTTGCGCCGGAGTGCGTCTACGGCAGCCTCTGCGTGGTGAAGGTCACGCTCGCCGACGCGGACGGCAACTTCGTGCCGAACGACGACCGCCGCATTTCCTTCACCGCCGAGGGCTGCGAGATCCTCGCGGTGGGCAACTCCGACCCGCGCGGAATGGACAGCTTCAAGGACGTGGCGTCGCATCCGCTCAAGTTCGGCCGCGCGGGCGTGTACCTGCGCGTGAAGCCGGGCGTGTCCGCGCGCCTCACGGCGCGTGCGGACGGCCTTGAATCGGCCACCGTGGACATCCGCTGACAGGAGGTTTCTGGATGATTGTTCACAAATCACAAATGCCAAAAATGTTCACAAATCGCAAATGCAAATTGTTCGTCGGCTTCATGTTGTTGGCGGCGTGCCCGTGCGTGGCGGCCCCGGCGACGAATTACTGCCGCGAGGTCGTGGAGCCGGCGCTCGCCGGCGTGTTCGCCGCCAAGTGGTCGGTGCGCCACGCCGACGGAGGACGGCAGGTCATTGGGCCTGACGCCGAATTGGTGGCCGCCGCGTGCACGAACGTGGACTGGCGCATCACGCGCAAAGGGCGTTCTCATCGGCAGGAGGTGTGGATCGGCGGCACGGCGCCGACGGACGGCACGCCGTGGCGTCTCGGCGTGAGCCGGGCGACGGACGGCACATTCCTGCTCGACGGGCGGCTGTGGTCGTTCGCGTCGAGTCCGTGCGCGGTGACGAACACGTGCGCCACCAACGCGCACGTGCGCGTGGTCGCGCGGGCTGCGGACCCCGCCGCCGCGGCCGCGCCGCTTGCGGAGGCAAAGAGTCTTGTGGCGAAGGCGTATGCGTTGCGGCAGAGGCAAAAATTCCCGGAAGCTTCCAAAACCCTGCGCGCGGCGCAGGCGTGCGATCCGCTTGACGTATGGAACTTGGTGGAACGCAACTTCCTTGAGGAGGACGGCGAAGGGGCCGTGGCGGTCGCGCGAGAAGGGCGGGCGCACCCGGACGTGTCAGTTTCGCAGTGCCGGGCTGCCTACCTACAAATAGGTGCCACCAACGAGGTGCGTCTCATTGACAGTCAACTTAAAAAGACAGGAGGAAAATGACATGAAGAAGATTCAACTGGCGGTCGCGTGCGCGTGTGCGCTCGCGCTGTGCGGGTGCTTTACCTGGCACGAGACCGAGCCTGTCCAGGTTCAGATGTCGCAAGTGCCAAAGGAGCGTGAGATCAAGGTCGCGCTGAGCGGTTTCGCCGCCACGATTACGGAGTACATTCCAGTCTACGGGTATCAGACGTATTACGTGCATGATGGTCCTGCGTGGGGGCGGCACGGACGCCGTTACTGGTACGGCGGGCATTACGAGACCGCGACAAGCGAGACGCTCATCCCGAAGGTCGAAAAGACGGAGGTGTTCCTTCGCCGGGCGCAGAACCAGCTGGAGGACAACGGCTTCCTCTTGCGCGCATCACCGGCGGACTACAACGTAGACGTCACGTTCGGGGGGCCGTTCATCAGCGACGACGAGCGGACGCTTGAGTGGGTGTGGATGCTCTGCTCCGTATTGTCCGCCGAGTACTCCGCCCAGACCTGGACGGCCAAGCTGCGCATCTACGACAACAAGACGGGCCGCGTGGCCTTCACGCGCGACTACTCGCAGAAGTACGACAACGTCGTGTGGAGCCCGCTGTTCTTCGTGGGACTCGCCGGCTACACGCGCAACACCTACAACTACATGCAGAGCTGGTGCCTGACGGCGCTCACGGACCGCGCGGTGGCGGACGCCACGGCGTTCCTGACGTCGGCGAAATGAAACAAACTGACAGAATAGAGGAATTGGAGAGATGGCGGGAGAGTATCAGTTTTCGCTCATTGACGTGACGAAGCAGGTGGGCACGAAGACGATCCTGAAGGACGTGTGCCTGAGCTTCTTCTACGGGGCGCACATCGGCGTGATCGGCGGCAACGGCGCGGGCAAGTCCTCGCTGCTGAAGATCCTCGCAGGTCTCGACACGGACATCCTCGGCACGTGCCAGGTCGCGAAGGGCACGCGCGTGGGGTATCTTCCGCAGGAACCCGAGCTCGACGACGCGAAGACCGTGGGCGAGGTCGTGGAGGAGGGCGTCGCCGAGGCGAAGGCGATGGTCGAGCGCTACGAAGACCTCTGCTGCAACCTCGACGACCCAAAGGCCGCCGCCGAGATGGAGCGTCTCCAGGCGATCATCGACGCGAAAGACCTCTGGAACGTCGACCACAAGGTGGAGATGGCGATGGCCGACATGGGGTGTCCGCCGGCCGACCAGAAGGTGTCCGTGCTTTCCGGCGGCGAACGCCGCCGCGTGGCGATCGCGCGCCTCCTGTTGCAGGAACCGGACGTGCTGCTCCTCGACGAACCCACGAACCACCTCGACGCCGAGACGACGTTCCGCCTTGAGGCCTACTTGAAGGATTTCAAGGGCACGCTCATCGTCGTCACGCACGACCGCTACTTCCTCAGCGACGTGACCGACTGGATCCTCGAGCTCGACCACGGCATCTGCTACCCGTACAAGGGCAACTACGAGGAGTGGCTGAAGCAGAAGGAGGCGATGCTCGCCCGCGAGGCGAAGGCGGAGAAGAGTCGCCAGAAGCTCATCGAGAACGAGCTGAAGTGGATCCAGACGAATCCGTCCGGTCGCCATGCGAAGGCGCAGGCCCGCGTGAAGCGCTACGAGGAGCTGCAGAAGCAGGAGGTCTCGACGCGCGAGGACGACCTCGTGATCCGCATTCCGGCGGGGCCGCGTCTCGGCGACCTCGTGGTGCGCGCGGAGCACGTGGCGATGGGCTTCGACGGGCGCATGCTCTACAACGACCTCAGCTTCAACCTGCCGCGTGGCGGCATCGTGGGCGTGATCGGCGCGAACGGCGCCGGCAAGACCACGCTCTTCAAGCTCATCACGGGCGAGCTGAAGCCGCTCTCCGGCACGCTCACCGTGGGCGAGACCGTCAAGTTCAGCTACGTGGACCAGACGCGCGCCGAGCTCCAGCCCGACCAGACCGTCTACGAGGCAATCACGGGCGGCGGCGAGTTCGTGCGCCTCGCGGGCACCACGATGATGAACGGCCGCGCCTACTGCAGCCGCTTCAACTTCCGCGGCGCCGAGCAGCAGAAGAAGGTGGGCGTGCTCTCCGGCGGCGAGCGCAACCGCGTGCACCTCGCGAAGCTCCTCACGGCGGGCGGCAACCTCCTGCTCCTCGACGAGCCGACGAACGACCTCGACGTGGCGACGCTGCGTTCACTTGAAGAGGGCCTTCAGGACTTCGGCGGCTGCGTGATGGTGGTGAGCCACGACCGCTGGTTCCTCGACCGCATCGCCACGCACATCCTCGCGTTCGAGCCGAACGGCAAGACCACGTGGTTCGAAGGCGGGTACTCGGACTATCACGAAATGCTGGCCAAGCGCAAGTGAAGCGGCGAGACGCCGCTTCCCCCAGTAGGGCCGCTTCGGGCGCGCTTGTCGCGCCCCTTAGGCTTTCTTGGGCCAGAAGACGTCGGTGAACTTGGAGGGGATGCCGACCTCGTTCTTCTCGAAACATTCGGCGAGGATCTTCCAGCCGAGGTCGAGGGCGTCAATGAGGTCGACGTTCACGGAGAGGTCCATCATCTCCTTCTCGAACAGCGCACCGTACTTGAGGAGCTTCTGGTCCCAGGCGGACATGCGGAAGCCCATCGACTGCTTCTCGACCGTCTCCTTGTAGGAGGCATAGAGCTTGATCATGGCGTCCATGATCGTGCGGTGGTCGTAGCGCGTCGTGTTGTGCGCGCGGAACCAGTCGCGGTCGGAGGTGGCGTTCTGCTCCTTCTCGGCCTCCGACAGCACCTTGTCCTGCTGGAGCGAGCGCGAGGTGCCCTTGTTGACCTGCTGCTTGAGACGGGAGAGCGAGCCGAACGGCTCGATGCGTCCGTTGCGGAGGTAGAACTGTCCTTCGGTGATGTAGCCCGTGTTGTCGGGCACGGGGTGGGTCACGTCGTCGCCTGGCATCGTGGTGACGGCGAGGATCGTGATGGAGCCGGCGCCGTCGAAGTCCACGGCCTTCTCGTAGCGCGAGGCGAGCTGGGAGTAGAGGTCGCCCGGGTAACCGCGGTTCGAGGGGATCTGCTCCATCGTGATGGAGATTTCCTTCAGCGCGTCGGCGAAGGAGGTCATGTCGGTGAGCAGCACGAGCACGTCCTTGCCCTTGAGGGCGAACTGCTCGGCGACGGCGAGCGAGACGTCCGGCACGAGCATGCACTCCACGGTCGGGTCGGCCGCGGTGTGCACGAACATGACGGTGCGCGAGAGCGCGCCGGACTTGTCGAGCGTGTCGCGGAACTTGAGGTAGTCGTCGTACTTGAGGCCCATGCCGCCGAGCACGATCACGTCCGACGAGGCCTGCATCGCGATGCGGGCGAGGAGCTCGTTGTACGGTTCGCCGGCGCGCGCGAAGATCGGGAGCTTCTGCGACACGACGAGCGAGTTGAAGAGGTCGATCATCGGGATGTTCGTGCGGACCATGCGGTTGGGCATGATGCGCTTCGAGGGGTTCACGGACGGCTGGCCGATCGGCACCTTGTTGCCCGAGAGCGCCGGCCCGCCGTCGCGCGGCTTGCCCGTGCCCGTGAAGGCGCGCCCGAGAAGGGCGTCGCCGAAGGGGATCTTCATCGTCTCGCCGAGGAAGCGCACGCGGGCGGACGTGTCCACGCCGCGCGCGCCGGCGAAGATCTGCAGCGTCACGTTCGGCCCGTCGAGCTTGATCACCTGGGCGAGCGACGTGCCCGCGCGGGATTCGATCTCGGCGATTTCGTTGTACTTCACGCCTTCCGCGCGCAGGGTGGCGACGGAGCCCGACAGGGCGTCGATCTTGTGGTAGACCTTGTTGTTGAACATCTCTTTTCTCCCGAAAAATGTTTGCTTATTATAGCCTTTTTACCCCCGAAAATCAATCTTGAAAACAGCGATTGCCGAGACGGCGGAAATATGGTAGACTAACGGCATCTGAACATCCTAACAAGGAGTACAAGATGACGATTACGAAACGTGGTTTCATCTGCCTCGCGGCGGGCTTGCTCGCGGCGTCGCTCTTCGCCGGCCACCATCATCGGCACTTCCCGCACGGAACGCCGCCCGGTGCCTACTGGTGCCCCAAGTGCGGCGGCGACGGCTACAACTGGACGTGGTACGGCTGGAAGAAGACCTGCGGCGTCTGCGACGGACGCGGCTGGCTCGTGAAGCACCTGCCCCCGCCTCCGCCGCCCCGCCCGGTCGCGAAGCCGGTTCCGCCGCCCCCGCATCGGCCCGCCCCGAAGCCGGTCAAGCCCACGCCCCCGCCTCCTCATCACAAGGGCGCCCCGCGCCGCTAAGTGACGGACCGTTTTTACCTGACGTACCTTGCGTGCGCGTGCGCACTTGGACGCACGAACGCGGAAATCCTCGCAAACGTGCGCGTCCGCACGTCTGCGGGGATGGTTTCACTTTCTGACGATGTGCCGGGGCGGGACATCCTCTTCGGCATGGTGCCGGGCGAGCTGCCGCGCGTGGAGGATCCCGAGTTCGACATGCGTGCGAACCGTCTTCTGCTGCTGGCCGTGCAGAACATGCGCGCGGAGCTGGAGGCGTTCGTCGCGCGCCACGGCGCGCACCGCGTGGCGGTGGTGCTGGGGGCGTCCAACACCGGCATCGACGAGGCGCAGCGCCATGTGGACCGCTGGCTGGACGAGGGCGCCAAGCCGCCGGAGATGTTTTTCTCGCAGATCGAACTCGGCACGCCGGCCGACTTCCTGCGGCGTCTGCTCGGCGTGAAGGGCCCGGCGTACGTGGTCTCGACGGCGTGCAGCTCGAGCGCGAAGGCGTTCGCCGCCGCGCGCCGCCTGATCGCGGCGGGCGTCGTGGACGCGGCTGTGGTGGGGGGCGTGGACGGACGCTGCCGCTTCGCGATGAACGGCTTCCACGCGCTTGGCGCGCTGTCGCAGGGGCTGTGCCGTCCGCTCGCCCCGGACCGCGACGGCATCAATCTTGGCGAAGGCGTCGCGCTCTTCACGATGGAGAAGGCCGCGGCAGGCAATGCGGTTTATTTCGCGGGGGCGGGCGAGACGAGCGACGCGTACCACGCGACGGCGCCCGACCCCGAGGGGCGCGGCGCGGAGGCCGCCATGCGCGCGGCGCTGGCGGACGCGGGGATTGCGCCGTCCGACATCGGTTACGTCAATCTCCACGGCACGGGTACGCAGGCGAACGACGAGATGGAGATGAAGGCCGTGCGTCGCGTGTTCGGCGAGTCGTTTACGGCGTATGAATCCACCAAGCCGTTTACGGGGCACTGCCTCGGCGCGGCGGGCGCCGTGGAGGCGGCGATCTGCTGGCTGAAACTGCAGGCGGGCGACGTTGCGGGCGCCGCGCTCTCCAATTCCTTTGCCTTCGGCGGCTCGAACGCGAGCGTCGTGCTCGCACGGGAGGATGCATGACCTGGGCGCTCGAAGACCTTCTCCCGCACCGTTCGCCGATGGTGTTCCTCGACGCCGTGGAGTCGTTTGATCTCGAGGCGCGCTCTCTCACGGCGACTGTGTCCATCACGCCCACGCACCTCCTCTATTCGCCGACTCTCGGCGGCGTGCCGAACTGGGCGGCGATCGAATTCATGGCGCAGGCGGCCGCCGCGCTCGCGGGGTGTTTCGACAAGTCGCAGGCGCCGGACCGTCCCGCCCGCCCCGGGCTTTTGCTCGGCACGCGCCGGCTTGAGCTGCGGGCCGGTTCTTTCGCGGCGGGGCGCACCTACCGCGTGACGGCGACCTGCGCGTTCTGGGACGCCGACGCGGCGGCGTTCGCGTGCACGATCCGGGACGACGCCGGCACGGTGGTGGCGGAGGCGACGCTCAACGCGTACCGTCCGCCGGATTTCAAGAGCTTTCTCATGGAGCAGGCAGAGACATGAAACGCGTATTGGTGACGGGTTCGTCGCGCGGCATCGGCAAGGCGATCGCCGCGCGTTTGCGGGCGGACGGGTTCGACGTGGTGACGCACGCGGTGCGGAGTCCGGACGCGGACCTGCACTTCGACGTGGCGGACCGCGAGGAGGCGCGCCGCGTGCTGGATGCGGACGTCGCGGCGAACGGCCCCTACTACGGCGTGGTGCTGAACGCGGGCGTCGCCGCCGACGCGCCGTTTCCGGCGCTCGAGGACGACGCCTGGGACCGCGTGCTGCGCACGGACCTCGACGGCTTCTACAACGTGCTCAAGCCGCTCGTGATGCCGATGGTCGCCAACCGCATCCGCGGACGCATCGTGGCGCTGTCGAGCGTGAGCGGGATCATCGGCAACCGCGGGCAGGTGAACTACTCGGCGGCGAAGGCGGGCGTGATCGGCGCGGTAAAGGCGCTTGCGGTGGAGCTCGCGAAGCGCGGCATCACGGTGAACGCCGTGGCGCCGGGCGTGATCGACACGGAGATGGCCGCGTCGCTCGAGTTCCCCGACGAGGTGCGCAAGGCGATCCCGATGCGGCGCTTCGGCACGCCCGAGGAGGTGGCGGCCGTGGTGGCGTTCCTCTTCCGCGAGGACGCGGCGTACGTGACGCGCCAGGTGATCTCCGTGAACGGCGGTCTCTTCTGACGGGCATGGACAATCGCGCCGACATCTGATAAACTAGTGCGGTCCGTTTTCAAAGAAAGGAACAGTCAAGATGAAGAAGTTGGTAATGTCAGCCCTGACGTTCGCGGCCGTGGCCGCGTTCGCGGAGAAGGTCGCCATCAAGTTCGAGCTGCCGCCGCCCCATTCGAGCGGCACGCCGAAGGAGATCAAGAGCGACAACCTGGAGCCGGACCGCGGCCCGGGCAAGCTCCGCCCGCCGATCATGGTCGAGCCCGAGTACGCGAAGAAGCTCACCACGGAGGACACCAAGGTGACGACGTCCGAAGAGGCCGTGACGGGCGAGAACGAGTACGTCGTCGACGGCGACAAGACGCCCGACGCCACGTCCATGCTCCAGCTCCCCGGCGGCGTGCAGTGGGTGCAGCTCGACCTCGGCGCCGAGCACGTGATCTCCGCCGTGTGCGTGTGGCACGACCAGGGCGACGAGCGCGTGTACAAGGACGTGATCATGCAGATCTCGAACGACCCGAAGTTCCTCGAGGGCGTCACCACGGTCTTCAACAACGACCACGACGACTCCGCGAAGCTCGGCAAGAAGGGCACGGACAAGGAGTACCGCGAGCGCAACGACGGCCGTCCGGTCGACGCGAAGCTCACGAAGGGCCGCTACGTGCGCTGTTACTCGAACGGCTCCACGAGCGAGCCGGTGAACAACTACATCGAGATCGAAGTGTTCGGGAAGTAAGTGTCCCGCATCGCGGACATCGCACGGGACTTCGCAGGACGCGGCGGCAAGCGATTGCGGCCGCGTCTCTGTCAAGCGGTCTTCGACGCCTGCGGGGGAACGGGCGACCTCTCCCCCGTCTGCGAGGCCGTGGAGTGCTTCCACAAGGCGTCGCTCGTCCATGACGACATCCAGGACGGCGACGAGACGCGCTACGGGCGTCCCACCGTGTGGAAGGAATACGGCGTGCCCGTTGCGATCGCCGCGGGCGACTGGCTCGTGGCGCACGGCTACCGGCTGATCGCGCGGAGCGGCTTCGCGCGCGCCGCGCAGATGCTCGAGGCCACGGTCGACTCCCACCTCCGCCTCTGCGAAGGTCAGGGGGACGACCTGCTGGGGGTTGCCGGCACGGCTGACTACGTGACGATGTGCGCGGGCAAGACGGGCGAGGCGTTCGCCCTCGCCGCCCAGCTGGGCGCGCTCGCCGCCGGGGCCGCGGACGAACCCTACCGCCGCTGGGGACTCGCCTTCGGCGTCCTGTTCCAAGTCAACGACGACATCGCCGACGTCGGCGCGTCGGACACGCTGCAGGCCTTGAAAACCGAATGGGAAGGGCGCCTCGCCGCGCTTTCGCGCGAGACGGGCTTCACCTTCCCTTTTCCCGCCATCCCGTAGTTTCGGGTTGGACTTCCAGCATGTTTTGTGCGATAATAAACCGTCTTTCACAAAAAAAGGAGAACACATCAATGAACGTCAACCGTCGCCAGTTCCTCGGCGCCGCCTCGGCCGCCGCCTTCCCGTTCATCTTCCCCGGCTGCGCGGGGCTGAACGTGCGCAAGTACGCCGCCAACGAAAAAGTCAACGTGGGCGTGATCGGCATCGGCCGCATCTCCACCACGATGGACATCCCGCTCGCGATCAAGTACACCGACCTCTGCCGCTTCACGGCGGTCTGCGACCTCGACTCCAAGCGCCTCGCGCACGGCGTCGACTTCATCCAGAAGCAGTACCAGAAGCTGACGAAGGAGGAGAAGGCGCCTGTCAAGACATTTGCCGACTACCACGACCTGCTGGACGACCCGTCCATCGACGCCGTGGAGATCTGCCTCCCCGACCACTGGCACACGCTCGTCGCCTGCGCCGCGCTCGCGAAGGGCAAGCACATCTGGCTGCAGAAGCCGTTCTCGCAGACGATCACCGAGGGCCGCATCATTGCGAACCTCGCGAAGCTCCAGAACCGCGTGGTGCAGGTCGGTTCGTGGCAGCGCAGCGTGATGCAGTTCCACCGCGTGTGCGAGCTCGCGCTGAACGGACGCATCGGCGACATCGTGCGCGTCGAGGTCGGCTGCGGATGCGACAAGCCGGGCGGCTCGTCGGAAGTCCAGCCCGTGCCCGCCAACCTCAACTACGAGATGTGGCTCGGCCCGACGGACGAGAAGGCGCCCTACAACGAGACGCGCGTGCACGCGCAGGACCTCAAGAAGATCGCCAGCCGTCCTGGCTGGATCCAGATGGCGCCGTACGGCTGGGGCATGATCACCAACTGGGGCGCGCACCAGATCGACATCGCGCAGTGGGGCCTCGGCAAGGACGATTCCGGCCCCGAGTCCGTCACCGGCACGTGCGAGTGGATGGACACGTCGGGCGGCAAGCTCTGGAACGTCCACACGACCTACGACCTCCACTACTCCTACAACGGCGGGAAGACGGACGTCCACGTGTGCGACAAGTACCCGATGGGCATCAAGTTCATCGGCTCCACGGGCGAGTGGCTCTACTGCATGCGCGGCAAGGCCGTGACGCCGAGCGATCCGTCCTCGTCCACGGGCGGCAAGATGAAGCCGCTGATGGCGTCCAAGCTTTCGCTCCTTGAGCCGATGACGAACCCGGCGAAGCCGCTCAAGACCTCGGACGACCACTGGAAGAACTGGCTGGAGGCCATCCGCGCCGGCGACCCGACGATGACTGCCACGAACGCGGAGGCGGCGCAGCGCTCCTCCACGGCGTGCTGCCTCGGGCAGATGTGCATGGAGCTCGGCCGCGGCAAGAAGGACGGCGCCACGGTCAAGTGGTGCGCGAAGAAGGAAGATACGTGCTGCGACAAGGCGCGGGCGCTGATGAAGCCCTTCGCGCGCGGCAAGTACAACCTCAAGGACGAACTCGCCCGCTACGGCTTCTGCCCCGACAAGATCCTCCGCGGCTGAACGGACGCCTGCGGGCGACATGGCGTTTGAACTGCCAGCCGGGCGTCCCCTGTTCCTCGACGGGGGCATGGGGACGCAGCTCCAGGCCCGGGGACTCGCCGCCGGCGAGATACCCGAGCTGTGGAACCTGTCGCGCCCCGACGACATCCGCGCCGTCCACGCCGCCTACCTCGCGGCGGGCGCGGACATCGTTTACGCCAACACCTTCGGCGCGAATCCCGCGAAGTACCACGGCGACGCGCCGCTCGCGGACGTCATCGCCGCCGGCGTTCACCTTGCGCGCGAAGCGTTTGGCGGCTCCCCTGGGAGAAGCGGCGTCTCGCCGCTTCACGCGCTGAACGGCGGCTCCCCTAGGGGAAGCGGCGTCTCGCCGCTTCGTCCCCTCGTCGCCCTCGATATCGGTCCCACCGGCCGTCTCCTGAAGCCTGCCGGCGACTTCGAGTTCGACGCCGCCTACGACGCGTTCGCCGAACAGGTGCGCCTTGGCGCGGCGGCGGGCGCCGACCTCGTGGTGGTCGAGACGATGGGCGACGCCTACGAGCTCAAGGCGGCCGTGCTCGCCGCCAAGGAGAACTGCAACCTGCCCGTGATCGCCACCGTCGCGCTCGGGGAGGACGGCACGCTCCTCACGGGCGGCGACGTGGAGTGCGTCGCCGCGCTCCTGGAAGGGCTGCACGTGGACGCGCTCGGCTTCAACTGCGGGCTCGGTCCGGACAAGATGCGCCCCTACGTGGAACGCCTCGCCCGCGTCGTGTCGTGTCCCATCGCCGTCAAGCCCAACGCCGGCATGCCGAAGGTCGTGGACGGCCAGACCGTGTTTACGGTCGGTCCGGAGGCGTTTGCCGCCGACGTGGCGGACCTCGTCGCGGCCGGTGCGTCCATCGTGGGCGGCTGCTGCGGCACCACTCCCGCGCACATCGCCGCCGTCACCGCTCGCTTATCACGCACCACGGTAGGGCGGTCGCCCCGCGACCGCCGCGAACTCTGCGTCATTTCCTCCGGCACCCACGCGCTGGAGGTCCCCCTCGACGACACGATCGTGATCGGCGAGCGCATCAACCCGACGGGCAAGAAACGCCTGAAGACCGCGCTCGCGGAAGGCGACACCGCCTACGTGCTGCGCGAGGCCGTGTCGCAGGCCGAGGCCGGCGCGGCGGTGCTTGACGTCAACACGGGCGTGCCGGGTCTCGACGAGGCGGCCGTGCTCGACCGCACGGTGCAGGCCGTGCAGGGCGTGGTGGACCTGCCGCTCCAGATCGACACGTCCGATCCGGTCGCCCTCGACCGCGCGCTCCGCCACTACAACGGCAAGGCGCTCGTCAATTCCGTGAACGGCAAGGAGGAGTCGCTCGCGGCCGTGCTGCCGCTCGTCGCGAAGTACGGCGGCGTGGTGGTGGCGCTCGCGCTCGATGAAAACGGCATTCCGCCCACGGCTGAGGGACGTCTCGCGATCGCGCGCAAGATCCTCGCGCGCGGCGCGGAATACGGACTCGAGCCGAACGACTTCGTCTTTGACGCGCTCTGCCTCGCGGTGAGCGCGGACGCGACGAGCGCGAACGTGGTGCTGGAGACGCTCCGTCGCGTGCGCGCGGAGCTCGGCTGCCGCACCGTGCTTGGCGTCTCCAATATTTCCTTCGGCCTGCCGGGGCGTCCGCACCTCAACGCCGCGTTCTACACGCTCGCGATGGGCGCGGGCCTCTCGGCGGCGATCATCAACCCGCTGTCGGCCGAGATGATGGCCGCTTGGCGCGCGTACCGCGCGCTGACGGGCCGCGACCGCTCCTGCGAAAACTGGATCGCCCACGCCTCCCAGCTCCCTATGGGCGGCTCCCCTGGGGGAAGCGGCGACTCGCCGCTTCACGCCCCGAACGGCGGCTCCCCTGGGGGAAGCGGCGTCTCGCGGCTTCACGCCCCGAACGGCGGCTCCCCTGGGGGAAGCGGCGTCCTCGCCGCTTCATCCCCCCTTGTCGCGGCCATCCGCCGCGGACTGAAG
>JAFRSR010000265.1 GCA_017427485.1 Kiritimatiellia bacterium
CGCCTTGATCCGGTCGTCCTCGAAATTCAGATGCACGATCCGGCCCTGCGGGACGCCAGACTCCATAAGCGCGGCCATCCGCTCGTACGTCACATACGTCTTTCCAGTCCGGCGCATGCCCTTGACGACCGTGGCAGATGTGAGATGTTCGAAATACGCGACGTCACGATGGACAATGCCCGAAGGCAGTCCATCCTGGTAGAATTCTCGCAACACTTCTTTTATAGCGTCTTTCATGTCACATATTGTACCAGATTCCGGCCAATTGCACAATGACATTGGCACGGATTTCGGGCCAATTACTTCATGGACATTTGCGACTGGTGGACGACGGTCATAGACGGGTCAATCCCTCTTCTCGGACTCATTTGATGATCACTGTCATGCCCAGGGGCGTACGCACGAGGCCGGTGGCGGGGACGTGGATGGTCTGTGACCATTCGCCGTCCGCCGTGTAGAGCCGCAGGTAGTTGACCTTCTCGCCACGGCGGGGCGAGGGCACGCTGAGCGTGGCAGCGCCCGCCGCGAAGGCGCCGATCACCTCGTCCGCCGACCAGCCGGCTGCGGAGGCCCCGCCGTAGGCGGCGCCGTAGAGCGCGTGTAGCTGCGTGGCGGCCGTGCCCGCGCGGGTGACGGAGAGGGCGAGCCGCGATCCCCGATCGGGCGCGTAGGCGACATCCAGCGACAGCGCTCCTCCCGCCGGCGCCGCATCGGAGGAAGTCGTGAACTTGATGAAGTAGTCGCCGCCCGCCGGATAGCGCGCCGTTCCGCCGATGCCGTTGGTGGCGAAGAAGCAGGTGGCGTAGCGCGTACCGGGCTGAAGCGGACCGATCACGAACGGCGCGGCGGCGGCGCCTGACGCCGACAGCACGAGATTCGTCGTGACGAAAGCCATCGGCCCCTTCCGTCCCGTTCCGGGGCAGAGGTCGGCGTTCGTCGCGGGAATGGTCTCGCCGACGGCGAATACGTTGCCCGCGCGATTGGCGCCGTAGAGGAACACGCCCTCCACGCGCTCGTACATGCACGCCACGCCGTCTTTCACGCAGGGCTGGTAGTCGCGGATCACGTCGCCTCCCTGCTCGATGCGCAGCGAGCGGACGCGCACTTTCCCGTAGCTCCAGGTTGTGTTCTGGGTTCCGAATATCCAGGCCGTTCCGGGCGTCGTCCAGCCGTTGCCAGCTGAATCTGCGGTATTGGTCTTGGCGGAATTGCCCCCGCGCAGCGTCAGGGACCGCCTCGTCGCGCTGAGCACGGCGTCGTAGGTCTGTCCCGCTTGCGTCGAGCCCAGGCTTGCCCGATATGTGCCAAAGGATCCGTTGGCGAAGTCGCAGCTGACCTGCGACGTGGTCGCATACGACACGGCGGCGTTCCGATTGTCGGCTCCCGTACGCGAACCGAAGATGCCGGCGGGGCCGTTGCCTGCGTCCACGAGGTCGTAGGCGAGGGAGACCGTCATGTCGCTTGAAATGACCAGCCCGGTGTCGATGTACTGCGTCCCGTCCCCCTCAAGATACGCCACCGCCCGGTCGTAGGGCGGGGCGGCCGCCGTCACGGCGAAGACGTCGCAGCCCGCCGCCCCCGCGCCCACGGCGGCCACGCCCACGCGACCGGACGCGTTCGTGCACGTCGCCGCCACGAGATTAGTGAACGCAAGCGCCTCCGCAGGCGGCCCCGCCGTCAGCGTTCCGCCCTGGGCGTTGGCGTTGCAAAGCCAGCTTCCCGACAGTCTCTCGGAAAGGCACGCCACGCCGTCCTTCACGTAGGGCCGGTACTCGCGGATGATGTCGCCGCCTTCGCGGATCACCAGCGAATAGAGCTTCGCCCGCGCGGTCGCCCAGTCGGTGCCGCCGACCCTGAACACCATCGCGGACGTCGGCGTCGCAAAGGCGCCGCTCTCGCCCCAGGCGTTCGCGCTCGACGCCACCTGGGCGCGCGTGAACAGGTTGGTCGTGCGGCAACCTTCCGGGCCAAGGTGGGTCGCGTATGGGACATTGGTGACTCCACCCTCGGAATCGTTCACGCTTAGACTCGCTCGGTAGTTCCAGTACGCACCGGAGCCGAGAAAATCGGCGGCAAGGATCGAGCGCAAAGTCCCCTGAAAAGCCCCCGCCAGGTCGCACGACAGCGCAATGTTGTTCTCGCTCGCGCTCTTCCTGGAACCGAATACGCCCGTTGCGCCATTCCCGGAAATGATCTCGTACGCAATGTCCGCATACATCGCATTGGAAAGCGTCAGCCCCGTGTCCAGGTAGGCCGTGCCGTCGCCCTGGATGTACGTCACCGGGTAGGCGGACGGTTCCACGAACAAGATCGGCTCCGCCCCTGCCGCGGACAAGTCGCATGCCGGCGTGGGAACGGCCGGCCCCGCCACAAGCCCTCCGGCCGTCGGCGGGAGGAACTTCCCACCCACGCGGTCGTAGAGCCCCGCCACGCCGTTCCTGATACACGGCTGGTAGTCGCGCAGCCGCGTGCCGTCCCTGTCGATCGTCAGCGAGTAGATGCGGGCCGAGGCCCGGCTCCACGTACCGGCTCCGTTGCCGCTGGCGCCGTTCATGTCGAAGATCAAGGCCGTGCCAGACGTGCAGAACTCATGGGGGCAGACTTGGGTTTTCGCGTGGAGAACCGAAATCACCCCGTTGCGCTCGACGAGAACGCGCCGTTGGGAAGCCGAGAGCTCGACCATCACGCGAGAAAACCCGACGTTCGACACCAGGCGGTACTGATCGTAATCGCCGTTGTTGAAATCGGAATACAGGAATGAATCGAGCCCTATCAAGGAAATGTTGCCTGAACTCGCCCCGTCGCGGCTGCCAAACACCTTTTGGATTCCACTGGTCGAGGTGAGCGCGATGTCCATCGTCACCTTTACGTCGTTCGACAGCACCAGCCCGGTGTCCAGGTACTGCACGCCCGTCGACTCGACGTATTCAAGCGCCACGTCGTACGGTTGCACCGCCGCATGCGTTGAGAACGCCGCGGCAAACGCCGCCAGCGCAGAGAGGACGGATCTAACTTTTCTCATGACTTTTCTCCTTACTTTTCTCATGACATTTCTCCTTGAGGGATTTGCGGAACGCCTTTCAGAAGTTTAGCGCCAGGCCCACGCCGCCCACGGTGAGGTCGCGACGAGCTTCGGGGAGGCACGTCGCCGCCAGGCGAAACGCTAATTGCCCCCCCCCTCGAAAAGGTTACTTTTTGTCAATTTCATACCTTTCTCCGTTTCGACCGTCCTCAATCTGCACAGGACAAAACGCCCCGTTGCGCAGAATTATAGCAAATTCCAGCCGATTCCTCGCACTTGTCTAACCAAGTTTTTGCGAGGGGGTTCCGTCAGGATGACCAACCACGCCTCATGCCCTTGATTTGCGGCTTCTTACGGCAGATCGAACCAGTTGTAGCCCGCGTTGCCGCAGACCTCGACGACAGCCGTCAGGATCGGGTGGTCCCAGTCGGGGCGGCGTGCGAGCGCCGTGCGGTAGGCGAGCGCCTGATCGACCGTCTCCTTGTCGGGCGCGTCGCGCCCGAGGACCTTCCCCTTCTCCGCCGCCTCGTTCGTGAAGTACTTGAACTCCACGAGCATCGCGGGCTTGGGCGATCCGGCCTTGGGCACGGCGAGGAAGTCGCACCGCCCCTCGGGCGAGTTGTACTCCGTCTCGAAGGAGTAGTAGGCGGCGAGGGCGTCGAGACAGCGTGAAGTGAAGGTCGTGCGGAAGAAGTTCTCGTTCATCTTGTCAAACGCCTGCGCGGGAATCCGCGCCTTCACGTAGTGCTGCCAGTAGGCGTCGAAGAGGGCCTTCCAAGTGCCGTCCTTCATGGCGAGGTCCTTCGCGGCATGTCCGAAGCAGCGCCTGGCCTCATCGACGTTCGTGAACTCCGAAAGCTCGTCATAGTAATCGACGAACATGTTCCTGATCGTCAGGTTCGGGATGTTGAGCGTCATCGCGTCCTCGAACGTCAGAAGACCGAGGTAGTAGAGCGCGTAGGGGAAAAAATCCTCCGTGAAGAATTTCGCGCGCCCGAACTTGGAGGAAAGAGACGACCTGAACGCCGTCTCCCCCTCGCCGCGTTCGATGTACTGGCGGACCTTCGCAAGCGCGTTCGCCGGGCTTCCCGCCAGCCGCCGGAACCAACCTACGTCCGTCCTGACGTTTGCATCGATGACATCCGTCGGCAACGTGCGCTCTTTGACGAGGCCGCGCAGATACCAGTTGCAGATCGTCGAGTTGTACAGCGGCTCGGCGTCGGGGAGGAAATGGTAGCCGTCGTAGAACGCCTTGAGGTCTGCCAGCACCGCAGGCTTGATCGCGGGGTCGAGCCCGTATTCGGCGAAGACGTCGTCCAGGTATCGCTTCACCTGTGACTTGGTGAATCCGACGAGTCCCAGCAGATCACGATCAAAGCTCACGACCGTCCCGACGTTGAAGCCGCTGGAGAGGTCGTCGAGAGTGATGGGCAGTACGCCCGTGAAGTACGTGCGCCCGACCGTGCCGTCCGCGAGCCCGGCCTTGAACGACTTGAAGAACGACTTGAAGAACGACTCGCGCGCCGCGTCGGCCTTCGCGTCGTGCCCGCACACGGCGTTGTACTCCGCGTCGCGTCCCGAGACCACGAGCTCGTTCGTGAAGTTGTCGTACTCGTCGATGATGACGTAGAGAGGGGGAAGGTGCGCATTGTTGAGAATATCGCGAACCTTGTCGATCATGGCGGCCGGACCATCCTGTTCCAGCGCCTTCGACCAGTCGGCGAGCGATGCGTATTGCGCCGCGAAGCGTTCCACGCGCCCGCGCACATGTTCACAGAAGTTCCGCTCGATCTGGGCGAGCGTGCCGACCTGCACGGTCGAGAAGTCGAACGGAAGCACGAGGAACGAGTTGCGGAGCGGCGTCGGGTTGCGCCCGATGTCGGTTCTTCCGAAGAGCTCGTCGAAGCGATCCTTGAGGTTGACGTCGTAGTAGTGCGCGAGCATCGAGCAAACGACCGACTTGCCGAACCGCTTCGGCCGCAGGAACACGGGCGTCGCCACGTTCTCCAGGCTGCGGATGTACGCCGTGTTGTCCACGAAAAGGCATTCGCGGACGATTTTGGCCCAGTTGATGACGCCATACGGGATCTTGCGCTTGTTCTCCATGGCGCTAATTATAGCACATTTGGCCTTTCTCCGACACGGTCACTTCAGAAATTGACCGCCAGCCCCACGCCGCCCACGGTGAGGTCGCGGCGTGCCTCTGGGACCTTCGTCGCCTTCAGCGTGTCGCGCGCCTCGTCCGATACGACGTCGAACTGCCACACGAACGCGTAGACGCTCATGAATTCCGTGATGGCGTAGTCGAGGCGCAAGACGAGGTTGAGCGCCATCAACCCGCCGTGGTAGCGCGAGCCGGGCGCGTCCGGCTTCGGGCCGTACTGCGAGGCGAAGTGCCGCGCGTCGCCGCAGTCGCCGAAGAAATCCACCGTGAACGACAGGTCGTCCGTCAGCGCGAAGGAGCGTTTCGCGCCGATGTCCCAGTAGCTCCACACCTCCGGCTGGCAGGAATGCCGCAGGAGGTAGTACGGCGTGACGTAGGGGTTGTGCAGGGCCTGCGCCGCGTGCCACTCGCAGATCGTCTTCGCGTCGCCGTGGTAGCCGGGAAGCGTCACCCACTGCCGCGCCACGCGGTTCTCGAGCGTCCAGCCGTCGGCGATCTTCCAGTCGTAGACGTAGTGGAGGTTGTAGTCAACCTCGTTGTAGGCGTAGCGCTTCGGCGCGCCCTGTCCGCTGCCGGAGAGCGACGTGACGCTCCAGGCGTGCCCGCCCACGTGCCCGAAGTCGCCGAGCTTCACCTCGCCGTCCACGAACTGCGCCGAGAACGGACGCGCGTCCACCACCTTGCCGCGCGCGAGATATGCGGTCTGTATCTCCGCGAACGCGCTCAGGCTCACCCATTCGCGGGCCTGCTCCACCAGGTTCGTCGAAGCGTCCTCCTGCCCGGAAAGCGGCGCGGGCTCCGCATCCCCGAACGCGCCGCATCCGACGACGGCGGACACAATGCATACGGCATATCTCATTTTCATTTTCTCATCTTCTTCGTAGAGTCCCGCACCACGAGCGGCGCGGAAAGGAAAACTTCGCGCGGGGGAAGCGCGGGATCGGCGATCCGCGCCAGCAGGAGGTCGACCGCCGTCTGCGCGATTTCCTCGCACGGCTGGTGGAGCGTCGTGAGCTGCGGCACCACGAGCTTGGCGTAGTTCACGTCGTCGAAGCCGGCTACGAGGACGTCGGACGGCACCTTCTTCCCGAGGGTGCCGAGCGTCTGCACGAGCACCGCCGCCTGGCGGTCGTTGTAGCACGCGATGGCGTCGGGACGGTGGCGGCGCAGGAACGCGCGAACGGCGGAGAGGTCGTCCGGCTCCGAAAGGAGCGGCTTTGCGGCGAGCGGCAGGCCCTCGCAGCCGAACTTCAGCCCCAGCCACCGGTCCTGGACGCAGGGCGCGCGGTTGGCCTGCATGAGGTAGGCGACGCGGTGCGCGCCGACGGCACGCAGATGGTCGGCCAGGCGCCGCCCCGCCTCGAAATGGTTGATGCCCGCGAGGTCGTACTTGCTGCGCCCCGGAGACGGCGTGATGTCGCTGTCGAGCAGCACGACGGGCACTTCTGCCGCATCAAAGATGCTGCACACCTCCTCGTTGAGGCTGCGTGCGTCGTTGAGCAGCTCGATCGGCTGGAAGATCACGCCGTCCACGCCCTGCTTGACGTACTCCCGCACGAGCTCCAGCACGCGCGCGGCGCGCTTGCGCGGATCCGGGAATTCGATGTCGCCGAGCAGCAGCGTGTACCCGCGCGCCTGGCAGAGGTGCGAGACCTCTCGCGCGATGGGCGAGAATATCTCGCAGTAGTCGCTTCCGTGTATGACGAGGGCGAGCCGCCGCGTTTCGCGGGCCTTGCGCGTGAGGAACGTGCCGGCGCCCTGCCGACGCTTCACCAGCCCTTGCGACTGGAGCTCCCGCAGGGCGCGCAGCACGGTGTGGCGCGACACGGCGAAACGCCGCATCAGCGCCGCCTCGCTGGGAAACGGACGATTCGAACCGTACCTCCCGGCGACGATGTCGTCCCGGAGCTCGCGGAAGATCGACTGGTATTTCTGTGTCGCCACTTTCGTCATTGCGCGAATATTCTACAACATATTCCCGCCCTACGGCCCACTTGGTTAGTCAAGTTTCTGCCACCCGCCCGCAATCGGGTGAACGAAAAGCCCCTCGCGGCCGCCGCCTGGAAGGCGGATTTTCCAGTTAGCCCAGCTCCACACGCAGATTTGGCGACGCGTCATTCCAGGACATCTATTCCGGAGACGGAGCCGAACCGTTTCGGGGCGTGCAGGTGCCACACGATGCGGCCTTCGGCGTCGAACTCGACCACCTGCCAGCCGCGCGCGGAGTCGTTCGCCCTGTGCCCCGTCCAGTGCGCCATGTACACGTGTCCGTCAGGACGCTCTTTCGGCTGCGCGTAGAAGAGGCTGCGGCATCCGTCCTTTTCCGGGACGAACCACGTGGACACGGCTTTCCCGTCCGGCCCGAAGTGCACGAGCCCGCCGCCGTATCCACAGCCGGCCAGATAGCCGTCGCCCGAACGGAGCGGCACCACGTCGAAGAGGTTGCGTCCCTTCGGCTGGCGGAAGTCGCCCACCACGGGACACACGTTCCCGGCGTCCGGAAGGCGCAACCGCGCAAAGCCCTTCTCCCACGAAAGGAGCAGCGTCTCGCCGTCGCGGTCCCACTCGAGCGAACGCGCGTAGAAGAACCCCTCGCAGCGGTACGTCGCCACCGGCTTGCGGTCGGCGGAGAAGCGCACCAGCAGCACGACCTTGTTCTTGTCGGGACCCGTGCGCGGGTTGACGGACGCGACGAACCCGCCGTCCGGCATGTCGCACACGGCCGTCACCTCGTCGAGAAGCGGATGGCGGAACTCGTCCACGACCTTCCGCGCGCGGAGGTCGAACACCATGAAGCCCTTCTTGCACACGGCGCGGTACTTCATGTCGCCGACGCGCTTCAGGTCCCACATCGGTCGCTCGCCGGGGATGGAGAAGCACGCCGATGGATCGGCCGAGTCCCAGTAGTGGAGACGCGGACGCGACTCGTCCGCCAGCACGAGCCGGCGCCGTTGGGCCGGCGCCGGAGCGGCGCCGCCGGTGGACACGTCTTCCGCCCCCGTCACGAGCGCGGCGAACATCGCAAGCATGATTGTCGTTCGTTTCATTTTTCTTCCCGTTTCTGCACTACACATAGGATGCACTTGAGGGGATTATACCATATCCCTACCGATTTGGCCTTTTGTCTAGCCAAGTTTCAGGAATTCGCACGCTAATCCGACAAACCGAAGAGGCGCGTGTCGGGGGTGGCGAAGGACGTGGTGAAGCGGTCCGTGTCGCGGGCGACGACCTCGCCCGTCAGCAGGTCCGTGACGCAGAAAACCTTGCGCGGGAGTTGGATCGTCTTCTCGCCACCCTTCACGGAATGGACCGCGACGAGCCGCTCGTTTGCGAAGACGGGCATGAACTCGTCGTTCCACTTGTTCGCCTTGACGTAGAAATGCACGCCCGCGCGCGACGCGATCTGAGTCAGCTCCCACGGGTTGAAGAGCGTGTAGTCGTAGCTGTAGACGCTCGTCCAGCCCGACATCGGCGTGACGCTGATCCCCGGCGTCTTGAACTCGACGCCCGCCCACGCCTTCACGCGCGCCGCATCGAGCGTCTGGCCGTCCGTCACGCCGGGCGCATAGCACCACAGCACCGTGCGCCCGCCCGCGCAGACCTTCTCGCGGAGGAACTTCGCGCGCTCGGGCGTGATGAGCAGCGTGGAGTTGAGGCACACGAGCTTGTAGCGGTTGAGGTCGAGGACCAGCAGGTCGTTGAACGAATAGACGTCGTGCGGCGCGCCGATCTTCGAGAGCTGGTTGCGGAGGTGCTGCCCGAACGCGCGCTCCAGCGGACACTTCTCGTTCACGTAGTATATCGACTGGGGATCGCAGACGAGAAGAATCTCGGCCGCCGACGGGGCAGGCACCAAGCGGTCCTGCGCCTGCTTGAGCGCGGCGATGCGTTCGCGCACCTTCGGGTCGCGGTAGAATCCGCCCCACATGTCGAACCACCAGTAGTTCGCGTTGTTCGCCATCGCGAACGCCGCCTCGCGCGTGTTGCCCGCGAGGTCGTCGCCAAGTGTCTTCCACTGCCCCTTGCCCCAGCGCTTCTGGTCGTGCGGACCGAAGTCAATCTCGTGCAGGAAGCGCTTGCCGTGGCGCAGCGCCGTGCCATGCACGAGCTGGCTGCCCGAGCCGCCGCCGATCGGTCTATCGGAATAGTTGCCGGGGGCGATGAAGAAGTCGATGTCGGGCGAGGCGTACACGCGTTCGTAGTCGAGGTGCCCGAAGGACGTGTGCTTGAAGTCGCTCACGAGGAAGTAGCCGAAGAACGCGCCGATCTCCTTGGACTTCGGAATCGCCTTGCGCGCCGCTGCCGCGAACTCGAGAAGCGCGTCGGCGGGAAGCGAGTTGTGGAACTGCCAGTAGGCGATCTTGTCCGCCTCGGTGGCGGGGTCGTAGACGAGGTTCTCGAACGCGGCCTTCGCGAGGGACGGTTGCGCCGGCACGCTCTCGCCGAAGTCGAGCCCCCGCTTCTTGCACCAGGCGCCCCAGGCGCGGTCCTTGGCGCGGCTCGTCCGCCCCCGGTCGTACTCGTACCACTCGCTCGTGCCGCCGCCGGAGAGGATGTAGCAGCCGATGCGGCCGCCCCACCGCTTCTCCGCGTAGGCGATGAAATCGAGCATCCACTCCTTCGTGCGTGCGCGCCACGCGGGATCGCAGGCGGCGTGCGTGATGTCGGTGAAGGAGTCGAGCCAGAACTTGTGCGTGGCCCAGTACGGTGTGTTGAGGTCGATCATCACCATGAAGCGCGCGTTCGGGCTCGCCTTCACGAGGTCGCCCGCCTGCGCGTCAAGCGCCGACCAGTCGTATTGCTTGAACCCCTTCCAGATGAGCGGGTATTCGCAGTATGGCGCGCCGCCGCTGTTGATCGTGTTCGCCGCGAAGAAGCACCTGTTCGTGATGCCCATCGCGCCGAACTGGCCCGTGCGCTCCAGCTCCTTGTTGAAGCTCCTGTACGTCACCCACAGTCGCTTTCCGCACTGCTCGCGGAACCCCACGGGGTCGGCACCCAGTACCGCGCAAGCGGTGGCCGCCGCTGCCAAGAATAGATCTATTCGCATCTTTTCACCCTGTCTCCTTACCAAGTCTACGCGCAAGCGCAAAATCGCGGATGCACCGCCGTCAAGCCCTGAAGAAGATATTTTTCCTGTAGAGGAAATAGAGTGCCCCCCAGCACACGGCCACGTATCCGAGTGCCGAGACGAGCGCCCCCCACTGCGGGCCGCACACCGCCGCCAGTCCGCCGAACAGCCAGTCCGCCGCCCCCCTGAGCGGATTGAACCCATGATGGTGCCCTACGCCATACAGTCGCGTCGCCATCCAGACAGCGATCGCGTTCATCCCAATCACGCGGAAGAAGAACGTCCAACGCCGCCACATCTTCACGTCCACCAGCCAGTAGAACACCGCGAAGAGCGCCAACGCATAGCCGCCCGACCAGAGGATGTGCGAACTCGTCCATATCGACCGGTTGAACGGCACGGACCATGAGCCGCACCAGTGGGCCATCGCCCAGCCCAGCAGGGCGAGACCTCCCGCCACGGAGACCATGCGCGCCGCCTTCTCTCCACCGGAGATGTCCGTGCGCCGCACGAATTCGCCTGCGAAGACCCCGAAGAGCGGCAGACACACGGCCGGCAGCGTCGAGAGCGTGCCCTGCGTGTCGAGGATGCCGGCAAAGCGCAGTCGCCCCGGGAGGAGCATCCGGTCGAACCAGCCGGTGAGCGCGCCCGGCAGGGACCAGGGTCCGCTTCCGTATTCCCCGATCAATCGGCCGATCTCGCCGGTGGCCGGAGGGGCGGACGCGATCGCCGCCGCGTCCGGCGCGGAAAAGAGCCCCGGCACGATCCAGTATCCGGCAAGGATGAGGACCACCACGGCAAGGCGCACGCGCGGGGCGCAGAACACGTAGAGCAGCGCCGCGCATCCCCACGCGATGCCGATGCGACCAAGGACGCTCCCGAACCGGAACGCCTGCCAGCCGAGATCGACGTACGTCAATCCCTCGCAGAGAAGCCCCAGCGCGAACAGCGTCGCGGCGCGCCGCAGGACGCCCAGGCAGATTCCGCCCCGCGACGCGCCCCTCTCCACGCGGCTCGCGTAAGAAAAAGGCCACGAGACGCCGGACACGAAGAGAAACACCGGGAACACGCCGTCCATCAGATGCCAACCATGCCACGGCACGTGCTTCATCTGCACGGGCAGCCACCAGTCCGTCCCCCATCCAAGCAGGTTCGAGACGGCGCAGATGACCGCGGGCAGACCGATTATGAAAAGCATGTCGAAGCCGCGCAGGGCGTCGAGCGACATCAACCGCTTCTGTTCCATGAAGGTTCTCATGCGCACTTGTCTAAGCAAGTTTTACACGAACGGATTATTCCAGGACATCGAGTCCGGAGACGGAGCCGAACCGTTTCGGGGCGTGCAGGTGCCACACGACGCGACCTTCGCCGTCGAACTCCACCACCTGCCATCCGTTCTTGGAGTCGTTCGCCCCGTGCCCCGTCCAGTGCGCCATGTACACGTGCCCGTCGGGACGTTCCTTCGGCTGGGCGTAGAAGAGGCTGCGGCATCCGTCCTGCTCCGGGATGAACCACGTGGACATGGCCTTTCCGTCCGCCCCGAAGTGCACGAGCCCGCCGCCGTATCCGCAACCGGCCAGATAACCGTCGCCCGAACGGAGCGGCACCACGTCGAAGAGGTTGCGTCCCTTCGGCTGACGGAAGTCGCCCACGACTTGACACAAGTTCCCGGCGTCCGGAAGGCGCAGCCGCGCAAAGCCCTTTTCCCACGAAAGGAGCAGCGTCTTGCCGTCACGGTCCCATTCCAGCGAGCGGGCGTAGAAGAATCCCTCGCAGCGGTACGTCGCCACCGGCTTGCGGTCGGCGGAGAAGCGCACCAGCAGCACGACCTTGTTTTTGTCGGGACCCGTACGCGGGTTCACGGACGCGACAAAACCGCCGTCCGGCATGTCGCACACCGCCGTCACCTCGTCCAGGAGCGGGTGACGGAACTCGTCCACGACCTTCCGCGCGCGGAGATCGAACACCAGGAACCCCTTCTTGCACACGGCGCGGTACTTCATGTCGCCGACACGCTTCAGGTCCCACATCGGACGCTCGCCGGGGAGGGAGAAGCACGCCGAGGGATCGGCGGAGTCCCAGTAGTGGAGACGCGGCCGCGACTCGTCCGCCAGCACGAGCCGGCGCCGTGGGGCCTGCGCCGGAGCGGCGCAGAACTTCGCGTTGCGGAGGAAGTAGGCGGGGGCGCAGCTCCACGCGTGGCAGTAGCTGTTGATCAGCGGCGTCTTGTACGGACTGGCCAGCTGGTCGCCGGGAACGTACACCTCCCAGAACGTGTCGGCCCCCAGCTCCGCCATGCCGCCCCAGTAGCCGATGAGATGCTTCTCGGCCTCGCGACGCAAGCCCGCCGTATACAGCGCCTCGGTGAAGTAGTGGTTCGCGTAGGGCGTCACGGGACCGACCGCCGCGGCATCGGCCGTGACCGCCTGCAGGCAGCGTTTCGCGCGCGCGCCCTTCGCGAGGCCACCGATGACCATCCACGCCTGCCCCATCCACGAGGCCTGGCCGTCCTTCTCGCACACGTAGACGCCGCGCTCCTCGTTCCAGAGACGCTCTTCCGCGCCCTTCTCCATGCGGGCGAGGACATCCTCAAGAAACGCCACGTCGCGCGTGCGCCCGAGGGCCCTTGCCAGCCGGAGCGTCTGACGGAAACCGTAGGCGAGCGCGCCCTGCTCGGGCGTCTGGCGGTTCAGCTTGCTCTGCCAGTCGATGAAGCACCACCACTTGCCGTTGTCGCGGAACACGCCGTCCGCGCCGATCGTGTCCAGGATGAAATCGAGCTGCCGCACGCAGAGCGGCCACAGGTCTTCCGCCGTCTCGCGGTCCCCGCTCGCCTCCAGGTACTCCAGCACCGTTGCCGCGTAGAGCGCGGTGTAGTCGAGGATCGTGCATTCGCCCCGGTGGATGCGCGGGCGCTCGTACGCGTCGCTGGAGATGCGCGCGTCGTCGTCGGCCGTCCCGGCCAGCACGTAGAGCGAGTGCTTCACGATCTCGAAGTTACCGTATGTCTCGTAGTTCGCAAGCGCCTCCAGACGCAAGTCGCCCAGCCACAGACGCCGGTCGCGCTTCGGGCCGTCCTCGAACACGGTCTGCATGCAGTCGCGGAGCGTGCGTCGGGCAACCATGTCGATCTTCGCGAGCGACGCCGAAGGCGCGGTCCAGGGACGGAGCGCGGACGCGTCCGCCGACGTCACCGCCGTCGCGGATACGCCGCCGATGCCGAAGCGCCCGCCGCCCGGGCTCGCCACGACCTCGATCTTCACGTAGCGGAACGCGTAGCGGCGCGGAAGGCGCACCTCGGACGGCACGACGTCGACCGTCACCACCTCGTGCTGGAGCCACGAGCGGGAGAGCGTGGGCAGTTTCTCGATCTTGCGGGCGTCCTCGCCCAGCTCCAACGGCACCTCGGCGAACGTGAACTTGAGGCGCACCGGGGCGTCGATCACGCGCTTCGTGTCGACGAGCGAGAACGACAGATACCCGACGAGGTGCTCCCCGAAATCGAGCGTCAGCGAATCGCCGGGATTGAGCGGCCGCCCCCACGCCGTGGCAAGCTCGCCGGCAGGAAGCGCGCGCCATCCCTGAAAGGCGGCGGCGTCCGTCTGGACCTTGACGAGCCCGACGGGCTTGACCTCCCGGCTGTAAAGCTTCGGGACCGACTTCTCCGCCTTCGCATACCAGCCGCTCCGCCGGGCCAAGGACGTTTCACGCCATGTCTTGAACGCGTCAGGCGCAATCCCGCACGCGTCCTTGATCGTTCCGTCGGCGAACCCAGCATGTGCAAGCAGTCCGACCGCCACCACCAATCCGAATGACCCTCTTTTCATCAATTCATTTCCTTTCGTGGGTTATGGCGTAGCAGGTGCATCAAGGATTGCAATGAACTTCTCGGGCGGGGGGATGGGGCGGAAAGTGGTCGTGGAGACGAAGCAGTGGCGCGTGAAGCCGTCCACGAGCAGTTCGCCGTTCACGCGCACCTCGCAGGCAATCTCCAGCCGGACGCCCTTGTGGCTGCTGCACCAGGCCGTGACCTCCAGCAGGTCGTCGTAGCGGGCGGGGCGGTGGTAGTTCACCTCCGCGTGGGTGACGGGGAGCATCCACCCTTCCGCCTCGCACTGCTTGTAGGTGTAGCCGCAGGCGCGCATCAGCTCGTTGCGCGCGCGCTCGAAGATGGTGAGGTAGTTGCCGTAGTAGACAACGCCCATCTGGTCGGTGTCCGCATACGGCACGCGGTACTGCAAAGTCGTTTTACGCATGGCGCACATAGTATACCACAAATCCGCCAACCAACTACCAACTACCTCCAAATGGATCGGATACGCACGCAGTTCGCGCGCTATTCGGCAAATCCTTTTCCTTTCAAATTGGTTCGTTCTCTTTGCGGCTCACCCGGAGGGTTCGCCCCACCAGATAGCTCCCCCCTGCAGGTGGGGCGAGCCGTCCTCGGCGAGCCGCTACGGCGCCCCACCCGGCTCGGCGGGACGCCTCGCCCTACCTGGCTTTGCACAGCCTCCTCGCCATGCTGAATCTGCCTTGTTTGAGGTTTCATGCGTGGTAAATGATACCACATTCCCCCACTCAAAACAAGCGGGGAGCTTGAAAATTGAAGTTTTGCGCGCGGTGAGAATGTGGATGCGCGGCGGTCACGTGCGCCCTTCCGGAATCGTCTCCCGTAAAACCCGTTGCGTGGCCGGACAAAACTACCAGATCGTCGGTACAGGGTATTGCGGGATTATCCTATCCCGCGTGATAATTGTCATCTTGCCGATGCACTGCTTGATGGCGATTTCCCAGAAGGAGGCGATACTGACCGCAACATATTCCGCATTGTCTATCAGGGCATGTGCCGATGCGGAAAGTTCAGGCGAATCACGCAGATACCAAAGCATTGCATGCGTGTCGAGCAAGTACATCACATGTACTCCTTGAAACATTCTAGCGGTTCATCGAAATCTGGCGCCATGTAGAACTCGCCTGTAATTCCCCCGGCATGGCGTCGTGGAGCATCTGCAGTAACATGAGATGACACTGTACCCTCCGAAGTCGTTGCCTGTTTTTGCCTAAAGATCAGGAAATCCAAAAAAGCCAGCAACTCCTCGCGATACTGCGGGGATATTTCGTCCACTTTGTCTTTTACTGCTGCATAAGGCATGGCAAATCTCCTAAACTCTTCATTGACACCTCGCAAAACGCTGCGATTGCGGTCACGCGGGACGCGTGCCCCTACCGCAGCGCGTGTAATCTGCTATCTCGCCTTTGAGAGGCTAGACGAAAATAGTATACCCCATTCCCCCGCCCAAAACAAGCGGGGATTTCGGGAATTGAAGTTTTGCGCGGGGTGGGGATGTGGATGCGCGGCGGTCGCGGGCGGCGTCGGCTCGCCCAGAGGGCTCGCCCCACCACGGGAGGGCCGCGCCCCGTCGCGGCCATCTGGGGGACGGCGGCTCGGCGGGACGCCTCGCCCCACCTACTTGCAAAGGGAGAGCGTCAGGATCGCGAATGATGTCACCAGCACGGGGTCGTTCTCCCAGAAGCGGTTGTTGTCGTTCACCCAGCTGCCGTCCTTTTGCTGGAG
>JAFRSR010000004.1 GCA_017427485.1 Kiritimatiellia bacterium
CTGAGCCTGTCCTCGACCTTTTTCGGGGTGGTTTCCTCCTTGAGCGCGCGGACGATGGATGAGAGCTTCACGTCCTTCTCCTTCATGATGCCGTACATCATGTCGCCTATGAAACGGGCTATAGGCTTGCTGAAATGGGGAGAAATCCTCCCCAAAAATGCCTTGAGCTGCCCTAGCAGTTTCGTCGCGATTGTGGTATCATACATGGCGTCGCCTCTCTTGTTTGTGTAAGGACTTCGCTATTATAGCGAAGATCATTCAGGTGAGGCGACACTTTTTGCCCCGTAATCCGGAAGCGGCGTGATGAAAGTCGCGCTCGGAGCGGGGTCGTCTCGCCAGCCACGAAAAAATTGGGGAACCTCCAACGGCGGCCGCCATTGCGCCATGCGCGGATTTGTGGTAAACTTGCGCCGTTGCCCCCCGAGGGGGAATGGAGGAACGCCAACATGAGACGAATGGCAGAGTTGATTCTGATGGCGGCGATGGCCGCCGCAACGCCGCTGTGGGCGGCTGAAGTGAACGACGTGAAGGCCCGGCAGCGGTGGCCGTGGAACGGCCTCGTGGACATCACCTGCACGGTGTCCGGGATCAACGGGACGGACTACGGGCTCGACTTCGCCGTGGCGGCGGTGATGCCCGATTCGAGCGTCCACAACGCCACGAACTTCTGGGTCGCGAAAGACGGGAAGAAGTCTTTCGTCTGGTGTGTGCCCACCAACGGCAACTACCGCCTGATCTGGGACGCCAGGGCGGACCTCGGCCCGGAACTCTACAGCAACGTCGTGGTGCGCGTGACGGTCGTCAGCGGACACGCCAGGGCCCAGCTCTGGGAGGGCGGGCCGTACTGGGCCATGACGAACGTCGGCGCGGAGAAGCCCGAGGACTACGGCCTCTACTTCTGGTGGGGCGACACGACGGGATATCGCCCGTCGGGGACGGCGTTCAGTTTTTCTTTCGAGTCGTCGAATTGCCCCACATACGAAAAAAGCGAGTCGCAATTGAAAGAGGGCGGTTGGTTGACGGACGGCGGCGTCCTCGCGCCGGCGCATGACGCGGCGCAGGCGCACTGGGGCGGCGCTTGGCGGATGCCAACGAATCAGGAACTGTCCGATCTCGTCAACAAGTGCAACTGGATCTGGACGGAGCGGAACGACGGCGTCAAAGGGTGGACCGTCACGGGCCGGGGTGACTACGCCTCCGCCAGCATCTTCCTCCCCTGCGCCGGCTACGGCGACGGGACTTCGCTCTACAGTGCCGGTTCGGACGGCTACTACTGGTCGTCCGTTCCGTACTCGGACGACTTCAGCTACGACGTGTGGCTCCTCGGCTTCATCTTCTCGGACTACCACGACACGTACTCCAACGACTACCGCTACTTCGGGCTGTCCGTTCGTCCCGTGCAAGGGTTCACCGAATAGCGAGCGAAGCGAGCGCATCCAATTCTTCAATTCTTTAATTCTTCAGGAGGTGGCAGGATGAGAGTGGCAAAGGCAATGGTCGCGACGGCCCTGATGGTGGTCGCCGGGGTCGCGCATGCGGGTGATTCCGCGAAGATGGTGCTCGACTTGCGCACCGGCCCCCGCGCAAGCGGGGGCGACGAGACGCTCCTTTTCTCGTCCCTGTGGGACGGCGGCGCGGACGCGACGGTGACGATCGCGCAGGACGGCGTGGCGATCGCCAAGAACCTGGCGGGCGAGGGCGAGCGGGCGTGGAGCGTCCCGTACAACGGCACGTACGAGCTCACGCACGTCACCTACACGAACGGCGTCGCGGGGAAGGTGGAGACCGCGAAGTTCGTCGTGACGGGCAAGAAGAATCCCCCCGTCCCATACTGGGACCCGACGACCTGCACGACCAACCTCTGCTTGAGCTACACCTTCTACACCGGCCAGGCCACGCTTGAAAGTGGCTGGTACGTGGTGACCGGCGACATCACGAACGACACGCGCATCACCGTCTCCGGCGATGTGAACCTCATCCTCTGCGACGGCGCGTCGCTGACGGCCAACGCGGGCGTCAACGTGGGCGTGGACGGAACCACGACCAACAGCCTCACGGTCTGGGCGCAGTCCGACGGCGCGGGCATGGGCAGGCTGACGGCGCAGGGCAGCCTGTGTGCCGCCGGCATCGGCGGGGGAGAGTACGGCTCCGGCGGGACGGTGACGGTCAACGGCGGCGAAGTGACGGCGCAAGGCGGCAAACAGGCCGCCGGCATCGGCGGGGGATATAGCGGCACCGGCGGGACGGTGACCGTCAACGGCGGCGTTGTAACGGCGACGGGCGGCGATCGCGCCGCTGGCATCGGCGGGGCATGGCACGGCACCGGCGGGACGGTCGCGGTCAACGGCGGCACGGTCGTCGCCGCCGGACATGGCGCCATCGGACGCGGCGCCGGCAGCAGCGTCAGCGGCGACCTCTTTTTCCCCGGCATGAAGGTGTACGCCGCCGAAGGCGGAGACCCGGTCGCGGCGACGGACCGCATGGCCGCCTGCCGCAGAGAATGGGTGAAGCTCGAGGTCTGCGCCCCGCACGCCTTCACGGCGGGCGTCGACAACGGCGACTCCCATTCGGTCTGCTGCGCGTTCTGCGGCGCGTTGAACGGCGTCACGGAGCCGCACACGTTCGCGAAAGGCCTCTGCGCACCATGCGGCACGACGGTGCTGCCATCGGTTTCGAACGTCGTCGCGCGGCAGCGCTGGCCGTGGAACGGGCTTGTGGATGTGGACTACGAAGTCGGCGGCTACACGGAAGGCCTAACGGCGCGGATATCCTTCGCGGAGCAGGGCGGCGCGGGCCGGCACTGGGTCGCGACGAACTTCCTCGACGGCGTGACGCCCTCGGCCGAGCCCGGTCCGCATCGCGCCACATGGGACGCCGCCGCCGACGGCGCGACGAATGTCGCCGCCGCAGTCGTTGCGACCGTGGAGCTTGTGCGGACAGATCAGCTCATCTCGCCGACGCCCGTTACGCCTGATCCGACCGAAAGCGCCCGGAAGCTCTACTCCTTCCTGCGCGAGAACTACGGCCGGAAGGTCATCAGCGGCGTGATGACCGAACGCCCCTTCGAAAACAACGGGCAGTACACCCCGCATGGCTACGAGACGCAGACGGAGCTCAAGTACGTCCACGACGCCAGCGGCAAAAACGTCGTCGTCGTTGGCCTCGACTTTCTGCACACGACCGGCAAGGACGCCAATGAAGGGTGGAACCAAGGCTACACGGCGGCCTCGCTCGCGCTGGCCAAGACCGTCTGGAACGCGGGCGGAATACCCGCCTTCTGCTGGCACTGGAAGGACCCCATGCAGGATGTCGAGGCGTTCTACACGGAAGAGAGCGGCAACACGCCATATACCGAATTCGGCATCGGGAAAGCCTACGACGAGACCACCGGGCAGTGGAAGACGGAAAGCGCCGAATACCAGGCGATCGTCCGCGATCTGGAGACCGTAGCGGACGCGCTCCTGCAGCTGCAGGAGGCGGGCGTGGCCGTGCTCTGGCGCCCGCTCCACGATGCATCCAGCCGGATGTTCTGGTGGGGGACCGACGGCCCGAAGCCCTGCGTGGCGCTGTACCGGCTGATGTTCGACGTGTTCGTGAACCAGAAGGGACTTCGCAACCTGGTCTGGGTGTGGACCACCGAAGAGTGGGAGGACGCGCTCGCCTGGTATCCGGGCGACGACTGCGTGGACGTCGTTGGCCGCGACTTCTACTACTACCCGCGGAGGAGCGACCACGCCAGCCTCATCGATGTCTTCACGGCCGTCCGGGACCTGTTCGGCGGACGGAAGATCGTGGCGCTCAGCGAAAATGGCTCCGTCCCCTATCCCGCCGAGATGGAGGCGGACGGTGCCCACTGGAGCTGGTTCATGCCGTGGTATGGCGACTACGCGATGGAGGGCTGGGCGAACGACAACACGGTCGATAGCTGGAACACCGTGATGAACGACGACTACTGCCTGACGCTCGAGGACATGCCGGGCTGGGACAACTACACGGCACATGCCACGACTGTCGTCACTTCTGGTGTTTCGCGGGCGTACTTCCTGGATACGCGCGAGGAGCCTCGCAATTCCCTTGGCGACGAGACGCTCACATTCTCGTCCCTGTGGGACGGCGGTCTGGACGCGACGGTGACGATCGCGCAGGACGGCGTGGCGATCGCCGAGAACCTGGCGGGCGAGGGCGAGCGGGCGTGGAGCGTCCCGTACAACGGCACGTACGAGCTCACGCACGTCACCTACACGAACGGCGTCGCGGGGAAGGTGGAGACCGCGAAGTTCGTCGTGACGGGCAAGGCGGAACCGCCGGAGATCACGGACGTCGTCGCCACGCCGAGCGAGCCGTGGGACGGAAGGGTCAGCATCTCCTTCAACGTCGTGAACTCCCCGGCGGCCGCGTGCCCCGACTGGAACCGGCCGTACCTCTCCATCGTGGCGACGGACAACGTGACCGGCTCGAACTACGTGTCGGTGGCGTCCGCGCTCTCGGGCGACACCGGTGCGGCGGGCAACGGGCACGCGGTGACGTGGGACTTCAAGGCCCAGGGGATCGACTTCGTCTCCACCAACGTCACCTTCACGGTGGCGTACCTCAGGATGCCCGACTGGTGCGTGATCGACCTCTCCGGCGGCAAAGACGCCGCGCACTACCCCGTCACCTACGTCTCCAACGTCCCCAAAGTCTCCAACGTCCCCGACGTCCCCGGCGTCACCTTCAACGCCGACGCCTACAAGACCACGAACCTCGTGATGCGCCTTATCGGGCCTGAGGCGGACGGCGAGCGGCCGTTCTACTGCGCCGTGTTCGAGACCACGCAGCGGCAGTGGGAGCTCGTGACGGGCGGGCGTCCGAGCTACTTCACGAACGAAACCTGCTACGCCTCGCGCCCGGTGGAGAAGGTCTCCTGGAACATGATCCGAGGGGATGCGGATACCTACAACTGGCCGAATGTCCAGGGTGTTGATCCCGAGTCCTTCTTAGGAGTCTTGCGCCAAAAAACAGACCTCGACGCCCTCGACCTCCCGACCGAGGCGCAGTGTGAGTTCGCCTGCCGCGCGGGGACGACGACCGACTACAACAACGGCAAGAACAGGACGGGCGCGAACTCTGACGCGAACCTGGACGAGGTCGCGCGCTACCTGTACAACGGCGGGTATGTCGATGGCATTCCGGATCGGGGCTGCGCGGCGGACCACTGCACGGCGGCGGTCGGCTCCTACGCGCCGAACGCCTGGGGCCTCTACGACTTCCACGGCAACGTGTGGGAGTGGTGCCTCGACCGGTATTCTTCCTCGGGGTCGAATCGGGTGCTACGCGGCGGCGGCTGGAGCAGCTATGCGGACAGCTGCACCTCGTCCTACCGGTACAACCGCGGCCCGTCGTACGAGAGCAACTTCGTCGGCTTCCGCCTCGTCAGAACCCTGTCAAACGATCTGGAAGGCGAGCGCAGCCCCGAGGCGGAAGCCGGGGCGGAGCGAGCCGGCACCGTCTGCGCGGGCGCTTCGAGCGCGGCGATCCGGGTCGGGAAAGACTTCACGGCGGATGAGTTTAAGCTGACGGGGTACGCGGGCACGTACGACGGCGAAGGGCACGGCATCGGGATCGCTACCAACGCGATCGCGGGGCTGGAGCTGCGGTATGCGGTTGGGGAGAGCGTCTCGCCCGGAGGGCTCGCCCCACCGAGCGGCGGGCACGGGGTGCCCGCCCTACCGGATTGGGGCGATGCGCCGCCGACCTTCACCGATGTGACCAACGTGACGGTGTGGGTGGAGGCGAGCGCGCCGGGGTACTTCGCCTTCACCACCAACGCCACGGTGACGATCGCGCCGCGCACGGTGACGCTCACGAGCGGAAGCGCGGAGAAGGTGTACGACGGCACGCCCGTCACGTGCGCCGACGTTCTCGTCGGCGCCGCCGGCTTCGCGCCGGGCGAAGGCGCCACCTTTGAGGTGACCGGCTCGCAGACGCACTTTGGCTCGAGCGAGAACTTTTTCACCTACGCGCTCAACGATGGCACGAGCGCGTGGAACTACGAGATCACGACCTCGAACGGCACCTTGACGGTGACGAAGGCGACGAACGCGTGGACGGCCGATCCTTCGCTCGCAGGCTGGACTTACGGCGAGACGGCAGGCGTGCCGGACATGGGCGGCGCGGCGTTCGGCACGGCCACGGTGACGTACTCGGCGGAGCCGGGCGACGCGGGCGACTACACGGCCACGTTCACGATCGAGGGCACGGAGGACTACGACGGGCTCTCGTTCGAGGTGCCGTTCACCATCGCGCGCGCCACGTTCGCGGCGGGCGACATCGCGCTCGCGGACTACGAGGGCGTGTACGACGGCGAAGGGCACGGGATCGGGATCGAGACGAACGCGATCGCGGGGCTGGTGCTGCGGTATGCGGTTGGGGAGGGCGGCTCGCCCGGAGGGCTCGCCCTACCATTTGGCGATACGCCGCCAACCTTCACCGATGTGACCAACGTGACGGTGTGGGTGGAGGCGAGCGCGCCGAACTACGAGACCGTCACCAACTCGGCGACGGTGAAGATCGCGCCGCGCACGGTGACGGATGTCGAGGCGGAGGTGATCCTGGAGCTGCCGGAGGGGGGCTACGTCGGCGACGGCGCGGCGAAGGAGCCTGCCGTGTCCGTCCTGTGCGGCGGGCGTCAGCTCGCCGCAGGCGTCGACTACGACATCGCCTACTCGGACAACGTGGAGCCGGGCACGGCGACGGTGACGGTGACCTTCAAGGGCAACTACGCGGGAACGGCCACGGCCCGCTTCGACATCGCCGAGCCCGAGCCCGAGCCGCAGCCCGAGCCCGAGCCGCCGGCGGAGAGGCGCGTATTGTGGCCCACGGACGCGCCGTTCCAGCTCGACCGCGCGGCGACGTACAACGGCTACCTCATCGACACCAACGCGAACGACGCGGTGACGGGCATGATCGCCGTGAAGGCGGGCAAGCCAAACAAGAAGACCGGCGCCTCGCGCCTCACGGTGACGATTCGGCTCACGGGGAAGAAGGCAATCAAGGTGAAGGGCCGGACGGTCGACGGCACGTTCCGCGCGACGGCGGGCGGCCGGACGCTTGACATCGCACTTGGCCGTTCCTCGCTCTCCGGCGCGTTCGGCCCGTACCTCGTCGACGGCTCGCGCGACCTGTTCGCGGCGCGGGACGCCGACTCGAAGTCGCAGGCCGCGCAGGCGCTGGAACGCTGTAGGGGCAAGTACGTGGTGGCGTGGAAGACGGCGCGCGCGGGGCGCGCGCCCTACCACACGCTCACCGTGGCGGTGAAGAAGAAGGGGCGCGTGACCGTGAGGGGCACGCTCGCGGACGGCACGCGGGTATTGACCAGCACGCATCTGCTCGTCAGCGGCCTCCGGCTGCACGTGAACATGGGCTCGCGTCTGCTCGTGGGCGAGAGGGATTGCGCGGTGGCCGTGAGCTGGACGAAGAAGAAGGCGTCCGTGGCCTGCCTGCTGTGGTTCGGCGAGAACGGGACGGTGTCGTGCGAGAGCCTCCCGGACGGCGCGTCGGCGCAGGTCGCGCCGGTGGGCGGCGGGTTTGCGGCGGGGGCGACGCTCCGCGTCGATCAGGCGGCCGTGGCGGCGGCGTTCCCGGGCTTCCGCGAGGATCTCTCGTTCCCGGGCGGTGCCCCGGCGAAGCTGAAGCTGAAGTACAAGGCGAAGGACGGGACGTTCGGCGGCTCGTTCAAGGTCTACGTGGACAACGGGCGGCGAGTGAAGTCCGTGACCGTCAAGGTGAGCGGCGTGGTGCTGGACGGCAAGGGCTACGGCTCGGCATACGTGAAGAAGGTCGGCAACTGGCAGATCACCGTTGAGTAGTGTTGCCAATTTCCAATTGGGCATTGGCAACATTGGCAACATTTCCACATTGGCAACATTTCCACTGAATCCCGTCAAATAGGGTATTCCATCCTGCGGGAAGTTGTGGTATACTATTCGCTCCCATGGATAAATTGGAAGAAACAGACGAGCTGCGGCTTGATTTCACGAAACTGGAGAAGGTGGGCGGCCAGGTTGCGGCCACCCGCGCCTCCGGCGCGTCGTCGTGCGACCCGGGCGTGATCCCCGTGGCCGTGCAGAACGCGGATACGAAGGAAGTCATCCTCGTCGCCTACACGAACGAGTTCGCGATGAAGGAGTCCTTCGCGAAGCGCAAGCTCGTGCTGTGGTCGACGAGCCGCAACAAGCTCTGGTTCAAGGGCGAGACGAGCGGCGAGACGTTCGACCTCCTGGAGGCGTACGTCAACTGCGAGCAGAACTCGCTCCTCTACGTGGTGCGTCCGTGCCGCGGCGGCATCTGCCACACCAAGAACGCGGCGGGCGCGCCGCGCAACTGCTATTACCGGAAGATCGACTTCGACACGCTGAAGCTGTCGTTCGTCGATTCCGCCGGAAACGAAACTGTCTGATTGAAAGGTAAAAGAAATGTCGTTCATCATTGGTCTCCTGTATGTCGTCGAAGTCATCGTGTGCCTTCTGCTCGCGCTCGCCGTGATGCTCCAGAAGCCGAAAGAGGGCGGTCTCGGCGGCGCCATCGGCGGCGGCATGAGCGAAGCCGTGTTCGGCGCGGACGCCAGCAACGTGCTCATCAAGGTGACGATCTGGCTGGGCTCGATCTTCCTCGTCAACACGCTGCTCCTGGCCCGGTTGACGTCCGTGGGCAACTCCAAGTCCGTCATGGGCGATCTCTCCGAGCAACAGCCGGCTCCCGTGCAGCAGCAGGTGCCCGCCGGCCAGGGCGTCGAAGCGCCGCTTCCGGCCGTGGACGAAACGCTTCCTCTTCCCGCAGAAACCAAGCCTGTGGCTCCGGCTCCGGCGAAACCCGCCGATGCAAAACCGGCCACGCCCGCTCCGGCGGCGAAGCCTGCTACGCCTGCGGCCGCGGCTCCGGCGAAACCCGCCGATGCAAAACCGGCCACGCCCGCTCCTGCGGCAAAGCCCGCTACGCCTGCGCCTGCGGCGGCCCCGGCGAAAACCGCCGATGCAAAACCGGCCACGCCCGCTCCTGCGGCAAAGCCCGCTACGCCTGCGCCTGCGGCGGCTCCGGCGAAACCCGCCGATGCAAAACCGGCCACGCCCGCTCCGGCGGCGAAGCCCGATAAGAAGTAAAGGGAATCTGGTGATTCCATGACGACAGCCGGCACGCCACAGACGCCCGGCGAGGAAATCGCCAACACGGTCATCCACGTAATCGGGTCGCACCTCGGTGCGGCCATGATTGCTTTGTTGATCTGGCAGGCCGTCCATTCGGGCGTCGATCTCGGCTGGAAGATCGTGTCGGCCTGCATTTTCGGTACGTGCATGATTCTCCTGTATGCCATTTCCTCGTCTTACCATGCCGTGAGCAATCCCCGCGCCAAGCAGGTGCTGCACGTGATGGACCACATGGCGATCTACTTCCTCATCGCCGGTAGCTACACGCCGTTCTGTCTCGTGACGCTGCGTCCGGAGCATCCCGGCCTTGCGTGGACCGTGTTCGGCATTGAATGGGGCGCGATGCTGGCGGGCGTGTTCTTCAAGATTCTTACGACGGGACGCTTCCGCTACGTCTCCACGGCCGCGTACATCGTGATGGGCTGGATGGCGTTGATCGCGATCGGACCGCTCGTTCGGACGCTGAGCGGCCTCGGCACGATGTGGCTGGCCCTCGGCGGCGGACTTTACACGGTTGGGTGCGTGTTCTACCTGTGGCGGGGCCTTCCCTACGGCCATCCGATCTGGCACCTTTTCGTTCTGGCCGCCACGATCTGCCATTTCTTCTGCATCCTCTGGTACGTGATGGCATGAACTCGGGCAAAGTTTTTCTCGCCGCAAAGATCGCAAAGGAAGGTTTTAGGATGAAAAGAGCTGCTGTTCTGGTCTTGGCATCGGTTTTGGCTTTGTCTGCACAGGCGGCATGGCCGCTCGTGGTCGTGCGGTACACGGGGGCGATCAACGGCGACCTGCCCCACTTCGAGCGCCTGATGGCCGTACACGGCGAGTTCCTCGGCTCGTGCGACGAGATCTGGCTGTCCGCCGGCGGGATCAGGACGGTCGAGGGCGTGGCGGCGGACTGCGCCGCGCTCGCCCCGTATCGCGCCGCCTGCGAGTCGAACGGCGTGCTGCTCGCGTACCAGCAGGGACGCACCCTCGGACACGGTCCCGCCCATGACGGCGGCGCCGTGCCGGGCAACTACACGTTCTCGGACGACGCCTGGCAGGTGGGGGTGGACGGCAAGCGGATCAAGGGCGTGCTGTGTCCACGTTCGCCGGACGTCCTCGCCTACGAGCGCGCTTTCGCCCACGCGGTGGTCGCGGCGCTGCATCCCGCGAGCTTCTGGCTCGACGACGACCTGCGCATGGGCGTCTCGAAGCCGCAGGGCTGTTTCTGCGACCGGTGCCTTGCCGCGTTCAACGCGAAGACGGGCGGCGGCTGGACGCGTGCGGCGCTCGTCGCGAAGCTGAACGGCAAGGCCGTGCGCGAGCCGGTGCGCGCCGCGTGGCTGGCGTTCAACCAGGAGTCGCTCGCCCTCTACGCGGCGGCGGCGCGGGACGGTGCTGCCGACGCCGATCCAAACTGCCGCATGGCCTACCAGGCGGTGTGGTCGGACACGATCTACACGGGACGCGACAACCGCGCGCTCCTGGTCGCGCTGTCGGGTTCGGAAGGGCGCGCCGTGGGGATCCGTCCGGGCGCGGGGTACTACGCGGAGGCGCATCCGCGCGACATGGTGGCGAAGGCGCTGAGCGTGGCGCGCGAGGCGGAGCGCTGCCGGGACTACGGGTTCGTGCGGAACGTGTGCTACGAGCAGGAGACTTATCCGCGCCGCATCCTGCAGAAGTCGCCGGGGGCGATCATCACGGAAGGCACGCTCGCGCTCGCGAGCGGGGCGGACTCCGTGTCGCTCTACTGGTACGTGGGCGAGAAGCCCGAGCCGCTGGACGAATCCCGCCGGGGCGCGCGCGCGGTCGCCGCGGCGCGTCCCTGCTGGGAGCGTCTCGCGAACGTCGTGCGCCGCACGCGCCTCGCGGGCATCTCGCGCTACGTGGGGTCGGCCGCGGCCGAGGTGGCCGGGTTCGACCTGCGCGACCCCGTGGACATGCCGCTCGCGTTCGCGGGCATCCCCGTGACGGTGGCGGAGGCGGGGTATCCGCTCTGGTACCTGACGGAGAAGTCGCGCGCGGAGATGACGAAGGACGACTTCGCGCGCGCGAAGGGCCGCACGGTGGAGGTGCCGGCCGCGCTCATGAAGGGGCCCACGCCCGGCTACCTGCGCGCGGCCGAGCGCGCGGCGTTCCTCGACGAGATCGACCGCGTGACGGAGGGCAAGTTCCCCGTCCGGCTCGAGGAGTGCCGCCCCGTGCGCATCCTCCCGCGCGTGGACGCCGCGGGACGCCTCGCGTGCGTGACGCTGCTCAACTGCTCGATCGGCGAGACGGACGCGCTCACGCTGCGCGTGCGCAATCCGATCCTTCCGTATGCGGAGCTCGTGGTGCCGCGCGCCGCGCCGGCGAAGCTCGCGTGTGAGCCGACGGGGCGTCCGGGCGAGTGGAAGGTGGCACTGCCCTCGTTCGCGGCGTGGCAGATCGGCGTCGTCTTCTTCGAGCCGGCGCCGACGGCCGAGAACGGCGTCACCGCGCACCGCGGCGACTCCGTGCGCCATCCCCAGAACTCGCTGGAGGCGTTCTCCGCCGCCAACGACGTGGGCGCGGACTGGATCGAGACGGACGTGCACTTCACGTCCGACAAGCAGCTCGTGATCGCGCACAACCACACGACCGGAGAGTACTGCGGCAAGGACCGCAACCTCGTCATCAAGGACCACACATACGCCGAGCTCGCGGAACTTGACATGGCCGCGACGTTCCGCGCGCGCAACAAGCTCACGCTCGAACAGTGCCCGAAACTGCGCATCTGCCGCCTGGACGAGGCCCTCGACCTCATCCTCGCGCAGCGGAAGGCGCGTCTCTCCATCCAGCCCAAGTGCGACTGCGTGGACGCCGTGATGGCGCTCGTGCGCGCGAAGCACGCCGAGGCGTGGGTGGGGTTCAACGATGGCAACCCGGCGTGGATGAGCCGCGTGAAGGAGCTCGACCCCACGATCCCCGTGTTCTGGGACCGCGGCAAATGCGATCTGGAGAAGGACATCTCCTTCGCGAAGAGGCACGGGTTCGAGACGATCGTGCCGAACGCCAAGTGGGTGACGCCCGAGGTCGTGCGGAAGCTGCACGCGGCCGGGTTCCAGGTGGGCGCGTGGACGGTGAACGACCCCGCCGCGATGAAGCGCTTCCTCGACATGGGCGTCGACCGCCTCTACACGGACGTGCCGCAGCAGCTCCTCGACGTGAAGGCGGTCCGCGCCGGCAGGGCGGCCGCCCCGTGACCGCCGTCTGTCGCGCGGCCTGCTTGCGGAACGAGGGGGAATTATGGTATCATATCGCCAACCTTGGAAAAGGTATGGCGGCATGACGGTTTGACATTCAAGAGGAGTAGACGATGAAAACGAGCAGATTGTGTATTCTGGGCGGCGTGTTCGCGGCCTGCCTGGCGGCGGGCGCGGAGACGCCGGACAGGTTCATCCGCTATGCGGAGGCGACGGGCGAGCAGGCCGTCGACGTGGGCGTGCGCGGGCGGTACGGGACGAAGATGGAGGCGAGCATCGAATGGACGGCGCTTGCCGACATGTCGATCCTCGATGCGCGCGAGGATCCGAATACGCATAGCCGTATCTATTTCGCCCACAGTGGCAACAATGGGCCGATTACGATTGGCTACGGCACATACTCTTGGACGACTCGCGGTTCAGGGGATTCGAGGCGAAATTGTTACTGGGAAATAGGGCGCACGTACAAGGTGGAGACGGAATTCGCCGTGACGAACGAGATCGTGACGACGGAGACCGTCGTCACGAACCTCGTTGAGGACTTGGAGACCGGCGAGACCAACGAGGTGGTTGAGACGGTGACGACGACGACGACGAACGACATCAGCAAAATCTCCTACAAGATCGACGGCCTTGGTGTCGGTTTTTCGGGGCTTGATCGCGATCTGGTTGACACGGGAAGGAACCTCTACCTGTTCGCCTGCAACGATGGAACGCCGAACTACAAGGCGAAGGCGCGGTGCTACGGGATGAAGATCTGGCAGGACGACGCGAACGGCGTCCGCCAGCTCGTGCGCGACTTCCGCCCGTGCATGAAAAACGAGCGCGTGGGCCTGTACGATTCCGTCTCGCAGACGATCTTCTACTCCTTCACGGGCACGGACCTCGTCTACGACGCGAACGAGGAGGTGCCGGACGAATTCGTGGACTACGTGGAGGCCCACGGCAACACCTACGTGGACACGGAGGTGATCGGCCGCTCGGGGACGAGCTGCGAGGCGGACATGGAATGGCTGGTGCTGACGGCCGGCGGCGACTTCGCATTCCTGGACGTGCGCGGAACATACGGCGCGGACGACCGTTTCATGCTGATCCACAGTTTCGCGAGAAAGATGAACGTGGGGTACGGCAAGTTCAAGAACAACGTAAACGGTGCCCGTGAGTTTTCTCTTGGTACGCGCTACACGATCACGAGCGATCTGCGCGCGGGCAGCCAGACGCTCGTCGTGAACGGCGAGACGGTCTATTCGGCAACGGAGGCCGAATCTTACAACACGGGGCGCAACCTCTACCTCTTCGCCAACAATCGGGGTGGGACCGTGGAAAACTACGGTAGCGCGCGGCTCTACAGACTGAAAATCTGGCAGGACGGCGTGCTCGTGCGCGACTTCCTCCCCTGCCGCAAGCACGGAATCCCGGCGCTCTACGACGACGTGGACAAGCGCATCTTCTACGCAGAGCAGGCGCAGCTTACGGCGTCGCCGTTCGATCCCACGGTGGCGGGCAGCCCCGATTACTTCACGGAGTACTTACAGGCGAACGGCGACAATTACCTCGACACGGGCGTGCGGGGACGTGCCGGCACGCGCGCGGCGGGTGAATTCTCCTGGACGCAGATGCGGGGCATGCCAGATGAGCAGAACTGCTATCTGGAGGATGCGGTTTCACGGCATGAACGGACGTACCTCGGCGCAGTGAACGGCAGTGACCGGTTCTACCTCATACACGAGGCCAATACGCAGATCTGGTCGGGGTACGGTACGCAGAGAATCTATCCCGAGCGGGTTGTGACGAACTACGTGGAGACCGTGACGACGAACCTTGACGAGACGGTCGCGACCAATTTGGAGGCGGTGGTGTCGACGAACCACATTTTTATGGCGGCCGGGCGCAGGTATTCGTTCGACGTCTCGTACGCCGCCGGGTCGCAGACGGTTGACCTGGACGGCGAGCGGATATTGGATGCGACGAGCGCGGCGTCCATCGACACCGGCTGCAACATCTACCTTTTCGCCGTGAACAACAACGGGAAGCCGCTCTACGAGGCTCCTGCGCGTTGCTACGGCCTGAAGCTCTGGCAGGACGGGACGCTCGTGCGCAACTTCAAGCCCTGCGTGAAGGACGGCAAGGGGTTGTTGTGGGACGAGGTCACGCAGACGCTCTATCGTCCGTTCCACCATGTTCCGGCGACGCTTGACAACGTGGGCGCGATTGTCGACATCGGCGGCGCAAAACCCGTCTCGTACCTGGACTACATCGAGACGGACGGCACGCAGTACATCGACACGGAAATCCTCGGCCGCGACGGCACGGCGGCCGAGTTCGAGATGGCGTGGCTGGTGTCGGGCGGCGACGAGTCGTTCCTTGGGTCGCGGACAAGCGGTGGCACCGACAGCCGGTTCTTCTTCTGGCAGAAGAACAACGGGTACTTCTACTATGGCTACAATTCCGTCTGCTACCCTGACAAGAACGACCCGACGAGATTTGCTTCCAGCAACAACAACAAAATTTCCGTGGCGGCCGGACAGACGTACCATGTCAACGCTTCGTTCGCGGCCGGGGCGCAGAGGGTCACGATAGACGGCAACCTCGCTGCGAACCATACCCAATCAAGCGCCGTCGCCGCGGAGCACCCCCTGTACCTCTTCGCCGCCAACTTCGGGGGAACGCCGCTGTACTTCGGCAGGTGCCGGTTCCGTTGGCTGAAGATCTGGCAGGACGGCGAGCTCGTCCGCAATTTCCGTCCCGTCTTGCTCGACAGCGGCTTTGCCGC
>JAFRSR010000266.1 GCA_017427485.1 Kiritimatiellia bacterium
CGGACCTGGCGGCCAACGCGCAGGCCGCCTGGGAGGCGGGTAAGATTTCCCTTGGGTCGATGTCGCTTTCGGACTGGAGCACGAACACCTTCTGGGTGCTGTTCATCTATTCGATCTGCATCAACCTGCAGAACTTCGGCGTGGACCAGTGCTACACGCAGCGGTACGTGGCCGCCAAGGACGCGAAGGCCGCGGCGCGCTCCATCTGGGGCTCGGCCTGCCTTTACGTGCCCGTGACGCTCCTCTTCACGGTCATCGGCACGCTCCTCTGGATGTACAACCACGCGACGGGCGCGGTGCCGGCGGGGACGAAGGCGGCGGAGGTCTTCCCCTGGTTCATCATGCACAAGTTGCCGACGGGCGTTTCGGGTCTCCTCGTGGCGGCCATCATCGCGGCGGCGATGTCCACCGTGGCCGCCACGCTCAACTCCGGTTCCACGGTGCTGCTGGAGGACTACTGGAAGCGGTTCTGCCCGAAACGCGCCGGGGAACGCGCGAACATGGTGTTCCTGCGCACGATGACCGTGTTGCTCGCGGCAGTCTCCATCGGCATCGCGCTCGCGGTCGTGTGGATCTGGGGCAAGGACAACAAGACAGTCCTCGGCATGTGGTACACGCTCCAGGGCGTCCTCTCCGGCGGCATGCTGGGGCTCTTCCTCATCGGCGCGTTCTCGCGGCGGACGCGCCCGTGGCACGCGCTCGTGGCCACGCTCTGCGGCTTCCTGCTGCTCGTGTGGGTGGTGTTCGGGCAGAAGGTCCTGCCGCTCCCGTGGCCGCTTCACGTCAACCTTTCCATTGTTTTTGCGACGCTCGCCATCGTGACAGTCGGTTTCAGTCTCGGCACGCTCCTGAAACGCTAGGCGGGGCGGGGAAATCTTTGATATACTGGTTTCAAATCGGAGAACACAGATGAAACATGCATTGAAAATCGGCGTGGCCATGGCCACGGTCTTGACCGCGGGAATCCTTTCCGCGTTCGAATGCTCGGAGTCGGCGAAGGCGAAGGCGCGCGACTTCATCGACAACGAGAAGCAGTTCCATCTCGGATTCCTGCCCACCGAGCAGTCGAACCCGATCACGGCGACGCTGGAGGAGGACTTCAAGCGCTCCACGCTCGCGGGCGTGCAGTGTCTGCAGCGCGGCGACCGGCAGATCCCCATCACGATGCGGCACGTGTTCGCGGGCGAGAAATTCGAGAAGCTCGTCGATTCGATGGTGAAGACGCTCCAGGCGCCGAAGGGACGGATCATCTTCTCGGGATGCGGCGCGACGGGACGTCTCTCGATCCTCCTTGAATCCATGTGGCGCGACTTTTTCTACCGCCGCGCGGCCGAGTTGACGCCAGCCGAGCGCGCGCTTGCGGACCGGTCGGCCTCCATCATGACGGGCGGCGACTTCGCGCTCATCAAGAGCGTCGAGTTCTTCGAGGACTTCGCGGAGGGTGGACGCCGCCAGGCCGCCGCGCTGAACGTGGGCGAGGGCGACACGTTTGTCGCCATCACCGAGGGCGGCGAGACGTCGTCCGTGCTCGGCACGCTCCAGTACGCCGCGGAGCACGGCGCGACGTGCTTCCTCGTGTTCAACAACCCCGCCGACCTCCTGCGCAACTACCTCGACCGCTGCCGCGAGGCGATCGACAACCCGAAGGTGACGGTGATCGACATCTACTGCGGCTCGATGTCGCTCGCGGGCTCCACGCGCATGCAGGCCACGAGCTCCGAGCAGCTGCTCGGCTCCTGCGCCCTCGAGGCGGCGCTCTGCCGCGTGATGCCGCGCTTCGCGAAGGAGACGGCGAAGGACTACACGGTCGCGTTCGAGCAGCTCCTCGCGGGACTGGAGTCGCCGGGCGGACGCGCGGGCCTCGTGAAGGCGATCGACTTCGAGAAGGGGGTCTACGAGAAGCACGGACGCATCACCTACCTCGCCGACAAATGCATGCTCGACCTCTTCACGGACAACACGGAGCGCTCGCCCACGTTCATGCTGCCTCCTCTCCGCTCGAGCCGCGACAAGCACCTCGCCCAGTCGTGGGCGTTCGTGAAGAACCCGCTCCACCCGACGGTCGCATGCTGGAACGAGATGATGCGCCGCCACCCGCGCTGCCTGGAGTTCACGTCCGAGGACGCCCGCTCCCTCAAGATGCCGCAGCGGTTCATCGACTCGCCGCCGCTCATCAAGTATTCCGACCTCATCACCTACATGATCGGCAACGAGCCCGCGCCCGAGCGCATCCAGGGCTACGCGCGCGCGGCGGCCGTCACGCTCACCGTGGGCGACCGGCCTGCCGAGTACATGGCGGCGGCGAAAAAGCTTGCGGCGGCGTGGCCCGAGCAGGTGGAGTTTCACATCGGTAGGGCGGGGCGTCCTCGACCCGCCGACGCGGCGCGTCCGGAGGCCGCGCCCTACCAAGGTGCCGACATTCATATTGATATGGACATCGCGGATTCGCCGCTGGAAATCTGGAAGCACCTCGCGGTGAAGCTCGCGTTCAACTGCCTCTCCACCGGCACGATGGCGGCGATGGAGCGCGTGGCGGGCAACTGGATGAGCTGGGTGTCGATCTCCAACAAGAAGCTGATCGACCGCGGCATCCGCCTCCTGGTGGAGCTGGGCGGCATCTCCTACGAGGAGGCCGCGCAGCGTCTGTTCGCCGCAGAGGAGTGGGTGGAATCGCAGGACTGGACGGGCAAGGAGACGCCGTGCGCCGTGCAGATCGCCCTCGCGCGGCTGCGGGCCGAGAAGAAGGGGAAGGCAATCTCCAATACTCAATCTTCAATTGTCAATCCACAATTGTCAATCTTAAACAACATTGACTTTACGCTCTACATGACGACGCCGGCGACGAACGCGGCGGAGAAGATGATATCGTCGGCGCAGATGAAGACGCGCACGGTGGAGAAGAGGGACGGCAAGACGTGCATCGTGTGGCGCGGCCATCCGCTGTGCGGCGACGGTTTCACCGTGACGGCGGAACTCACGCCGACGCCCGAGAAGGACGGTTGGGCATACGAGTTCCGTTACGCGGGCAATGAATCGGGCCTCGGCGTGCGGCTCATTGAATTCCCCGTTCTCACCGTGCCGCGCACGGACAAGACGGAGGTGTTCTATCCCCAGAAGTGCGGGCAGATCCGCCGTCCGAAATGGGCAGGCGTGAAGCCGGGCGCGAACGTGGCCGTCGCCGCGATGGGCGGCATCCACTTCATGGCCGCGCTGAACGGCGCGGAGACGTCCTGGTACCTCGACCAGCGCGGCGACGCGCGTCTCCGGCCGAACTGGTCGATCACGCGCAACGGCAAGTCGCCGCAGACCATGACGCTGATCTTCCGCCACGCGCTGCAGCTCACGGACGCGAACCGCGCGGCGGGCGCGCTGCCGTTCGGCGGCACGATCCGCGCGTTTCGCGGCGACTGGTTCGCTGCGGCGGATATCTACCGCCGCTGGGCATGGGAGCAGCCGTGGGCGAAGGCCGCGTTCGCGCGTCCGCAGAAGGAGATGCGCAACATCGCCATCTGGTTCTGGAATCGCGGGCGCGTGGAGGACGTGGTGCCGCCCGTGGAGCGGTTCGCGGAGCTGACGGGTCTCCCCGTGGCGCTCGACTGGTACTGGTGGCACAAGATTCCCTACGACGTGGGCTATCCGTTCTTCTGGCCGCCGCGCGAGGGCGTGGAGACGTTCTCGGCGGCGGTGCGCCGGCTTGTCGCGAAGGGCATCTTCGTGCAGCCCTACACGAACGGCGTGAGCTGGGACCAGGTGGCCCCCACATGGGAGACGGAAGGCTGCCTTGACTCGATCGTGGAGAAGGACGGCACGAAGAAAGGACACCAGTACAACGTGTACATGCCGAGCGCCCTGGCGGTGATGTGCGGTTCCGCGCCGCATTTCCACGCGCGGATGCGCGAGCTGATGAAGAACCTGCGCGGAAGCGGGCTGCCGGGCGTGTACATGGACCAGGTGGGCGGCTGCACCGTGCGCGCCTGCTGGAGCCCGGACCATCCGCACGCGCCCGGCGGCGGCACGGTGATCACGGACGGCTACCGCAAGCTGTTCCGCGACATCAAGGCGGACAACCCCGGCTTCTGCATCTCCACCGAAGATACGCCCGAGGCGTACCTCGACATCGTGGACTCCGCGATCAACCTCTGGCAGAACGGCGAGCGCTTCGGCATGCCGGCGCAGCCCGAAGCCGAGACCGTGCCCGCGTTCATGGCCGTGTACCACGGCGCGATGGCCGTCTACGGCAGCTACGCGGTGATCGACGGCATCCCGCCGTGGGACCCCACGTGGCCCGACCGCGACCGCTGGCCGAACGAGAAGCCGTGGGAGGTGCTCTACCCCGACCAGTACGCGCTTGAGTTCGCGCGCGGCGTGGCGATGGGCATGCAGCCGATGGTGCACAAGCTGCTGATGAACCATTTCGACGATCCGCGCTACGCCGGCAACTTCAAGTTCACGGTGGACACGGCGAAGTTCTACCACGCGAACCTCGACTTCCTCTACGACGGCACGATGTGCGCGCCCGGCACGCTCGACTGCACGCACCAGCCGGTGGAGCTGTTCGTCCGCGGCATCTACACGAAGCCCGAGAAGGCGCGCGTGGTGCGCCATCCGTCCCTGCCGACGATCCTCCACTCCGTGTGGCGCGCGAAGGACGGCCGCACGGCGGCGGTGCTCTGCAACTGGTCGCGCGCGGAGCAGAAGTTCGCGCTCTCCACGCCCGACATCACGGCGTCCGGCACGATTCCCGCCCGCAGCTGGCGGCTCGTGGTGAAATGAAGGGAGGCGAGTCATGCAGATGACAAGAAGGAACATGTTCAAGTTCGGGGCCGCGTCGGCGGCCGTGGCGGCCTTGTCGCACGCGCAGGCGGACGTGAAACCGCCCGAGGCGGGCGTCTCGTTCGCGTCGGTGAAGGAGTCGCTGCGCTTCACCATGCCGTCGTACAAAGATGCCTGTCGCTTCATGGTGGTGGGCGACTCGCACCTCACGATCGACGACGCGCGCGGCGAGCCGTTCAAGGAGTATTCGGGGCGCATGTCGAAACCGTACCGCTCCGCGCTCCACTTCCGCACGGGGCGTCCGATCGCCTCGCCGGACGGGTTCGAGTACGCCCTCGCCGAGGCGCAGAAGATGAAGGTGGACTTCCTCGCGCTCGTGGGCGACATCGTGAGCTTCCCCAGCGAGGCGGGCGTGGAGTACGTGCGGAAGCGGCTCGACGCGTCGGGACTCAACTGGATGTACATCTCCGGCAACCACGACTGGCACTACGAGGGACTGCCCGGCACGGAGATGGCGTTGCGGGCCGAATGGACGAAGAAGCGCCTTGCGCCGCTCTACCAAGGGGCGGACCCGATGATGGCGTCGCGCGTCGTGAAGGGGATCCGGTTCGTCTTCATCGACAACTCGCTCTACGAGATCCTGCCGGAGCAGTTCGCCTTCTGGAAGCAGGAGGCGGCGAAGGGCGAGCCGGTGGCGCTCATGATGCACATCCCGCTCTACATGCCGGGGTACGGTCCGCGCGAGGCCGGCTGTGCGCATCCCGAATGGGGTGCGAAGGTGGACCCGCACTGGAAGATCGAGCGCCGTCCGCAGTGGCCGGAGGCGGGCCACACGCAGACCACCTTCGCGTTCCGCGAGGCCGTGTTCTCCACGCCGAACCTGCTGGGCGTCTTCGTGGGCCACGTGCACCGGCATTTTTTCGCGTTCGACCGCGGTCACGTGCAGTGCGCGACGGCCGCCAACGCCGACGGTTCCTTCCTCGACGTGCGCGTCAACTGCTGACATGACGAATGGATTGGGGGATAATATGCGTCGCAAAACAACTGGAGAAAGGGCGAAATCGATGGCAACAGGAAAAGCACGTGTGACAAGACGGGAACGAAAAGCGGTGGGGATTGCCGTCATGGGCGCGGCGTTGCTCGCTGTTGCTCTCCTGAAGGTCGAGGCGGCGACGAACATCACGGAGACGATCGACCTTGCCGGGCAGCGTGTCGTGTTCAACGAACAGCTGGTGGGCGACGGGGCGATCGTCAACTCCTCCGACGACATGGCGACGCTGGTCATCAACGTCCCCACGACCGAAGGCCGGTCCAATTTCTCCGGTACGATCTCGGGCAACATCCGCGTCGAGATATTCGGTTCGGGTTGCTTTCAGGCGTTCACGTCGCCGGGGAACTCCTACACGGGCGGTACGCACATCGAGCAGGGATATCTCTATGTCGCGACCTGCGACGACATCGGCACGGGGCCTCTTGAGCTGACCAAGAACGGTCGGCTGGTGATGACGGGAACGCGCAATGCCGACGATTATTCCGGGACCGTCAACCGCGTGCTCACCAACCGCGTCGAGGTGACGGGAACTGGCCGCCTCGGCGCCTATTCCGACCAGTCGTTGACCGTGGCCTGCGATCTGGTGATGACGAACGCGACGCTGGAGCTCTTGAACTACGGTACGTTCTACTGGAAGGTCCCGTTTACGGATCAGAACGCCCGCAACGGCACGTTCTACGTCCGGGAGGCAAAAGTGGTCGCCGACCCGGGCGTCTTCGGATCCGATCCCGAGCACGTCGTGCCGATGAGCGTCCGCTTCAGGGACGAAGGTTCCAACCCTCCCTCGCTCTCGCTATCCGGTGACGCCGCGATCTGCCTCTCGAACGTCATCTACTCCACGTCCTTGGCATCATCTCGCTGCTTCACGCAGACATCCGTTGCGGTCGCTACCGGCGGCGTGGGCCGCGCCGAAGCGTGGATGGCCAATGCGGCGATCAAGGTTTTCGGCGATTTGACGGTGACGGACAAGTCCACGATCGTCCAGGAGGGGGTCATCGCAATCATGCCGCGTGAAGGCGACGTGTCGTTCTTCATCCCCGCCGGCGCCACGCTCACCTTCAAGGATATACTTTCCTTCCCGAAGGGACCGGACGGCCGCGCGCGCGGTTTCTCGAAGCGGGGACCGGGCACGCTCGTCCTCGCCGGCGGGACGGACGCGACGGGAACGATTTCCGTCGACTTCGGCACGCTGCAGATCGGCGCGGGCGCGCGGTTGCACGACGTCGCGGAGCTGCGTGTGGCCCCGGCGGCGCGGCTTGTGCTGGAGGACGGTGCTGTTCTTCCCTGTCCTGTGACGGCGAACGACGTGGGACTGGCCGCGACGGCGGACGTCTGGTTCGACGCAACGGCGATCACGGGCGCGACGGACGGTGCGACCATCACGAACATTCCAAACCTCGGCACGGCGGGCGGCGTGTTCGTCCCCAGCACGGCAGCCGGCAGGCCCGGTTACCCGAAGTATGCGGTGAACGGAATCAACGGCCTTCCCGCGCTGAACGTCAACAGCGGCTCGGGGACGCCCCTCGGGCTTTGCCTCGACACCTACACCAACCAAACAAAGACCATCACCTATTTCCAGGTGATTCTGTTCGATTCCTGGTCAGGCGGCAACAACAAGTGGTGTACCGCCATGGCGACGGGGCCAAGTGGAGAGAGCGGTTCGGTAGACCTGTGGGACACCAATCTCGGCTTTGCCTACCGATTCAACAATGCCGACCGTCCGACGACGTTCCAGATTCGGAACAATGGTCTGAACGACACATGGGATCTCGGCTCGAAATGGCCCGGCGTGGGAACGCCGATCTGTTTCTCGACGCGGCGCAGCGGCACGGCGAAGAACCATCAGGCGTTCTGGATGGATTCGGGGGAAGGGAAGATCGAGACGTACAACACGACGGCGGGCGGGGCGTCGGCCTTCAACATCAACTTCGTCTCGCTCGGTGCGGCGTCCTACCAAAACGGGAACGCGATGGGCGGGCGCGCCTTCCCCGGAAAGATCGGCGAGATCCTCGTGTTCACGCGGGCGCTGACGGACGACGAGATCGCCACCGTCAACGCCTACTTGCGCAGCAAATGGTTCGGGTACGATGCGGGCGATGTCTCGTTCCACGCGATTTCCGGGCAGGACGTCGAGGTGTCCGTCCCCGGGGCGGCGCGTGCCTCGCTCGTGCCGGGATTCTCCCAGCATGTTGCGAACGCCACGGGCAGCTGGGTGAAGACGGGGCCGGGGACGCTGGCGTTCGCCGGCTCGGCGACCAACTGCGCGGCCGTCACGGTGCAGGATGGAACGCTCGCCGTCTCCAGCGGGAGCACGCCCAGCTGCGCGGCCATCTGGTTTGACGCGACAGACGCGTCCGCCTTTGCCTTCAACGGCGCGGGACAGGTCGAATCTGTCGCCAACAAGGGATCGGCGGGCGGACGCTTCGTGCAGTCTCTCGGCGTCGCGAACGGTCCGACGCGCGTGGAAAACGGCATCAACGGCCTGCCCGTCGTGCAGTTCGATTTCCACAGTGCGCTGACGCTCTACAGCTGGACGAACAACACGGCGAACCTGCCGCGCAACGTCCATGTCTACGGTGCCTTGAGACGGACGAGGTACTACACCGACGCGGACAGCGAAACGACGCTCGGGCATTGGGCTTCGCCGTTCTCGTTCTACTGTTCCTCGGACACAAGACCTGACAACGAGACAAAGGGGCACTTCCACTGGGAGGAGCGGGACGACACTTCGACGGGCCAACCGCTCATTGCCCTGTATTTCGGGACGGACACCACGCGCCTGGGTCCGGCCGGAACCTACATCTGGACCATCACGAACCTCAACCATTATGCGACGGGTGACGAATTCCTCTTCACGTCGCACCAGACGACCCGTGCCGTGTCGTCAACATTCGAAAACCGGGCGGACGACCCGGATGCGGTCACACTGTATGCAACGAACGGCACGGAGGTGAGCGTTTCTCCATTCCGATGCGACGTCTTGATTCTGGGCGGCCGGGCGACTGGCGGCGGAAGGACGCAGGGCGACGACAACGGCGAGGCGAACAACCGCATGTGGCACGGACAGATCGGCGAGTTCATCGTGATGGACCGTCTCCCGACGTCGGTGGAAGACGCGGCAATCGTCGCCTACCTCCGCAAGAAGTGGCTCGGGAAGGGCGATGGCCCGGCGACGCCGCCGGCCTGCCTCGCGGGGATCGCGCATGACGTGACGGACAGCGATGGCCTCGCCTTGAAAATGGAATCTGGGTCGACGCTGGAACACGCGGGCTCCACGCTGCCGCTGGCGTCGTTGGAAGCGGCCGACGCGGCGTTTGTCCGTACGACCGCGGCGGCCGATGCCGCCATGTTCGCGCTGTTCGACGTTTCGGGCGCGGTGACCCTCTCGGGGGCGCTCTCCTTCGCCTGCGATCCGACGCCGTCCGAGGACGCGCCCCTCTTCCGCTACGGATCTTTGGCCGACACGGCCGAATGGACGGTTACCGCCGCCGGGCGTCCCGCCGCGAAGACCAGCAACCGCGCTGCGTCCTCCTCCTATTGGCTTTCGGTCAACCAAGGTGCCATTATCATTTTCCGCTGACGCACCTTCATCCTGTTCCGGTAACGGCGAGCGTTGTCCAGACATGATAAGGGTATTACCTCTTCATAGAGGTATTAATAGAGGTATTATCGTTGACGTGAATGGAGAGATTTTGGTACAATGTCCGTGCGGTTGAGAGAATGAAGAGTTTTTCCGATATTCTGCCAAAGTTGGAGTCCATGCCTCTCGTTGTGACATGGACGCTTCAGAGCATTGCCGAAAAACGCGGGTGTCAGGAATTGTATACACGGCAGTCGCCAGACAAGCTTCGTCGGTTGCGCGAGTATGCCATGATTGAAAGTGCCGTTGCATCCAACCGGATCGAGGGCGTCGAGGTTGATCAAGACCGTGTTGGCACGATCGTCTTCGGCAATGGGATCATGAAAGACCGCGACGAGGAGGAAGTACGGGGGTATCGACGGGCGTTGGAACTGATCCATACCTCGTCAGGCGATTTGCCTTTGTCGGTCGAGATGATCTGCCGGTTGCACGCGCTCACACGTCCGTCGATCTGGGATTCGGGGAAGATCCGCGAGAAGGAATGCGAGATCATACAGACTTATCCCGACGGAACGTCACGCGTCCGTTTCCGTGCGATTGCGCCAAGTAAGATAAGGGAATACCTCGAACGGGCAATTGAAGGCTACGAAAACATCCTGCGTGACGCGCGCATTCCGGCCCTTGTCGCGCTCGCGGCGTTCAACCTTGACTTCCTCTGCATTCATCCGTTCCGCGACGGCAATGGACGGGTCTCGCGTCTTCTCCTGCTGTTCATGCTGTATCACCTGGGTTACGAGGCGGGGCGTTACGTCAGCATGGAGCGCCTGATCGAGCTTTCGAAAGACAGGTACTACGAGACGCTGGAGAAGTCGTCTGCGTCCTGGCATGAAGGGAAGCACGACATCTGGCCGTACGTTGAATACCTGCTTTTCACGATTGACGAATTGTACCAGGGATTTCAGCAGCGGTTCCTTCAGTTGACGACCCGGCGCGGCGAAAAGTCCACGAGCGTCATTGAAGTGCTGAATGCGCAAGAGGGCGAGTTTACCGTCCGGCAAATCGAGTTCGCGTGTCCGGGCGTGAGCCGCGAAACGATCAAGGCGGTGCTGAAGAAGCATGCCGATTGCTTTGCCTGTACCGGACACGGCGTGAGCGCGCGCTGGCGTCGGATCAAGGAAATCATCAGCTAGATTCACGAGGAGAATAGGACATGAAGAGATTCGGATTGATGTTGATGGGCGTCGCCGGCCTCGCGTGGGGATACGGCGACCTGCCGGACACCTTCGACGCCTCGACCGGTTACGTGACGCTGACGACGACGGACACGACATCCGCGCAGTCGTATTTTTCAGCGACTCATTGGAGCGACGGACAGCCTCCCCATGCGAATACGAACTACTACGTGAAGAGCGGATGGTGCCTTGGTACGCCCTTCAATAATGACGAGATGACCGCGCAGCTGGCGGTTGATCCCACTTGCCAGACGTTCAAGGGCCATACGCTTGTCATCGCGGGCTACATCTGGTATCTGAATGCGTCATACGAATTTACCTTCCCGGATCTGCGCATGTTGCCGGGCTCGTACATCAGTTATACGGCCAAAAAGAAAACTCTCAACGGCACGATGACAGTTTACGGCACGCGAACCAAGCCCGTGCGAATCAGTTTCGGCATGGACCAAATGATCACTGTCCCATTGGCTCTGACGATCAAGGGAGATCCCGGAAGCTGCTTGGCGACATCTTGGAGTAGCGGGAGGCAACCGAGCTGGGTCAAACTTACGGGTGATCTTTCGGAGTTTTACGGTACGCTGTACGTTGGCAACGGCCTCAGCGCAGGCAATTCCGTTGGCTTTTGGATTACGTCGGATTGCCTCGGCGGCACGGTGGAGCTGCCGATTGCAAATGCGAGCCTGTACGTGGAGTCCGCCACTGGCTTGACGGTAGGCGGACTGAATGTGACGAGCGAAAGCACGAAGCTGTTCCTTGATGGTTCTCAGGTGAACGCGACAACTCCGCGCCTGACGGTGACAAACAGCTTGGAGATAACAAGTCCTGTCAGATTGATGCTGAACCATGGAACCATATCAAATAATAACGCCCCTGCTTTTTCCGCCCCCGTGGAACCGGAAACCCCAGGCGAATACCCGCTCATTCGTCTGACGCCCGAGGTCGTGCAGAACGGCGGTTGGTCGACCGAACGGCTGGCCAACATGTTCGTCATGTCCACTTCGCCAGCCCTTACGCGTTCCGAGCTGCTCTGGCATGACGACGCGGATGGCGGCAAGACCCTTGCGCTTGTTGTTTGCGTGACGCATACGACCGTCGGAGACGATCAGCCGCGGAGCAGCTGCATCAACGCGACGAATACGGATGGTGGTACGGACTATTACTGGAGTAACGAATCCTGTCCGGAGAATGACGAGACGGGGGCCAATTTGTCATACTTTAGCTCAACGGGAATCTATCTGCCGAGAGTGGCAGACTTGTCACAGCAGACATTCTACCAGTTTCCAGGGAAAATGCTCGTGATGGCGTCGACAAACCCCGGCTTGTTAGTGCCAAACCTCGGGACGTTCCGCTGCGACAATCTCGTGCTGCGCGGATCGGGTTTTAACGTATGGGGACCAGTGTTGACGTCTCCCGCACGGTACGATGAGAATGGAACTCAGTGCAACGTATTCGTGGTGCAGGGGCAGATTCGTGTCCTTGCCGGGTATGCCGACAACATCATCCAGACGTATGGAGGCGCGAGACTCACCCGCATCGAGTCATCCGTAACTGGGAACGGCAATTTCAAACTTCAGACGATCAATTACGCGAGCAATTACAAGAACGACAAAGGATTCGTTGAATTTGCGGCCTGCAACACGAATTTCACCGGCAAGGTGAAGGTGTCGACTGCTGACAACACGACGAAGTACGCCAATCTGGGAATCGTCGTACCGAACTGGGAACAGCGCGTGTGCTTGTTCGTCTCGGACGAGCGGAACTTGGGCGGCGCGCGCGACGAGTTCGCGTGGGACGCGCTTTACCTGGATCAGTATTCCGACCTCTGGCCGCTGAACGACGTGACGTTCACCGACGGCTGGAACCGCGGCATCGCCATCGGCAACATCGGGCGGATGCACGTGACGAACGGGCTGATGCTCGCCATTTGGCGTCCGCTCAACGTGAACGGCAACCTCGTGAAGGAGGGCGGCGGCACGCTTGCGCTCGGCGGCCCGCTGACATTCGGCGGTTCGGCGCAGAGCGCGACGCCCACGGCCGGTGCGAACCTGCTCACCGCGATGGGCGGCTTCGTCAAGCCGCTCGCGACGAACGCCTTCGACGGCCTCGCGATCACGTTCACGAACAACGCCGCGCTGAAGGTGGACGGCGCGCCGGCGGACGCCGGTCTCCTGAAGTACGGTCTCGTCAACGTGAAGGAGGCGACGGCGCCGGTCGCCCTCGCGCCCAACCAGGCGACGCTGCCCGTGACGGTGGACTTCGGCGCGGCGGCCGAGCCGCCCGCCGTGCAGTGGACGGTGGGCCTCGTGACGCTGGAGACGACGAAGGCGGAAGCGTTGAAGCCGCAGATGGTGCTTTCCAATCCCGCGCCGTTCAAGAACTGGCGCGGAACGCTCGGGCTTGTCGACAACGGCGACGGCACCTCCACCATCGTCGTGAACTACAAGACGGTCGGCCTGACGATTCTCTTCCGCTGACGGAGGGCGAAAATGAGATTACGGAGCGGAACATTCCTCGTCACCCTCGGGAGGGTCGCGCTTGTCGCGACCATCTTGACGGCGACAGCTTCTGAGGTCAAGCCGGTTTCGGTGCGCGTGCGGCAGACGACGGGCGGGCCGAGGTTGCTCGTGGACGGCAAGCCGATTCCGCCGCGCGCGTTCTACGGGGCGGGACCGTCCATCGGCTTCATCGCCGAACTGCGCGAGTACACGTTCACGCTGCCGTTCGTCGCGCCGTTCGACACGGCGCGGGCGGAGGTGCGCATCGGATTTCCGTCTGACCCGTCGCAGTACTGGATCCACGACGTGAAGCTGAAGGACACGGAGACGGGAATGGTTGTGCCCGTGGACCTCTCGCTCGCGGGCGCGACGAAGGACGGCGCGCCGCATCCGCCGCGCGGCATCTCCGCGCCCTGTCCGATGCCGCTCGTGAAGGGGCGGACCTACCGGTTGCTCATTCCCGTGCGCGCCGACCATCCGCGTTCCTTCTTCCATCCCTCCGTCGTGGCGTTCGACGCGGCCGGCAAGGCGCAGCGCTGTCCGCTCCCCTACGGCGACACGCTCGCGGCGACGACGCGCCTCGCGGGCGAGGTGGGCGTGCGCATCGTCACGTTCGGGGCGGGGAACGGCTGGGTGGAGCCGGAGATTTTTCCGAAGTGGGATGCGCTCGACGCGGCGTGCCGCCGGCTCGTCGAGGCCAATCCGGACGTCCTGCTCCTCCCGCGCGTCGGGATGAACGCGCCGCCGTGGTTCCTCGCGCGTCACCCCGAGGTGAAGATGCGGTTCGAAGACGGCTTCGTGATGAACGCCGCGTCGGTCTCCTCGCGTATCTACCGCGAGGCCGCGTGCGCGCATCTCGAAAAGCTCGTGCGGCACCTGCGCGAGACGTTCCCGCGCAACTTCGCGGGCGTGCACGTGAGCGGACAGAACTCGGGCGAGTGGTTCTACGAGAAGTCGCAGAGCGCGTCGCTGGGCGGCTACGAGGCGCCCGTGCGCGACGCGTTCCGCGCGTGGCTCGCGAAGGAAGGCGAACCGGACGCCGCGACGGCCGAGGTGCCGTCGCCCGAGGCGCGTCGCGACACGTCCGGGGGTTGTCTGCTCGACCCCGTGCGGCACCGCCGGATCGTAGATTTCAACCGCTTCCGCCAGGAGGAGATGGCGAGCTTCCTCTCCGAACTTGGCGCGGCGGTGCGGCGCGGGAGCGACGGACAGTCCCTCGCAATGTTCTTCTACGGCTACTCATGGGAGCTGGGCTGCGTGCCGACCGGCGCGGCGGCGACCGGACACTACGCGCTCGAATGGCTCGTCGCGCACGGGCGCGAGAACATCGACGCGCTCTCCGCGCCGTACTCCTACTCGAACCGCAGGTGGCCCGGGTCCATTCCCGTGATGAGCGCCGCCGAGACGCTGGCGCGCGCGGGCATCCTCTGGTTCAACGAGGACGACACGCGCACGTACCGCGAGGACATCTGGGACTACAAGGCGGTCGCCGGCTCGGGCGGCTTGCCGATGGCGAAAGAGCAGACGCCCGACATCCTGCGGCGCAACGTCTCGTTCGAGATCCTGCGCGGGCTGGGCGACTGGTGGATGGACCTTTTCGGACGCGGCTGGTACAACGACCCCGACCTCTGGAAATTGCGCACGGAGCTGGCGCCGCTTGAAGAGGCGATGTTCAGGCGGACGAAGCCCTATTCGCCCGAGATCGCGGACATCGTGGACGAGCGAAGCTTCCTCTATCTCGCCTGCGGCGCGACGCGCGCGATGGCGCCGCTCATGAACCGGTACGTGTTCGACGGATGCGGCGCGCCGTACGGACAGTATTTCCTAAACGACGTGCTGGCGCGTCCGATTGACGCGAAGCTCTACGTCTTCGCCCTGACGCCGTACCTTGACGCGAACCAGCGCGCGAAGATCGCCGCCCTGCGGGCCGCGCGGCCGGACGCGACGTTCCTCTGGTGCTGGGCACCGGGCTATCTTTCCGAGAAGGGGATGTCGCTCGACACCATCTCGGAGACGACGGGTTTCCGCGTGGAGCGCGTGTCGCCCGCGACGCCGCTTGCGCGTTCGACGCCGCTCGGCCTCGCGAAGGGCCTCTTCCACAAGGAGTGGGGCGGTGGTCTGCGGAAGGGTGCCGCGCCGCTCTTCGCGCCGATCCTTCAAGAAGGGGACGAGGTGTGGGCCGAGTACCGGGATTTGCCGGGCAAGCCTGCGTTCGTGGCGCGGAAACATGCGGACGGGTCGGGCTATGACATCTTCCTCGGTCCAGGGCAGATCTTCCGCGAACTTCTGCATGCGGCGGCGAAGACGGCAGGCGTCCACTGCTACCTCGACTGCGCCGCCGGAAACGTGATCGCGGCGGAAGGCTACGTGGCGGTGCAGAACGTGACGGACAAGCCGCTCGCGGTGACGCTGCGCGACGGTACCCGCCGGACGCTTGACATCCCGAAGGGTGCCACCCGAATTCTTGTCGAGAGCGGCTGTTGCGGCTGCCGCAGAAACCATCTCGGAGAAATAGATGAAAGGCTGTCCGAATGAGCGATGAAAATGGAGCTGTTTTGCATAACGAAGGGCCCGTCTTCCAGCCGGGCGAGGCGTTCCACGGCTATGTCGTAGACCGGTTGCTCGGCCAAGGCGGGCTTGGGAGCGTATGGCTGGCGCGTCACCAGGTGCTCGACACGCTCTTCGCCATCAAGATCCTTGACCCCGTTGTGGCCGAGGAGCGGCCCGAGTTCGTGAAGCGGTTCGTCCGCGAGGCGAAGCTGGCGACCAAAATCCGCCATCCGAACCTCGTGGCGGTGCATGACGCGGGATACGATTCCGCAAAGGGCGTCTATTTTCTCGTGATGGACTACGTGAAGGGCGGCACGCTGCGCGACCTCATCGCGTTCGGCGGCGCGCAACCGGAGAAGGAGGCCGTGCGGATCATCCTCCAGGTGGCCGACGTGCTGTCGGCGGCCCAGTGCTTTGGCATGGTCCACCGCGACCTCAAGCCCGAAAACATCATGCTGACGAAGGACGGCGTCGTCAAGCTGCTCGATCTCGGCGTGGCGAAGATTTCCTGCGGCATCGACTCCCTTAAGACAAAGGCGAACTCGGTGTTCGGCACGCCGGCCTACATCTCGCCCGAACAGGCGGTCGACGCCAGCACGGTCGACACGCGTGCGGACGTCTACAGCCTCGGCATCATCCTCTTTGAACTCTTGGCCGGGAAGCGTCCATACGCGGGAGGCGATCCCGCAGAGATCTTGCAGCAGCTGCTTGACCCGGCCCCGGTTCCGGACGTCCGAACCTTCAACGGCTCGGTTTCGCCTAAAATGTCGGCGGTGCTGTCGCTCATGTGCGCCAAACGCGTGGAGGACCGTCTCGCCTCGCCGAAGGCCGTGATCGAGACCTTCGCACGTCTGGGTTACGCGCTGCCGTCCTCGACGCCCGCCGAAATCGCCGCCGACACCGACAGCGACGGAGGGGACGGTCCCATGCTGGACGAACTCATTTCGCGGCTGCCGACAAAGCCGATTGACGCCTCTCTGGAAATGGAAACCCAGGACACTGAGATACGGGAGTTCGTGTCGGGCCTGAAACGAAAGAGGTTCATGCGGCGGTTGGTTTGGCTTGGAATCGGCGCGGCGACGGCGCTGGTCGTTCTCCTCGTCCTTCTTTTTCTGAAGGGAAAGTAAGTTTCTGAAAGGAATATGTGAAATGAAAGCGTTTTGTTTGATGACCGTTGCCGTGTGTGCGGCGTGTACGGGATTGGTTGCGGCGTGCAAGGACGTCTCCTTCTCGATGAAGGTGATGAAATCGCTGGATGCGCCGCAGAAGATCATTTGCGCCGCCGAGATGAAGAGCTTCCGCGAAGAAGGGGACCGTCTGGTCTGGCGCGGGCATTCGCTCCTCGGCGACGCGTTCACGGTGACGGCGACGCGGACGAAGACCGACGCCGGCACGGAATGGAATCTCGCCTACGAGGGCAACGCGACTGGCTGGTTCGTGGAGGAGGTGTCGTTCCCGGAGTGGACGGTTCCGCGGACCGACCGCATGAAAGTCTTCATCCCGCGCATCTGCGGCATGGTCGTGCTGCCAGAGTGGAAGAAGGCGCCGCCGCGGCGAATCGTGGCGCATCAGGGCCCGGGCTTCGGCGCGCCGCACTGCATCGCCGCCCTTGGGGAGGATGGCGATTCCTTCTACCTGGACCAGCGCGGGGACGCGCGTTTCTACGCGACGCGCTTCGAAATCGCGCAGGGAACGGTGTCGAACACCTGCGTGCTCAAGAGCGTCTGCATGCTGCCGCTCACCGAGGAGAGCCGTCGCGCCGGACGCGTGCCGTATCCGTCCGTCACGGCGGCGTACCGCGGCGGATGGTTCGAGGCGGCGGCGATCTACCGCGACTGGGTGCGCGGGCAGGACTGGTACAAGAAGGCCGCCGCGCGCGATTTCGCGAAGTTGAAGGACGTGTCGATGTGGATGTGGAACCGCGGACGGAGCGAGGTGACGGTGCCGCCCGCGCTCAAGTTCATGGAGGACACGAAGCTGAAAGTGGCGCTTGACTGGTACTGGTGGCACGGCGTGCCGTACGACACGTACTATCCCAACTTCTGGCCGCCGCGCGAGCCGATCGCCTCGTTCAAGGACGGCATTGCCCGCATCCACGCCGCGGGCGGCTACGTGCAGCCCTACACGAACGGCATGCTCTGGGACTGCGACGACGCGCAGTGGGCCGAGGGCGGCGACGACAGCACGATCGTGCTGCGCAACGGCCAGACGAAGTGCACAATGTTCAACCCCTACACGAAGCAGCGCCAGGCGTGGATGTGCGGCGAGGCGCCGAAGTTCCAGGAGCGCATCCGCATGCTCGAGCGCACCATCCGCGCGGCGGGCATGGACGGCGTGTACATGGACATGATCGGACACGCCGCGCACGGGTGCTGCTACAACCCGCGCCACCGCCATCCGAAGGGCGGCGGCAGGTACATGGTGGACGGCTACCGCGCCTACGTCGAAAAGGTGCGTGCGGACAATCCCGGTTTCTACCTCTCCACCGAGGAGCAAGGCGAGGCGTATCTCGAGCTCTTCGAGTCGTTCATCTTCGTCCACTCCAGCGCCGAGCGCTTCGGCGTCCGGCACGAGCTGGTGCCCGCGTTCCAGGCCGTGTACCACGGCGCGGTGGTCGTATTCGGCTCCTTCGCCACGATCGACGACCTGCCGCCCTGGGACGAGCGGTGGGGCGCGAACCCGTACGGCGTGGAGACGACGGAGTGGGAGAAGCGGTACCCCGACCAGTTCGCGGTGGAGTTCGCGCGCGGCGTCGCGTGGGGGCAGCAGCCGACCGTGCACAAGTTCCTGCTCGAGCACGCCACGTCGCCGCGCTTCGCCGCCGACTACGCGTTCATGAAGGACACCGCGCGCTTCTACTTCGACAACCGCGACCTGCTCTTCGACGGCGAGATGCGCGCGCCCGGGAAGCTCACGTGCGCCACCACGCGCGTCGCGTTCCTGCGGCGCAGCTCCTACACGAAGCCGCAGGACGTGAAGGAGACCGAGCGGAACGATCTGCCGACCGTGTTCCACTCCGTGTGGCGGTCGAAGGGCGGGCGCACGGCAGCGGTGCTCGTCAACTGGTCGCGCGACGAGCAGCCGTTCACGCTCGCGACGCCCGACATCACGGCGTCCGGCATGATTCCGGCGCGCAGCTGGAAGCTCATCGAGAAGTGAGTCAACCCTTGGGCGCGGCGCAGCTCGGGCAGAACGGCCTGATCGGGCAGCCCGCGCAGTTGGGGTTGCGCGGGAAGCAGCGCGTCTGCCCGAACGAGACGAGGTGCGAGTTCCAGGTCTTCCAGTAGCGGACCGGCAGGACCTTGCGCAGCGCCATTTCTGTCTCAAGCGGCGTCTTCGTCTTGATGAGGTGCCATCTGTTTGTGATGCGGTGGACGTGCACGTCCACGCAGATGGCCGGCAGGTTGAAGCCCACGGCCACGGTGAGGTTCGCGGTCTTGCGTCCCACGCCCGGCAGTTCGCACAGCTCCTCCACCGTGTGCGGCAGGACGCCGCCGAAGCGTTCGCGCAGGACCTTCGGCAGGTCGTGCAGGTGGCGGGCCTTGTCGTGGTAGAAGCCGACGGGGAAGATGAGCTTCTCGAGCTCGGGCACGGGAATCGCCTCCAAGGCGTCGGGCGTGGCGGTGCCGCCCATGCGGGCGAAGAGGCGCTTCACGGCGCCGGCGGTGCACTGGTCCTTCGTGCGGGCGGAGAGGATCGTGCCCACGAGGACGCAGAAGGGGGCGTGGGTCTGCGCCTCGATCAGCTCGATGATGGGCGCGGCGTGCGCCTTGAACTCCTTCTTGAGCAGGCGGTTCACCTGCGGCACGTCTTCAAGCGTCATTTCGCGCTCACTTTCCGGTAGTCACTGTTTTCCATGCGCTCCATTATACCATATTTGCGGGGCGGGCGTCTCCAGCCTCATTTTTCGGGGAAAATCTGATTGCGTATGCGGGCACAATTCGGTATACTATGCACTACTTCAACACGGGACTGTAGCTCAGTTGGTAGAGCACGACACTTTTAATGTTGGGGTCGCGGGTCCGATCCCCGCCAGTCCCACCACTCCCGCGAGAGGGAGGTGCGCCTAAGGGGAGGGCTGCGCTTTTCTGCCGTAAAGTAATTCATCGTTGTGCTTGATTTCCGCCCCTTTTTATGGCATACTATTCCAATTCATGTTTGGCTTCTTTAGAAGAAAAAAACAAAAACAGGCGCAGCCCGTCATCTGTGCGCGGGCTGACCACTGCATTTCGCGTAAAAACATCGATCCCGACGCGTTGAAGGTCCTTTATCGCCTTTCAAGCCTCGGCTACGTCGCCTACCTCGTAGGCGGCGGCGTGCGCGATCTCCTGCTGGGGCGCCAGCCAAAGGACTTTGACGTCGGCACGAGCGCGAAGCCGAACGAGGTGAAGCGCGCGTTCCGCAACTGCTTCCTCATCGGGCGCCGTTTCCGCCTCGCGCACGTCCGTTTCGGCGAGAAGGTGATCGAGACGGCCACGTTCCGCCAGAACTCGCAGACGGTCGGGGAGATCATTGAGCACGCGGCGGAGGGGCCGCACGAGGACAACACGTTCGGCACGCCGGAGACGGACGCCTACCGTCGCGACTTCACGGTGAACGGCCTCTTCTACAACATCAAGGACTTCTCCGTCATCGACTACGTGGGCGGCCTTGAGGACCTCAAGAAGCGCCTCATTCGCTCGATCGGCGATCCGATGATCCGCTTCCGCGAGGATCCCGTGCGCATGATGCGCGCCATCAAGTTCTCGGCCCGTCTGGATTTTGCGATCGAGCGCAAGACCGAGAAGGCGATCCGCGCGCTCCATTCGTGCATTCTCACCGCGTCGATGCCGCGTCTGTGCGAGGAGCTGTTCCGCCTCTTCACCTACGGCGCGTCCGAGAAGGCCTTCCGCATGCTCTGGGAGTTCGGCCTCATGGGCGATCTGCTGCCCGATCTGGCGAAGTTCATCGATTCGGACGGGGGGGGGCGTTCCGCCACATGGAAGTATCTCGCCGTGCTGGACCGCTACGAGCGGGCCATGCATGAGAGGAACCTGGAGGTGTCCAACGGCCTGCGGGCGGCGGTGCTCTACGCCGCGATGGCGAAGAGCCGGCCGGGGCGTTCGCGCGAGGTGATGGGCACGATGCTCGCGTCGCTCAAGGTCCCGAAGGCGACCTATTTTCTCTCCACTCTCCTGCTGGACAGCGTGAAGCGGCTCTCGCAGCCGCCGCAGCGCGGGCGGCGCCGATTCGTCCACAACCGCGATTTCGCCGACGCACTCGACTTCAACCGCATCGTGGCCCGTGCCGAGGGCCGCAGCGAGGAGACTCTTGACGCATGGGACGCGCTGTCCCGCAAAACGTTCAACGAACAAGGTGACAAAAATGACAGAGACAGAAAACAACGAACCTGAAGTTCAGAATACCGACGAGCCGGCCCTTCCTGCATTCGTGAAGGCGGCCCCCGAGCTCATTCCCCTCTGGGACTGGTGGGTGAAGGAAGGCAAATCCACCCTGGTGATGCTTCTGGTAGTCGCCTTGGGCGTCGCGGGCTTCTACGGCGTGCGGGGCTACCTGCGGGGACGCAACGCCGTCATCGCCCAGACGCTTCAGCAGGCGAACACGCCGGAGGAGCTGGCCACGGCCGTGTCCGATTACGGTTCGTCGTCCGCCGGCGTGGGCCTGAAGCTTCGCTTGGCGAAGAGCCATTACGACGCCGACAACTTCCAGGACGCCCTTGACGTGTATGAGGCCGTCCTCAAGGACGCGGGCAAGGACGATCCGTTCCGCGACATCGCCGAACTCGGCCGCGCTTTTTCGCTGGAGGGGCTCAAGAAATACGCGGAAGCGTCCGAGGCGTTTTCCGTCTACGCGTCCGACGAGGCGAAGTCGCATGACGGATTCCGCCTGACCGCCAAGTTGGGCGTTGCGCGCTGCAAGGCCCAGCAGGGCGACGTGGCGGGCGCGGAGGCGGACCTGAACGCGCTGAAGGACGCAACGACCGACGAGCAGCAGAAGTCGCGCATCGAGGGAATGCTGAATTTGCTGAAGCATTACGATTTCAGCCGTGTGGACGCGGCGCCGCTGGATGCATTCACTCTTCCTGCAGCCGATTTGCCCGCGCCTGCGGCTCCTGCGCCCGCGCCGGCCCCTGCGGCGGCGAAGGCCGCGCCTACGCCTGCGGCGAAGCCGTCGAAATAAGTTTGATCGTTAATGTTCATGGGGGAGGAAAGTTGATTCCTCCCTTTTCATTCGGAAAGGAGCAGAACATGCAACAGAACAGAAGAGATTTTCTGAAGGGAGCGTTTTGGATGGGTGCGGCGGCAGTCGCGGCCCATGGCATGGCCGATGCCGTCCGCGTCGCGGGCACGGGCAAGATGACGACCTACCATGACAAGCCCATCCGCAACCTGCGCGTGGGCGTGGTCGGACTTGGCCGCGGCCAGGCGGGCATCTCCGGCTTCACGCTCGTGCCGGGCGGCTACATCGCCGCCATCTGCGACATCAACGCGGCGCGCCGCAACCGCACGCTCAAGTACCTCGCCGACAAGAAGGCGCCCACGCCGAAAGTCTACGGCGACAAGGGACCCGAGGACTGGAAGCGCATGTGCGAGGACCCCGAGGTGGACCTCATCTACAACTCCACGCCCTGGCAGCTGCACGTGCCGATCGCGCTCTACGCGATGGAGCACGGCAAGCACGTGGTCACCGAGGTGCCGAGCGCCTTCACGGTGGAGGAGTGCTGGAAGCTCGTGGAGACGAGCGAGCGCACGCAGCGCCACTGCATGCAGCTCGAGAACTGCTGCTACGGCGAGACCGAGATGCTGGCGTACAACCTCGTGCACCTCGGCTTGCTGGGCGAGATCTCGCACGGCGAGGGCGCGTACATCCACGACCTGCGCGCGTCCAACTACAACAAGTGGAACGAGGAGGCGGGCGGCGGCGGCTACTGGGACTACTGGCGCCTCCGCCACAACGCGGTCCATGGCGGCAACCAGTACCCGACGCACGGCCTCGGGCCGATCTGCATGGACATGGACATCAACCGCGGCGACCGCTTCGACTACCTCGTGAGCGTCGACTCCAAGCAGTTCGGCTTCGAGGAGGTCGGCAAGGGCGTGCACGGCGACGACCCGTGGCGCAGCGGGCTGAAGGTGAAGATGGCGGACATGAACACGTCGATCATCAAGACCGTCCTCGGCCGCACGATCATGGTGCAGCACGACGTGGGCACCGCGCGTCCCTACAGCCGCCTCAACCTCATCCAGGGCTCGCGCGGCGTGCTGCAGGACTACCCGCTGCGCATCGCGATCGAGGAGACGCTCGGCAAGGGCGTGCACGCCTTCGACGAGAAGAAGACGGCGGAGATCCGCGAGAAGTACAAGCATCCGCTGTGGAAGACGCGCGACGAGATCGCGAAGCGCATGCCCGTCACGGGCCACGGCGGCATGGACTTCCTCATGGTCCTGCGCCTGAGCTACTGCCTCCAGAACGGCCTCCCGCTCGACATGAACGTCTACGACCTCGCGAGCTGGTGCTGTCTCTGCGAGCTCACCGAGAAGTCCGCGGACAACCGCGGCCGCTCAATGGACATCCCCGACTTCACGCGCGGCGCGTGGAAGACGGCGCCGAAGCTCGGCCTCGTCGACGTGGACCTCGCGAAGATGAACTTCCCAGCCTGAAAGGTGAACTGAACGATGGGAAAACCGCTGAACATCCTCGTGTGCGGGTCGCTCGTGCCGGATCCGCTCCAGACGCTTGAGCCGGTTCAGACCCCGCAGGGGCCCGGCCTGAAGAACGAGCAGATGCTGCCGAGCGTGCTCGACCCGTGGGCCGCATGCGCGCTCTACGAGGCGGCCGCGCTCGCGAAGGCTCGTCCCGGCTCCAAGGTGACGCTCGTCGCGCTCGGCCCGAAGGCCAAGCTCCAGCAGCTGATGATGACCGTCGCGCAGAAGGCGCCGTTCGACCTCGTGGCCGTGAACGCCCCCGCGGGCGGATTCACGGACGCGAAGGAGACCGCCGCCGCGCTCGCGAAGGCCATCCAGGCGATCCCGGGGCTCGACCTCTCCGCCACGCTCCTCTTCGGCGGCTGCGCGAGCGCCTCGCGCGACGCGGGCGTGACGCTCCAGTTCGTGGCGGAGACGCTCGGCATCGACGAGTTCTTCATGGCCGTGGACGAGCTGAAGCTCGCGGACGACGACACCTTCACGGTGCTCGAGCGCGTGGAAGGGGGCCAGTACCAGTCCTCCACGTGCGCGGGATTCCCCGCCGCCGTCGGCTGGGCCACGGGCAACCTGCCCGAGCCGCCGAACAACCCGCAGGTCGGCATGATGAACATGCGCGGCGTGATGCCCGCGCTCATGAAGGCGCAGCCGGCCAGCGTCGGCACGGGCGGCATCGCCTACGCGAAGGCCGAAGTGCCCGCCGCGAAGCGCGACACGGTCGTGAAGAAGGACATGGCGGTCGAGGAGATCGCCGCCGAACTCGTGGAGTGGATCAAGCAATGAAGATCGCAGCATTCAGCCTTTCCGGACAGGGATCTTTCGCGCAGGACAAGCCCGCGCTCGCGGACGCCATCAAGACGAGCGGCGCGGACGTCGTGCTGCTGCCGGGAACCTCCCGCGTGCGGCGCGCCGTCGGCGCGGCCGCGCTCTGCGCGGGCGCGGAGGTCGACACGAACGTCGTGGACCTCGCCGTCGAC
>JAFRSR010000267.1 GCA_017427485.1 Kiritimatiellia bacterium
ATGCCGGACGCGACCGACTCATCGAGAATCTGCGCGCGCGCGTGGCGGCCGACCCGCGCCTCCACGCGTGGGCGCTCTTCGACGGCTCCAGCATGAGCGCCGAGGCCGAGGCGGACGGACGTCTGCGCGTGGGCTACACGGGCGGCACGGGCGCGCACCGCGCGGACCGCATGGTGTGCGACTACCTGCGCATGCGGAAGCTCCTCGGCCTGAACCACCCCGTCACCGTCGTCACGGACGACAAGGACTTCGCGAAGGAGGCGGCCGCCCTCGGCGCCGCCGTGAAAGGAACGGATACGCTCGATGCCCAAGCCCAAACCAACTGAAACCCGCAAGCTCACGTACGCGGAGGCGGCGCTGCTCGACCTCCTGCCCGCGCTCGACCTCCCCGACGGCGCGCGCGCGCTCGTGGCCGGCAACCGCAGCGGCTGGCTGCCGCTCGAGGCGGAGAAAAAATGGCCGAAGCGCGTCGCCGCGCATGCGTTCGACTTCCACCACGCGCGCGCGATCCGCGACCGCCTCGCCGAGGCGTGGATCAACCCGAACGCGATCGTGCACTGCACGCCCGACCTTCCCGAAGGCCCCTTCGCGCTCGCCCTATTCATGACGACCCCGCAGTCGATGAGCGCGGAGCTCGTGCTCGACCAGCTCGAGGACCTCCACGCCCAGCTCGCCGAGGGCGGCACGCTCGTCGCCGCGTTCGAGGGCGACGCGGACGACGCGCTCCGCATGCTGCGCCTCGTGTGGACGAACGTGCACGTCGTCTCGCGCGCGAAGCACGTCGCCGTGTTCCGCATGGTGAAGCACGGCGAGCTCGCGAAGCGCCGCAACTTCGCGTCGAACTGGGAAGCCAGCGTGCCGGGCGGCGAGAAGATGCTCTTCACGAGCCTCCCGGGTTGCTTCTGCCACCGGCGCGCGGACGCGGGGGGACTCGCCCTCGCGGAGGTCGCCGCGCGCGAGGCGAAGCCGACGGACCGCCTGCTCGACATGGGCTGCGGCTGCGGACTCGTGGGCCTGCTCGTCGCGAAGAAGGCCGGCATTTCGGACGTCACACTCATCGACTCGCACGCGCGCGCGATCGCGGCAGCGAAGATCAACGCCGCGCGCGCGGGAATCGACGCGCGGTTCATCCTCTCGGATGACGGACTCCCGCGCGGCGAGGACGAAATCGGGCACTGGAGCCTCGTGGTAGGCAATCCCCCCTACTACAGCGACTACCGCATCGCGGACGTGTTCATGGAGACGGCGTACCGCGCGCTGCGTCCGGGCGGCCGTTGCCTCATGGTGGTGAAGACAGCCACGGGCCTTCTCGCCCTTCAGGAGAAGTACTTCCGCGCGGCCGAGGTCATCAAGCGACGAGGGTACTGCGTGCTGCGTTCCGTGCGCGTCTAAATTTATATAAGAGGGGGCTTGCATAACGCCGCCCGTTCGCGTATAATATGGGCATGTTTTCCAAATTCAAAGGACTCTTCTCCACCGATATCGGTATCGATCTCGGCACGGCGAACTCGCTCGTGCACGTGAAGGACCGCGGCATCGTGTTGCGCGAGCCCTCCGTGGTGGCAATCGAGGAAGGCTCGAAGCGCGTACTGGCGGTCGGCGACGAAGCCAAGCGCATGCTCGGCCGCACGCCGGGGAACATCATGGCCATCCGCCCGATGAAGAGCGGCGTCATCGCCGACTTCGACATCACCGAGGCCATGTTGCGGTATTTCATCAACAAGGTCTGCCCGAAGCGTTTCTGGAGCAAATACTTCAAGCCGCGCGTCGTGATCGCCGTCCCTGGCGGCATCACGGAAGTCGAGAAGCGCGCGGTCGAGGACGCGGCGCACGCCGCGGGCGTAGGGGAGGTCTTCCTGGTCGAGGAGCCGATGGCGGCGGCGATCGGGGTGGGGCTGCCGGTCTCCGAACCGGCCGGCAGCATGATTGTCGACATCGGCGGCGGCACGTGCGAGGTGGCCATCATCTCGCTGGCCGGGATCGTGCACCAGCGTAGCGTCCACCAGGCGGGCGATGCCATGGACGCGTGCATCGTGAGCCACATGAGACGCGTTTACAATCTGCTGATTGGCGAACGTACCGCGGAGTCGATCAAGATGACGATTGGGTCGGCATTCCCCACGGGTCAGGAACAGACCATGGAGGTGCGCGGCCGAGACATTGTGGCGGGACTGCCGAAGACGATGACCATCACTTCGGAGGAAATCCGCGACGCCCTTACCGAACCGGTCTCTCGTATCGTGGAAGCGGTGCGCGACACGCTGGGGAACTGTGAACCGGAACTGGCCGCCGACCTTGTCGACCGTGGCATCGTCCTCTCGGGCGGCAGTTCCCTCCTGCGCGGCCTCGACAAGTTGATCTCCCAGGAGACGGGGCTTCCGGTGACATTGGCGGACGATCCCCTCTCGGCGGTGGCCGAAGGGACGGGCGTCGTGATGAACGAACTTGATCTCCTCTCGAAGAACAGGCGCACCTAGTCTGAAGCGGTCCTTCCCATGAAAAGGAAGGATTTTGACAAAGCGAATCGGCATAGTGGCTTTCTGCGGCGCGGTCCTCGCGCTCGTGTTGTGGCTGTTCTGCGGTCCTGACGTGGCCGCAGAGGTTGTCTATCCCGTTGAGAACGGTGCCAACTGGTTTTCGCGGCATGTGGGGCGGCGATTCAAGGCTCTCTTCGCATCCGGTTCCGCGCTCTTGGAAAACGACCGGCTCCGTGCGGAGGTGGCACGCCTCCAGATGGCCTGCGCCGAAGGCGACCGCGCTGCGGCCGAGAACGCGCGCCTCCGCGGCCTCCTGGGGCTTGATGCGCCCGGCGCCACCCCGCGATTCGGCACGAACGCATGGATCTGCGCGCCGATCATCTCCCGCGGCGCTGCGGCGGGCAATCCCTGCCTCCTGCGCCTCGGGCGCGGACAGCTCGCGGGCGTGCGGCCCGGCGCCGTCGTCGCCGTGCCCGACGGCCTTGTCGGCCGCATCGGCAACGTCACCCCCCATACAAGCGAGCTCCGGCTCC
>JAFRSR010000268.1 GCA_017427485.1 Kiritimatiellia bacterium
AAGACGCTGACATTCGCCCCGACCTGCACGGCGGACGTGGAGGAGGCGGAGTCACTTCCCTTTACGGACACCGGTTACGTGCTTGCCACGTCCGATGTCGCAATCGACGGCCGTCCGAAAAAGAGCCTCGCGCTCATGGCGGCGGGGTGGACGACATCGCTCTCCTCCGACGGCAAGACGCTGCGCCTCATCCCTGTCGGTGGCACGACGATCTTCGTCCGTTAGGTGCGCCGCCATGGATTCCGCGCGCGTGAGACAGGGGCTGTGTGCGCTGGCGGCGGCGCTCGCGTGGGCCGCGTGCGGCGCGACGGCGTTCAGCGTGACGCCGTACGTGCAGCATCCGTCCACGAACGCGATGAGCGTCATCTGGTTCGCGAAGGGCGGATCGGGCGAAGCGGCCACGATTTCGTGGTGGCGCACGGGGGGCGTGACGCAGCGGCAGGCGGTGACGGGGACGTGGGCGGCGGCGCTCACGAACAACGTCGCCTCGGGAAGCGACTCGGCCGTCCATGGCAGGCAGTACAAGTATCGGTATCGCATCACGGGCCTTGAGCCGGGCACGGCCTACACCTACGTCGTGCAGCTGGCGGGCGGCGCGTCGTACGCGAACACGTTCCGCACGGCGCCGGGACCGGACTCGCCCGTCCGGTTCATCTACTACAACGACAGCGAGACGCAGCCGGGGTCGACAGGCGCGTACGAGACGTGGGAAGCGTCGGACACGGTGATCGTCTCCAACACGGTCACGGGCGCGACGAGCACGAGGACGACCCGGCCGGGCGGCGTGACGAAGTACTACGTGGACCAGACGGTTGGCTACGCCTCCAACATCGTGCGGATGGTCGAGCGTCGGCCCGACCTCTTCGTGATCGCGGGCGACCTCGCGGCGCAGGGCGGCAAGCAGCAGAACTGGGACGAGTTCTGGCGGCACAACGCGGGTGCGTACAACGACCCCGCCGGCTCCATCCCGATCCTCGCCGCCATCGGCAACCACGACCTGCAGGACGCCACGCCGAAGCCCGCGGGATGCACCGTCAACTGCGAGAACGCGTCGGGCGGCGAGGTGGCGCTGGAGAAGTACCTCTCCTACTTCGAGGTGGAGCCGAACGGCGTGGACTTCTCGGACGTGGACGCGCGCGACCGCAGCCAGCTGTTCCACCGCGTGGACTACGGTCCCGTGACGCTCATTTTCCTCGACACGAACAACGGCGACGACTACGACCTGGAGAAGGACACGAACATCTGGCTGTTCCGGGACGCCAACTGTCCCTCCAACCGCTGGGACCTGCCGTCTGCCCGCTCGCCGGACTTCAACCCCGGCTCGCGCCAGTACACGTGGCTCACGAACAACCTCGCGGACGCGCAGCGGAAGGCTAAGTTCACCTTCGTGGTGAACCACCACTGCCCGTATTCCGTGGGGTACCACAACCGCACGAACCTCACGGAAAGCAGCGAATGGCTGTCCGCCCGCGCCGTGCGCGCGCTGACGGACACGATGCTCCGCTACGGCGTGGCGGGCTGGCTGTGCGGACACGACGAGATCATGGAGCACTCGCGCATCTCCGGCATGGAGACGCGTCCCGACGGCACGACACGTCCCGTCCAGCTGAACGTCTTCGACATGGGCACGGCGGGCGACGGCCTGCGCGGCAAGCAGATCACGAAGGAGGCGAACCGCTACGAGGTGTTCCGCGCGCAGAAGGACGCGCCGGAGATTTACGACCAGAACAACGTCCTCGTCGACGGCGGCAAGCACTACGGGCACATGGAGATCAACGTGCGGGAGGTGCGTCCGGGCGTGTGGCAGGCGACCCTGGAGCCGGTGTACATCTTCGTCTACAAAGACTCGAACGGCAAGGTGTGCGGGTTCGAGCGGCGGGTGTACGACGACGTGGTCGTGCTCACGAAGAACCTCCGCGAAGGGCCGCCCCGCTTTCACATCACAGTCCGTTGACAAAAAGGAGAATGCGCGAATGAACTCACGAATTGCTATAATGGCTACTGTCGGCACGAACATCATCTTCCGATAAGGAAAGGAGACGTGACATGATACCGCACAAGATCGGAATCTTCATTATTGCCGTGCAGGCCGCGATCTGCCTGATGGCGGAGAACCCCAACCGGATCAAGCCGCTTGCGGACGATTACGTCGTCGTGTGCCAGTCGCCGGACCCGCAGCGGATCTACTGTTTCACGCCGGGAATCTGCCGGCTGCCGTCCGGACGCCTCGTGGCCACGTGCGACCTCGGCGGTCCGGGCGTGAAGGGGCCGCGCGGGCGCATCTTCGTTTCGGACGACAAGGGCAAGGCCTGGCGGAAGACGGGCGAATTCCCGCTCTCCCACGCGCGGCCGTTCCTGGCGGGCGGCAAGCTGTACATCCTCGGACATTCCGGGGATCTCGGCGTGCTGCGTTCCGAGGACGGCGGCGAGACGTGGAGCGAGACGGCGAAGCTGACGCAGGGCGAGAAATGGCACCAGAGCGCGTGTAACGTGTGGTACGCAAAGGGGAACGTCTATCTCGTGATGGAGCGGCGCGTCCCGTCCCCGGACGGACGCAACTTCGGCTGGGCGGTCAACCGCATCGAGCCGATCCTGATGCGCGCGAAGGAGACGGACGACCTCACGAAGCGCGCAAGCTGGACGTTCGCCGAGTCGTTCTGCTTCGACTCGATCTTCGGCGGCAATCCCGACCCCGAGCTGGACTACGTGGGCATCCCGTGGTACACGGCGTTCACGGCCTACAGCACGCGCACGGACAAGGGCTGGAAGGTGAACGTGCCGAAGGGCGTCGCAAAGTCCCAGCCGATCGGATGGCTCGAGACGAACGTGGTGCAGTTCATGGACCCGAACCACGTGTGGTACGATCCCTCCGGCAGCACGTTCCACCTCTTCATGCGCGCCAACACGGGCGGCGCCGGTTACGCGGCGATGGCGAAGGTGGTGGAGAATCCCGACGGCACGATGAAGACGTCTCTCGAATGCGCGCCGTCCGGACGCAAGATGCTGTTCCTGCCGTTCCCCGGCGGACAGATGCGCTTCCACGTGCTGTGGGACGAGAAGACAAAGCTCTACTGGCTCCTCTCCACGCAGGCCACCGACACGCTCTGCCGCCACGACCGTCTGCCGGCGCGGCGCTACAACCTGCCATACGACGAGCGGCAGCGCATGCAGCTTTCCTTCTCGCGCAACATGGTGGACTGGTGCTTCGCGGGACTGGTGGCGGCGGGCGCGACCGTGCCGGAGTCGCGGCACTACGCCTCGATGGCGATCGACGGCGACGACCTCGTGGTGCTTTCGCGTTCCGGCACGCCGCAGGCCAAGTCGCCGCATAACGGCGACATGATCACGTTCCACCGGATCAAAGGCTTC
>JAFRSR010000269.1 GCA_017427485.1 Kiritimatiellia bacterium
ATCACGCAGAGGTGCAGAGAGGCAGAGTTTTAAGAGATTACGTCGCTTAATTGGTGTCGTAGTTGTTTTCACCAATTGGGTGAAAGAAATTTCCTGGTCGTTTCTTGTCATATCTTTCTTTTCCTTCTGATTTTTGACTTTCTCTGCGCTCTCCGCCTCTCTGCGTCTCTGCGTGAGACATTCAACTAACGAGTATAGGTTGAAGTGAAATTGGCATGATGACAAAAACGCCGATATGTGTAGAATAGGCATCATAAAAATCGCCGATATGTGCAGAATATGGATTGCAAAAAACATCTCCTGTGGGATCGGGACCTTGCCTTCACGAACGGAATCCTTTATTTGCCTCTTTACATGGCACCTCTGCTTTAGAGATGCATTCGCATTCTGTCCGTTTTTTATTTCGCATCGTATGCCCCGCCCATGCGTGGGGTTTGCTAAACTATCGTCATCACAAACCCCATTTAGGAGGAGTACGGATGTTTCAGATAAGCTACAAGAGGATTGGCATCGCGCTTGCCGGGATGCTGATGTCGCTGTCGTCTCTCTTTGGCGCGCTGCCCGCCGGGTACACGCAGCTGGCGTTCCTTGAATCGAGCGGCACGCAGTACATCGACACGGGCGTCGTGTTCGGCAAGACGAACGGCTTTTCCATCACCTACCAGGTCGTCGCGCCCGATGCGAGCGGCAATCAGATCATCTGCGGATCGCGCAACGACGACGGGAATACCCGTTGCATCCTCGGTTCCAATTCGCCCTATTACCATACCTATATGACGAACGGAACGTCCGTCGCGACGAACACGTACCGTCAATCGCTTGCCTACGTCGGGTGGAACGACATCAAGTTCAACATGAGTATGGGCATCTTGGTCGATGACAGCACCAAGGGTGTTGTGGACGTGAACTTCCGCAACTCCGGCACCTTCGACTGCCGTCGGGTCAAGAACGGCGCTCTCGATGCGTTGGTTGAGCAGAGGGCGCCGTTCTATCTCTTTGCGTGCAAGATGCTCGAACCATCGGAGACGATGTTCTATGGCCGCTGCCGCATCTGGGAGGCGCGGATCAGCGCCGGTGAGGATGTCATCCGGCACTTTGTCGCGGCTCGGCGCGAGTCCGACTCCGAGCTGGGCATGTACGACCTCGTGAATGACGTGTTCTACACGAACCAGGGAACGGGCACGTTCAAGGGCGACGAACCTGTCCAGGGCGGCGGGCGCGGCGCCTACACGCGGCTGGGCTGGCTGGAGTCCACGGGGGGGCAGTTCATCGACACGGGCGTCACCTTCACTGATACGCACGGCTTCTCGCCGTCACATACCAGACGACAGGGACTGCGATAAGCGGCGGCAACCAGATTGTCTGCGGTTCACGTGCCTCTTCGGGGAATACACGCTGCATAGTTGGGTCGAATACTCAGCGAGGTACGAACTATGCATACGTAGGGAGGAATACGCTTTTGACAAGTTATGCGGTCCGCGACGAAAGCGAAGGCACGGTCACGCTCAATTACCTGAATTCGCGTACGTGGGACTGTCGCGGACAGGCGAGCGGCACACTCGATGCGGCTCTCGTCGCGCAGACGGGGTCGTTCTACCTCTTCGCGGGGAACATGGCGTATTCGGGCGGTTCGCGGATCGGCTGCCGGTGCCGCATCATGTCGTTCACGATGACGCGGGGGGACGAGGTCGTCATGGACCTGATCCCGGTCCGCCGCAAGGTCGACGGCAAGCCTGGCATGTACGACGTGCTGAACGACGTGTTCTACGTCAATCAGGGAAGCATGGATTTTGTCGAGGGAGAGCCGTTGCTCCCCGAGGGCTACATCGGGCTCGACTTCATCGAGTCGACGGGGACGCAGTACGTCAATACGGGCGTCAAGTGCGCGAGCAACGTGACGATGCAGGCGAAATTCTACAACGCCCGTTCGGCGTCCAAGCACTTCATGGGCGTGCGGACGGCGTACCAGCAGAACGCGCTCGGGCTCTCGTTCCAGGTGGAAAACGGCTCCGAGGGCTACTGCGTCGCCTGGGGAAGCAAGGTCGTCCAGAAACTCCTGGGCAGAAGCCTGACAGAGGGCGTCGGCGACCGCTTCCACGATTTCACGTTCGGAGGACAGTATCTGCTCCTGGACGGCCGTTTTGGCAACTCGGCGATCGCGGATCAGAGTTTTGCATCTGACCTTGACATCTATGCCTTTACCGTCAACAACGGGGGGACGCCCCACACCCAGATGTCGGCGATTCGCATTGCCGGACTGAAGATGTACAGGAACGGCAGCCTCGTGCGCGACTACATCCCGGTCATGCCCACCAACAGCCTGGCGCCGGGGCTGTACGACCTCCAGAACGACGTGTTCTACGGCAACGTCGGCACGGGGCAGTTCCTCGCTGGCGATATCGTGCGCGGCATCGACGCGCCCGATGCGTTCGCGGGCGAGGGATTCCCCGTCTCGGAGATCGTCGGCACGGCGTTCGAGACGAAGTCGTTCGCCGTGCGCGACACGGGAGTTTACCGCCTGTGGTTCCAGTACAAGGGCAAGGGCGGCACGGGGCATTCGCTTGCGGCGCAGATGGACGGCCAGTCGCTCGGAACGGTCACGACCTCGACCACGAACGGCTGGACGGCCGCGCACTTCGACCTGCGGCTGGGGAACGGCGGCCATGTGCTGGCGCTTCAGGGCGCGAGCGCGGGCAAGTCCACCGTCGTCGATTCGGTCACGTTGCGGTGCCTGCGCAAGATGCCGTCCGGACTGACCATTGTATTCAAATGAGGAGTTGAAATGAGCGGAAGACATTGCGTGGCGGGACTGGTCGTTGGCGTCGTGCTGGCGCTCGCGGGCAGCGCGGGGGCGATGGAGTGGCCGGGCTTTACGCGCGGCATGGGCATCGGCGGATGGCTCACGAACTACAAGCGGTTCAACGTGCTGCCGGAGAACCAGCGCCTCAAGATCACGATCGGCGATCTGGAGCATTTCGACTCGTACATCACCGAGGCCGATGTCGCGAACATCAAGTCCATGGGTTTCGACCACATCCGCCTCGGCTTCGACCAGATCGTGCTCGAGGAGTCGCCCGGTAAGTACCGCGAACGCACGTTCCGCAAGATCGACGACTTCATCCGCTGGTGCGGCAAGCACAAGATGAACGTGGTACTCAACCTCCACAAGGCGGTCGGCAACTACTGCGACATCAAGGAGAAGGTGGAGCTGCTGGACGATCCGGGTCTCCAGCGGCGTTTCATCGACCTCTGGATCGAGTTCGAGCGCCGCTACCATGATTTCCCCGGTCTCGCCTTCGAGCTGCTGAACGAGGTGCGGAACGTCGATCCGAAGAAGTGGAACGACCTCGCCGATCGTACGCTCAAGGCGATCCGTGCGAAGAACCCTGACCGCTGGGTTGTGATGGGGTCGACTTGCTGGAATTCGCCTGGTACGCTCAAGGACCTGCGGGTGTGGGACGATCCGAAGGTCGTGTACACCTTCCACATGTATTCGCCGTTCGAGTTCACGCATCAGCGTGGCGTGTTACAGGCGCCGACGCTCTACTATAACCGAGTGATGGAGTATCCCTCCACGGACGTGGAGCGCTATCGCGGCTACAACCGGCTGCACGGCTCCAAGGACGGCGGCTACAGGGGCGTCATGGCGATTGACCGGAAATTCCTGAAGGGCTGCCTGTGGGGTGCGCTCGACTTTGCGAAGAAGCATCCCGACAAGATTCTCTGGAACGGCGAGTTCGGCACCATCCGGCACGCGCCGCCCGCGAGCCGCGTGGCGTACATGCGTGACGTCGTCTCGATCTGCAAGGAGGCGGGCATCCCGTGGTGCGTGTGGAACTACCTCTCCACGCCGAACGACGGGAACCGGTTCTCGCTGGTGGACGACGACACGCGCAAGATACTCTCGCCCGAACTGCTCAAGGCCTGCCTCGGCGACTGACGCCCGCTTTCGCGCGCTTGCGGAATGAGGGGGGATTATGGTATCATATCGCCAACCTTGGGAAAGGTATGGTGGCATGATGTTTTGACATTCAAAAGGACGAGACGATGAAACCGAGCAGATTGTGTGTTCTGGGCGGCGTGTTCGCGGCCTGCCTGGCGGTGGGCGCGGCTACGCCTGACATGTATGTCGACTGGGTGGGCAACGCAGCCGACGCGAGCTGTTACGTGAACCAGTACGTCGATACGGGCGTGAACGCCCAAAGCGGCACGAAGGCCGAGTTTGAGATCGAGTTTGCCGTCGTCGATCAAGACCATTCCGTTCTCGACGCACGGTATGACAGTTCCAATTCGGGACGGTTCTACCTGCTGCATCTCTACCAAAAGCACTTCAGCCTCGGATACGGCGAGTTCCTGGAAATCAAGACGCACACCGTCCAGCCCGATACGCGCTACCATGTGATCTCCGTTCTGGAGACCGGGTATCAGTCGATGGTCGTCACGAACCTCGTCACCGGCGAAGAGGTGGTCAACTACACGGCGTCGAAAACTCCTACATACAACTTCAACACGAACATCTACCTTCTCGCCTGCAACTACAACAAGGGCTACTATTACACGTGCAGGGCGCGGCTCTACGGCGTGAAGATCTGGCAGAAGGGCGAGGGGGACGCCGACTACAACGATGCGAACCTCATGCGCGACTACCGTCCGTGCATGTATTCCGGAAAGTACGAGTTTCATGAGAAAGTGTCTGATACGCTCGTCGAGGGCAAGGTAAAGGAAAGCGGCTCGAGTTCGAATGCCCTCCGGTTGCGCGGGCCGGCATCGTCCCCCATCTGCGTGGATGGTCCGCCCGACTATCTCCTTAATTATGTCGCGGGAAGCGGAAAGGGTGTCATCGACACGGGCGTGCCGGGGCGGACGGGCATCCGGGTCGTCACGGACATGGAGTGGCGGACAGCTTCGGGCGAGAAGTGCTATCTCGGCAACTACGCCGCCGATCGCGGCTTGGGCCGGTTCTACGTGATCCACAAGGCCTTCCCGGTCGGCGGCGTCACGCAGAGCGTCTGGACCGCCTACGGAGACGCCAAACGCGGTTACCCGACAAACATCTTGACGGGTACCTTTGCGCCCGCCTACCCCTATCGGCGTTACCGCTACGAGGCCGACTACACGGATCCCGCCAACGTCACGCTGTCGCTGGACGGCGAGTACCTGTCGCTTGTGCCCGACGGCTCCACCACGAACCTGGTCGCGGATTCGGCGGACTATCGCGTCACCACGACGAACCTCACCGTCTTGGGCTGCAACTGGGGGTCGCAAGGCTTGGCCTGGTTCTCCTACGCGCGCTGCTACACGCTCAAGATGTGGGAGGACGGCGTGCTCGTGCGCGATTTTCTGCCGTGCCTGAAGGACGGAATCGCGGGCCTGTGGAACCAGGTGGACAACAAAATCTACATGCCGCTCGGCAAGACCGCCGCCGGATCGATGACGAATGACGTTCCCATCTGCATCCACGAGCCGGACCGCTATCTCGACTACATCCAGTCGACGGGCACGGAGTACATCAACACGGGCGTGCGCGGGCGAAGTGACACGAAGGCCGAGATCGAGATGGAGTGGTGCGAAGTCGGCGAAGACTGGTCGTTCCTTGACGCGCGCGGGAGCATCTACCACGACACCACCCCAAATTCGCGCTTCTTTATGTGGCACACTTCGCTCGCCAGATTCGCGTACGGATATGTGAGCTATGCGCGCCAGGACCAGGCGCGGGCGGCGGCGAATACGCGCTACCACGTGGTGACCGAGCTTGCCAAGGGACGGCAGACGCTCACGGTCAACGACCAGCTGATCGCCAGCGGCTCGGACAGCCGCGTTGTCGACGCGGGCTGCAACCTGTACGTGTTCGTGGCGAACATCGGCGACTCCACGCCGTCGTACTTCTCGAAGGCGCGGCTCTACCGTCTGAAGCTCTGGCAGAAGTCGACGGACGAGACGGACTACGTGCTTCTGCGCGATTTCCGTCCGGCCATCGCAAAGGACGGCACGATCGGCCTCTGGGAGATCGTCGGCCAGCGCTTCTACCCGAGCGCGGGCACGCCGTTCGCGCTGAACGGCGCGCAGACGACGGGCCGCGTGAACGCCGGCGGGGCGATCATAGTGCGGTAGTTTGGGAACGGTTGAGCCGCACGATCAGTTGTTGCGCTTGGGTTGCTTGAAGGTGAGCGCGGCGGCGTCCTTGTCCGTGGAGACCTTGATGCGGCCGGGCACGAGCGTGCCGCGCAGGAGCAGGTCGGCGAGCGGATCCTCCACGTGGTGCTGGACGGCGCGGCGAAGCGGGCGCGCGCCCATCGCGTCGTCGGATCCCTTCTCCACGAGGAAGTCGACTGCCTTCTTGTCGAGCTCCAGCGTCATGTCGCGCTCGGAGAGGCGCGTGCGGACCTTGGCGAGTTCGAGGTCGAGAATCGTGGCCACGTCCTCCTTGCCGAGCTTGCGGAAGACGACCGTCTCGTCGAAGCGGTTGAGAAGCTCCGGGCGGAACGTGCGCTTCGCCTCGTCCAGCAGCTTGTCGCGCAGCGTCTCGTAGGAGGTGGAGGCCGTCTCCTGCGAGAAGCCGAAGGACTTGCCTTCCTTCGCGAAGTCGAAGCCGAGGTTCGCGGTGGCGATGATGATCGTGTTGCGGAAGTCGACCTGGCGGCCCTGGCCGTCGGTGAGCCGGCCGTCGTCGAGCAGCTGGAGCATCATGTTCATCACGTCCGAGGACGCCTTCTCGAACTCGTCGAAGAGGACGACGGAGTAGGGGCGGCGGCGGACGCGCTCGGTGAGCTGCCCGCCCTCGTCGTAGCCGACGTAGCCGGGCGGCGCGCCCACGAGGCGCGAGCTCGTGAAGGCGGAGGAGAATTCCGTCATGTCGAGGGCGATAAGCGCCTTGGGGTCGCCGTAGACCTTCTCGGCGAGCATCTTCGCGAGGAGCGTCTTGCCCACGCCGGTGGGGCCGAGGAAGAGGGAGCTGCCGACCGGGCGCTTGGGGTCGCCGAGGTTCGCGCGCGAGCGGCGCAGGGCGCGGGCGATCGACTCGATGGCGGCGGACTGTCCGATGACGGCGCCGTTCAGCTCCTTCTCGATGTTGAGGAGCTTGCCAGCCGTGGACTCGGTCATGCGCTCCACGGGCACGCCGCTGATGGAGGCGACGGTGGCGGCGATGTCGTCGGGGGTGACGTCGATCGTCTTCTCCGCGTGCTCCTCGCGCCACTGCTTCACCTTGGCGGCGAGGGCCTCGTGCGCGGCGATCTCGGCGTCGCGCCACTTGGCGGCGTCCTCGAACGCGCTTGCCTTCACGGCGGCCTCCTTGCGGGCGTGGATCTCGGCGATCTCCGCCTCGTCGGACTTGAAGTCGGGCGGACGCACCGCGCACTTCATGCGCACGCGCGAGCCCGTCTCGTCGATGGCGTCGATCGCCTTGTCCGGCAGAAGGCGCGCGGGCAGGTAGCGGGCCGTGAGCGTGACGGCGGCGCGCAGGGCCTCGTCGGCGAAGCGCACGTTGTGGTGTTTCTCGTAGCGCGGCGCCACGCCCCGGAGGATCTCCACGGCCTCGTCGACGGCAGGTTCGTTCACGAGGATGGACTGGAACCGGCGTTCAAGCGCGGCGTCCTTCTCGATGGACTTGTGGTATTCCTTCAGCGTGGTGGCACCCACGACCTGCAGTTCGCCGCGCGCAAGGGCGGGCTTGAGGATGTTCGCCGCATCCATCGCGCCTTCGGCGCCGCCGGCGCCCACGAGCGTGTGGATCTCGTCGAGGAAGAGGACGACGTTGCCGACGAGCTTCACCTCCTCGATGAGCTGCTTGAGGCGCTCCTCGAACTGTCCGCGGTACTGCGTGCCGGCCACGACGCGCGCCATGTCGAGCGACACGACGCGCTTGTCGCGCATGCGCTCGGGGACGTCGCCGAGGGCGATGGCCTGCGCGAGGCCCTCCACCACG
>JAFRSR010000032.1 GCA_017427485.1 Kiritimatiellia bacterium
ATGTCGGGCGGCACGCTCTGCGTGCCCGACGATGCGGCGACGCTGCCGTACGGCGTCGAGTTGAAGGGCGCTATCACCTTTGAAGAGGGCGGTGTGATCACGCACGCGGGCATCGTGTCGCGCGCGGCGAACGACCAGTTCTTCACGGTGCCGCTGCTGCTCCTCGCGCCCGGTGCGATGTTGACGGACGCGGAGCTTGCCGCGCTGCCGATCGTCACGGGCCTTCCGGGAAGCTGGCGCGTGAAAATCAAGCAGCAGACGGTGACCGTGGGCGGCGTTGCGCGCACGGCGGTTTCTGCGGAGATCAAGTTTGGCGCAACGGCCGTCATCCTCCGTTAGGCATCCGTGGACAAGCGCAGAACAGGAAAAGGAGAGACGACATGATGAGGAAAATGCTGGCTGTTTGCCTTGCGGGCGCGTGCTGCGCCGCGGGCGCGGAGGGCGTGGTCGAGACGGGGAAGGTGTTCGGCACGCCGCGGAGGGTGGCGGAGACGTCGCCGCGCATCATGGCGACGTGTCTGGAGGGGAGCCGCCTCTACGCGGGCGGCGGTCCCGACTTCTACGTGTTCGACGTCACGGAGCCGCTCAAGCCGAAGCTGCTGGGGCACGTGGACGGACTTGCCGGCGTGCGGCAGATCGCGGTGCACAACGGCATGGCGTACGTCTCCGCGCGCGAGGCGGGGCTGTGGATCATCGACGCCACCGATCCGGCGCGTCCGCGCGTCCGCTCGCGCTTCGACTGCTGCGAGCTCGCGACAGGCGTGGACGTGGCGGGCGACGTGGTGTTCCTCGGCCAACGGCAGAACGGCGTGGAGTTCATCGACGTGTCCGACCCCGACCATCCCGCGCACATCGCGATGCGCAAGACGGACGAGTCGCAGAGCGTGAAGTACCGGGACGGCTACGTCTACTCCGGCGACTGGGGATCGGGCAAGCTGACGGTGTTCGACGCGCGCGACATGAAGAACATCCGGCAGGTGGCCTACGAGGACCTCTGGGGATTCGGCGACGGCGTGTGGCTGAAGGGGAAGTACCTCTATGCCGCCACGGGACACCACGCGAAGCACCGCGACCCCGCGACGCTGCCGTTCAAGGGCGTCGACTCGGAGACGCTGCATCTCTACGGCGGTGCGGGGCGCGGGGCGGGATGCGGACACGGCCTCGACATCTTCGACGTGTCCGACCCCACGCATCCGAAGCGCGTGGGACGCGCGGACTATCCGCCGTTCTACGAGCGCGGGCTCGACATGTGGACCCCGCGCACGAGCGCGAACTCGGACCTCGTGTTCTGCGCGGCCACGCACAACGGCCTCTTCGCCGTCGACTGCTCCGATCCGGCGAAGCCAAAAGTGGTGGACCGCTGGACGGCACCCGCGGCAGACCATCCCGAATGGCCCAGTTGGTGCATCGGGTCCGTATCCGTGGGCAACGGCTGCGTCTACGCGGGCGGCATGGGAAGCGGGCTCGTGGTGATTCCGGCGAAGGGCGCCGCGCAGGAAACCTTCGTGCAGGGACCGCCGCCAGCGAACGCATCGTTCCGCGAACCGTACCCGACCGACGATGCCGAGTTCTGGGTGTGGAAGCCGTCGAAGCCCGGCCAGGCGCGCGCCGTGGCCGTGGCGGGAGACGTCGTGTACGCCGCGTGCGGCGACGCGGGGCTGCATGTGTTGAAGGTCCGTTCGGAAGGTGGCTTCGAGAAGATCGGCGAGCTGTCGGGACATCCGCGCGTCTTCGACGTGCAGGTGGACGGCACGCGCCTCTACACGGCGGAGGGGCTGGACGGCTTCGGCTTCTACGAGATGGACGGCCCAACGGGGTTCCGCGAAATCGGCCGCCTGCCGCGAATCGGCCCCGGGAACAACGTGGCGCTCTGCGTGTGGGTGGCGGACCGCGACCACCTCGTGCTCTCGTCCCGCAACGGCGGGTGCCGGTTCTTCGACATTTCCGACCTCGCGCATCCAAAAGACCTCTTCCGCTTCGGGTCGTGTCCGGGCTGGGACAAGTACATGATGGACGCGCCGATCGGCGGCGGACGCTACATCGCCTACAACAACGCGCACAAGAGCATCGCGTGGTTCGACCTGAAGGCGCGTCCAGAGCCGCGTCCGGCGACGACCACGAAGTACAACTTCATCTCGCTCTCCAACGGCCTCTGCAAGTTCTCCGACGACCAGGCGCTCGTGACGATCAAGTCGGGGTATGCGCTGCTTGCGCCGAACCAGGGCGATCCGGCGGACCATTCGCGCTGGAAGGTGAAGGATCTGCCGGGTCCGAAGATGAACGGCATCCCGCGCAAGGACCCGGCCGGCACGCGCGTGGTGAAGACCTGCCGCATCAACCGCGAGGTGGCGCTCTACGACTTCGCCGATCCGGAAAAGCCCGTGCTCGTGAAGTACTGGAAGGTGTCCGGAAATCCTGACATCGCCCAGTTCCACAAGGGCAAGGTCGTGATTCCCTGCGGACACCAGGGCGTCCTGCTCCAGAAATAGACCTGCTACTGGCCGCGGTAGACGCGTTTGACGCGGTTGCCGAACGAGCAGATGATGTCGTAGGCGTGGGTGCCCTTGAGGGCGGCCCAGTCGTCGGGGGTGATGGCGTACTTGCCGCGTCCGCCGAGGCACACGACCTCGTCGCCGGGCTTCACGTGGGGGACGCGCGAGGCGTCGACGGTCGTGTAGTCCATCGAGATGCGCCCGATGACGGGGCAGGGAATGCCGTCAATGAGCACGTGTCCGCGGTTCGTGAGGGCGAGGGGAAGCCCGTCCGCGTAGCCGGCGGAGATGGTCGCCACGCGCGTGCGCTTCGCGAGGCACCAGGTACGTCCGTAGCCGAGCGTGGTGCCGGCGGGGAGGTCGCGCACCTGCGCGACGCGGGTCTTGAGGGTAAGGACCGACTCTACGTTGAGCGCGCGGCGTCCGTTGGGGTCGAAGGAGCCGTGCAGGTTGATGCCCGTGCGGACCTGCGTGAAGGGGCGCTTCGCGGCGCGGGGGAAGTTGTTGATCGCGTCCGAGGCGGCGATGTGGATGGTCTTGAAGCGGATGCCGTCGCGCGCGACGTCCCGGAGGATGGCGCAGAAGAGGTCGATCTGGTCGTTGGAGAACTCGTTCGCGGGGTCGTAGGCCATCGGGCAATGGGAGAAGATGCCGGCGCAGTCGAGGTTGGGGAGGCGCTTGACGGCGCGGATCACGCGGGGGGCGTCCGCGGCGAGGATGCCGAGTCGGCCCATGCCGGTGTCGAGCTTGAAGTGGACGGTCGCCGTGCGGCCGAGCTTCCGTGCGGCGGCGCTGATGAGCTTCGCGGTGGGGAGGTCGATCACGGGAAGGGTGACGCCGGCCGCGACCATCGGCTCGATCTCGTCGGGCAGGATGGAGGAGAGGATCTGGACGGGCTTCGGTCCGCCTGCGAGCTGGAGGGCCTCGAACGGCTCCGCCACGCCGAAGCCGGCGCAGTCCGTCTCGGCGAGGGCTGCGGCGTAGGGCATCACGCCGAGGCCGTAGGCGTTCGCCTTCAGCACGCAGAGCACCTTGAGCGGCTTCACCGCCGCGGCGATCTTCGCGTAGTTCGCGCGCAGGCGGGCGACGTCGATCTCCACCCACACGCGCCTTTTCAGGTTGTTTTTCGTTTCACGTTCTTTCATGTATCCTCCGGCCTTGAACCGACGGGCGATAGGTTAGCACTTTCCCCGGCGCGGGTCAAGAGGCGCGCGCGGGAGGCGAAAATATGATATACTATTCGCCACCGAGGAAGGTATAGATATGGATGAGAAAACAGGGGGCGCGTTGCCGCGTCCCGAAATCGAGGAGGACAGCTGCAAGGGCTGCGGACGCTGCGTGGCGGCGTGTCCGAAGAAGTGCCTGTCGATCCAGGAGCACATGAACAGGATGGGGATACGTCCGGCGGGCTACGCGGGCGCGGGCTGCATCGGCTGCGGGATGTGTTTCTACAACTGCCCTGAACCCTACGCGATCAAGGTGGTGAAGCCATGACGAAGTTCGTAAAGAGCAATGAAGCGGTCGTGATGGGCGCGCTGTACGCGGGATGCGACCTCTACTTCGGCTATCCGATCACACCGGCGAGCGAGATCGCGCACGGGGCGGCGAAGTGGTTCCCGATGCTCGGGCGCACGTTCGTGCAGGCGGAGTGCGAGACCGCGTCCGTCAACATGATGTTCGGCGCCGCCGGCGCGGGCAAGCTGTGCATGACGGCGACGTCCGGTCCCGGCTTCTCCCTCATGCAGGAGGGCATCTCCTACCTCGCGGGCGCGGAGCTGCCCGCCGTGATCGTGGACATCAACCGCGCCGGGCCCGGCCTCGGCAACGTCTACCCCGAGCAGAGCGACTACACGCCCGCGGTGAAGGGCGGCGGGCACGGCAACTACCAGACCTTCACGCTCGCCCCCGCGAGCGCGCAGGAGATGTGCGACTTCACCATCAAGGCGTTCCAGATGGCCGCCAAGTGGCGCACGCCCGCGATCGTGTTCGCGGACGGCTTGCAGGGCCAGATGATGGAGAACGTCACGTTGCCGGACGAGGAACTCCCGCGTCCCGACTTCTCCGACTGGGCCGCGCAGGGCGAGGCGAAGACGCGGCAGAACCTCGTGAAGTCCATCTTCCTCGACGCCGCCGCGCAGGAGGTGTTCAACGACCACCTCCAGCGCAAGTACGAGGACATGGCGGCCGACGCGATGGCGGAAACCTACCTCGCGGCCGACGCGGATCTCGTCATCGTGGCGTTCGGCATCGCGAGCCGCGTGGCGCGCACCACGGCGGAGACCCTGCGCCGCAAGGGGCTGAAGGTGGGCGTGTTCCGTCCGATCACCCTCAACCCGTTCCCGCGGGAGCGTCTCGCCGCCGCCGCGAAGGGACGCAAGATCATGACGATCGAGCTGGACGCCGGGCAGTTCGCGGACGACGTGCGCCTCAACCTCGCGAAGGCGGGCCTCGGCGCCGAGGCCGCGAACGTGATGATGATCCACCGCATGGGCGGGCAGGTCGTGACGGTGGACGACGCCGTGAAGGCCGCGAAGATGATTCTGGGGAAGTGAGATGAAGACGATCGAGCAAAAAGGAATGTACCAGAAGTTCCCGCGGAGCGGGAAGGACACGCGCGTGACGCACTACTGCGCCGGGTGCGGGCATGGGATAGTGAACAAGCTCGTCGCCGAGTGCTGCGCCGAGATGGACCTGCAGGACCGCACGATCTTCGTCGATCCCGTCGGCTGCGGCGTGTTCAC
>JAFRSR010000270.1 GCA_017427485.1 Kiritimatiellia bacterium
AACCGCACGACGGGCGTGGCGCTCGAGCCGGGAAGGGACTACACGGTGACGTACACGAATAACGCCGCCGAGGGCTGGGCGCGCGCCGTCGCGGCCGGTGTGCAGGATTCGGATTACGAGGGACAGCAAACCGAAGCTGACTTCCGCGTGATCAAGGCGCTTCCCGACGGCTATGAACGCCTGGAATATCTGGTGAGCGACGGCCTCACGGCCTTGCCGACGGACTACGTGCCGAAACCATCGACGGACACGCTGACTCTCGACTTCGCGATGCGCGACATCCACGGCTGGGGAGGCCTTGTCTGCGCGCGCGGCACCTCAAATGCCAACAGCTGGAGCTTGTGCTGGAACGGCTTGTGGCCGAATTTCCGCTTTGACAGCCACACGAACGTGGTTGACGTCCCCATCGGTACGTTCATAACGACGGGCACACGTTACACGATCAAGATGTCTAACAGGACCGCCTCGACGGACGGAGGCCTCAGCGCGACGGCGGCGACGGCGCCCGCTACGGCAGGCGGCGCGATGTTGTTGCTGGGCTACTACAACACGCCGACCACTCGGGCGCCTATCAACTGCGCGGCGGCGCGCGTGTACTCGTGCAAGGTCGTTCGTTCGGGCGCGCTGCTCCACGACTGGGTGCCGGTGCGCACGCCGGAAGGCGTGGTGACGCTGTACGACCGCGTCACCGAGGCGCCGCTCGTCTGCACCGGAACGGGCAAGCTCATCGCCGGCCCGTCCTGGGCGCACGAAGGCCCCGTCATCCCGCCCACCGGAACACTGATGCTTTTCCGTTAGATGTTAACGGTAGGGGCACGCGTCCCGCGTGCCCGCAGTCGCGCTTTAGCGCCCCTCCTCCAGCCGGAGCATCCGATAGCCAATCGGCTCCAAGGTGAATGCCATCCTCTTGCCGTCAATCTTCGGAGCGGGGCCGAAGTCTGACGAGGCGAGCTTGCCGACATCCTCCGGGAGCATGAGCGTAACGGCCTGCGCATTCGTCGTGCAGTTCACGGCGAGAAGATACGCGTCGCCTTTGTGCCGCCAAGTACGGACGGCCACCGATTCCGTTGCGCCAGAAACTGCTATTGGCGGGTCGGCGGACAGCAGCACCTGCTCGTACTTCTTCACCTCCGCCGCCGCGGCCTTCGTCCTTGCCCATGCCGGCGCAAACGCGTCGTTCGGGTCTTCATGCGGCTCTGACAGGTGGTGGTAGGCGTAGTAGACGATGCCGTTGGCGCCGCCTGCGATGGACTGCCATGTCATGTTGGACATCTCTTTCTGCGTCGGCGCACGCTGTCCCTTGGTTTCCTTGCGCTTCAGCCAGCCCCAGCCGAAGGCCTGCGGCACCTGCCAGATCGCCTTCGTCCCGAACGTGCCGAGATAGTGCCGAACCTCCGAGAACACGTCTTGCACCGACCAGGTCGGATGGTCCGGATCGAGAGCCTCCACCCATCTCTGGCGCGCCGCTAGCTTCGGTATGTCGGATATCGGACGCTCGTCGTTCGTGTACCAGGCAAGCAGCGCGGGATGGTCCTTGAACTTCCGCACCGTCTCATGCGCCCACGGCCTGCCGACGGATTCGTCGGACATCCCGTAGCGAAGGTCGAATATCACCTTCAATCCCGCTTGCCGATACAGTTCCATATCTTCTTCCGACGGACCTTTCGGCGCGTAGGGCATCACGCAGTTGAACGGACCTTCCGTGTACACGGTCAGGTTGGAGGCGGAAACCCTGCTGTTCTTGAAATACATGCCAAGGGGAAAGAAAGGCTTGCCGTCCACGATCGTGCGGTTGTGGCTGTCGATGTACACCCGGCGGCGCGTGGACGATTCAACCCGCGCAAACGGCGCACCTGCCGAGCCGAGCGTCTTGCCGCCCAGCGAGAGTGTGCATGTCACTTCGTTCGTGCCCAGCCCAAAAGGCGTTGTGTCGAGAGTGATTGCGGCCTCAGTGGGCGAAACCATCTCGCCCGGCACTGTCTTGCGGCTGCCGTCCTTCGCCGTGTACGTGAAGGTTGCCGAATAGTCACTCAGCGCCTGATGCCTCGTGTCGGTGTTGATCGAAGCCGAGAAGCGCACCGGGCCACCTGTCGATTCGCTGCGGTAGACATGCGGAAACACGCCGGCGACAGGCTGCATGTCGTATTCGGCGAGGTAGACGTTGTCGATCACCGCGCGCCCGGAAACGCATCTCTTTGCCCAGGGCTGGATGTAGGCCCGCACGATTCCGTCCGGCACCTCGCGGGTGATGAACTCCACCTTAATCCAGTCTTTCGTCGTGCCGTTGGCGAATACGCGCGGCCCGCCGCCGAACTTCCATTTGCCGTCGTCCCCATAGCCCTCGAGGTAGATCCCCATGCCCTGTGCCGGCGTAGGCCGCTCCGTGACAAGGTTCGTCGTCTTCACGAGTGCGGATACATAGTAGCGCCGTCCGGCCTTGAGCACCACTTCCTGCTGCGGACGTCCGCCTTTCTGCTTCTTCTCCGCGGAGCATTCGAACACCAAGCCGCCCGAACCGTTGTGCCCGGCGCGTTCGCCATGCCAGTTGGGATGGCGGCTCCATGCTCAATGCGCAAACCGCCGTCATCATGATGTGCATTGCATGTGCCTTTCGGGAAAGTCTTCAACCCAACCGCTCGATCTTCACGTAATCGAACCTGATGCGTCCGGCTCCGCCTTCGCGCACGAGAAGGTCGTAGGTATACGCCGCCTCGGCTTTTGCGAACTCAAGCACGTAGCGCATGCTGCCGGATTTGCCCGGAGGCGTGGAGATGCGCGCCACGGCGTTGTTGAGCGGCGTCCTGTTGCGCAGCACGAACGTCCAGCACGGTCCGTCGCCCTGTTCCGTCGTCATGTCCACGGTGAAGCGGAACTTCGCGCCTTTGGACCCCTCCCACACGCCTTTCGGGAAGGCGAGGCGGGCCTGCGCCCCCGACCGCATTTCGTAGAAGCCGTCCTTCGCTTCGAGCGCGGCAGGACTCGCCAATCCCCTCAGGTACTTGCATTCCTTCATCGGGTCGGAGGACTCCCAGACCGTTGTTCCGCCCGCCGACGGATTCCCCGCCGTGAACGTGCAGGACAGTTCGCGTCCTTCGCGTCCCCACACGTTGCGCGGCTGCACCGAGACGCGGTAGTGTGCCCCGGCGGTGAAATACGCCGCCGAAACGGCCTGCGACACGGTTGCCGGACGATCCTCCTCGCGTTGCCAGAAGTCGCCGTAGACGTCCTTGCGCGCGAACGGAATCCACGCGCCGCCATCCTGCTTCTCGATTTCGATCCGGTACGCCAGCGGCCGCACTTTGCCGGAGACGCACGGGAAGGTGATCGTCGCCGTCTTGAACGGCTGGTCCATCGACACGCCGACCTTCGCGTCGGACGCGAACTCCGGCGCCTTCGCCGACGCGGCGCGCGGTCCGCGCCTGTAGGGGGCCGTGGACGGGTCGAACGGCCACGGCACGATCCACGGCGCGTCCGCCGCGTATTCCTTTCTGTCGCGCACGTCGAACCGGCGGAACACGATGCGGTTGGCGAACACCTCCATCAGCACGGCGCCGTAGTTCTCCATCCGCTTCGGCGCGCTGCCGGGAAGGCCGCCGCCCCAGTTCTGCAGGCAGCCGATGTTTACGGACGTGAACTCGCCCTGCCAGATCGCCCGCTCGTCGCGCAGCGAACCGTGCGAGTGTCCGGAGATGTTGACGGCCGTCGGGTGGCGGTTCAGGACGCGGCGCTTTTCCGCCGACCCGCGCTTGCCGCGCGTGGTGCCCTCCGGCGGCACATGGGCGAAGGCGAACACCGGCTTGCCGGGATGCGACTTCTCCGCGGCCGACAGCATCGAGTCGAACCGCTTCCAGTCAACCTGTCCGTGGCGACCGTAGAACTGCGGGATCACGACATACGGGAAGCCCTTGATTTCGCCTTCCGCATACGGTCCGTTCGGCGACTTGATGAGTTCTTGCATCTCGGCGAACGCCTCGGGCGCGTCCTTCTGGGCGTCGCCGCGCGGATGGTTCTTGTAGTCGAAGGCGTCATGCCATGCATAGACGAACAGCTCCTGGGGGCGTTTCGCCGCCGGAACGCCCGCGAACGTCTCCTCGACCATCTCGCGGTAGGCGACGTAGCCCGTCGGATAATGGTGGTCGGCCACGTCGCCGTCGTTGACGATCAGATCCACGCCGATGTCGCGGAAGAGCTCGTATGCGAGTCGCGCACGCGCGCAGCTCGCCTTCGTCTTGCCGACATGCGTATCCGTCATCAGCCCGACCTTGAGGAGCGGCTTCTCCTCCGCTCCCCACACTCCAGAAAGCGGCGCGAATGCAATCGCTCCGCCAATGAACGTCCTTCTTGTCATTTTCATGCCCATACAATACCAAATTGCCCACCTCGCTGTCAATCCAGTACAGTGCTTACGAAATTGTTCGTTACGAAAAAATTCGTAAGTTCACGCTTGATTGTTCGGCTCTGGAAAGAGTATAATCTTGGGCATGGCAAACCCTTTCAACTATCTCCAGTTCGCCACGGGCGACCAATTCTATGACAGGAGGGAAGTCCGCAAGGATCTTCTTTCCCGTTTCCTGAGCGGGCAGACGAACGTCGTCTTGTACGGTCCGCGCCGCTACGGGAAGAGCTCGCTTGTCGCCGAACTTGTCGGCGACCTTGAAAAGGCGGGCATTCCCTGCGTGACGCTGGACGTCGTCAAGGTGCCGTCTATCGACATGTTCGTATCCGCCTACGCGACAAAGGTGTATCGCCGGCTCGCGCCCGTCAAGTTCGAGTTCAGGAAATTGGGGATGTTCCTCAAGAGCCTCAGGCCGAAGATGTCCCTTGGGCCGACGGGCGAGACGGGGCTTTCCTTTGAGCCGTCAGGCGCGACGGTCGGCCCCGAGGCGCTGACGGAGGTCTTGGACCTTCCTCAGAAGCTGCTTTCAGGGAAGGGAAGGGCTGTTGTCGTGTTCGATGAATTTCAGGAGGTGAAGGATCTTTTGCCGAACGACGGTTTTGAGCGGGTCATGCGTTCTGCTATCCAGTCGCACCGCAACGTCTCGTACATCTTTCTCGGCAGTCGCTACCACATGCTCAGGAGGATGTTCACCGACCACAACCGCCCGTTCTACAAATCTGCCGTCACGATTCTCCTCGGCAAGCCGCCCGTGGAGGAGAGCGTCCGCTTCGTGATTGACCGCTTCGCGAGCGCGGGGAAGACGATTGCGCGGGATGCGGCCGAACGCCTTGTCGGCAAGATCGAAAACATACCCTACTTCATCCAGCAACTTGGCTTCGAGACCTTCCGACTTGCCGACGACGCGCACCGGAAGTCCGTTTCGTCGGCCGATGTCGATTCCGCCTTCGCCAACCTTTCCTGCTTCAACCGCGACCAATACGAGCAGCTGATGCTCACGCTGTCCGTCTCGCAGAAGAAGCTGCTGATCGCCCTTGCGCACGAGCAGACGGATGAATTCGGAGATGTCTACCGGAGACGGTACGCGCTTGGCGTTTCGTCAACGGTGAATTCCGCCAAGTCCAAACTGATGGAGGACGGTCATATCGAACTTTCGGACGGAAAGTACGTAGTCGCCGATCCTTTTTTCGCGCAGTTTCTTCGTACATAGCAATCAGTTTCTGGACACAGACGCATGAGACGGAGGTGCCACATGGGAAAATTCATCACAGTTTTTATGTTCCTTGCAGTTGCGGTGCTGGCGGCAGGGCGAGCCGATGGCGTGTTCATCTCGGCTCGCCATTCGCAGGTGGAGATGAAGGGCGACTGGTACCCCGAGATCCAGCGCGCGGGAAAGGAGACCCGCTGCCACTGGATGTCGGGCACGGCCGGCGAATCCGTGACGCTGAGGTTCGAGGGGACATCTGTGGCGGTGTCCACGCGCACGGGGGCGCGCGTCACGTGGAAGAACGTGACGCACACCAACTCGCTCGCGCGGCTCGGGCGCTTCGCCGTGCGGCTCGATGGGCGGATGCTTTCACCGATTAGCCTTGCCGGGTCCGAAGCCGATGCTGTTGTACGTCCCGAGCGTTCGCAGGCGGTGGTGATCCCCGTGGCGAAGAGCCTTCCCGACGGGCCGCACGTGCTGGAGCTCATCAACGACGGCGGCGGGGAGGTCACGTTGGCCGGCTTCGTCCTGGACAAGCCGCAGAAGGGCGCGGAGCCCGACTACGCCCGCGAATCGCCGGAACTCGCCGCCGAAACGCGCAGGTTGCCGCCGATCCTGTTTGTGGAGGGGGCGCCGGTGCGAACGTTTTCCGGACCGTCGAAGATCGGGTTCTCCTCGTGGCCGAACGACTACGTGTGGGGCGCGGCGATCAAGATATTCGACCCGGCGCATCCCGAAAAGCCGCCGCGCGTCCTCTTCTCCGAGGACGACTCCTACATCCTCGACCTGGCCCTGTCGTATGACGCGAAGACGATCTGGTTCTCCATGCGCCGCCACAAGTCGCCGTGCTGGCACATCTACAGGATGAACGCGGACGGCACGGGTCTCGTGGCGCTGACGAGCGGCCTCTCCCACAACACGTCCCCGGCGCCGCTGCCCGACGGACGTCTCGCGTTCATCTCCTCGCGCGAGCCGCTTACGCACCTCGTCTGCGCGGAAGGACCCTCCACGCGCGTGCACGTGATGGAGGCCGACGGATCGGGCGTGAAGATGATCTCGTCCAACACGCTGGCCGACTTCTGCGTGACCGTGCGCCGCGACGGGCGGCTGCTCTACTCGCGCTGGGAGTACGTGGACTGGAACATCATGTCGCGCCAGTCGCTCTGGACGCAGTACCCCGACGGACGCCATCTGGAGCTGTTCTTCGGCAACCTGCTCGACGACCCGCCCACGCTCATCCAGGCACGCGAGCTGCCGGACGCTCCGGCGTCCGTCGTCTGCACGTTCGCGCCGCACCACGGATCGCCCTACGGCGCCATCGGCGTGGTGTCGGCAGAGAACGGCCCCGAAGGGAGAAGGGACGCGGAAGTGCGCTGGCTCACGCCGGAGTTCCCGTCCATCATGGACTTCAACCACCTCTGGTCCTACTGCTGTCCGTACCCGCTCGGCGGCGGGCGCTACCTCTGCTCGTACGGGGGCGGCGGGACGCATCGTTACCGCCTTTCGCTCATCGACGAGAAGGGGAACCGGGCCACGGTGTACGACCCGAAGACGACGAGTGCGTTTTGCGCGACGCCGTTCGTCGCACGGCCGGCGCCGAAGACGCTCGCGTCGTTCAGTCCCGCGGAGGTCAGGAGCGTGAAGGTCCCGGCCGCGCCGCCGGGGCAGCCGTCCGCGGAGGAGGTGAAGGTTGGTTTCCTGTACGTGACGGACGTGACGCGCGGCTACGCCGAGGGCATGGCGCGCTCGGACGTAAAGGCCGTGCGCATCATGGAGCAGCTGCCGAAGACCGTGGACCTGGGCGGACTGCGCGCCTACGACCAGAGTCCGGTGATGGGAGTGGGCACCTACTACGCCAAGCGCGTCTGGGGATACGTGCCCGTGGAGGAGGACGGCAGCGCGTATTTCGAGGTGCCGGCGATGAAGGAGATCTATCTCCAGCTGGTGGACGGTGACGGACGCGAGCTGCTCCGCATGACGAGCGCCCTCAACGTCATGCCTGGCGAGAGCCGCAGCTGCGCCGGCTGCCACGAGAGCCGCATGACGGCGAGCGGCTCGTTCACGGGCCGGGCCTCGCGCCGTGCGCCCACGCCGCTCGCGCCGCCGGACGGGCTACGGGCCGGGGTCATCGACTACATGCGCGACGTGCAACCGATCTGGAACGGGCACTGCGTGCGCTGCCACGGCGGCGCCGACCCAGCCGGCGGGCTCTCCCTGGAGGACGGGCGCACGCGCTTCTTCTGCCGGAGCTATGACGGGCTGAACGAACGCGCGCAGAGCGACCGCACGAGCTACCTCTCGTACGGCGGTGCCCCCGGCGTGGGGAAGCGCAAGCCGCTGATCCACTCCATCCTCCTCAACTACGGCTTTGCCGACGTCTTGCAGCCGCGCCAGACCGGATCGTGCGCGAGCCGTCTGCCGGAATACCTGGAACGCGCCCACTGTGGCTCCGACTTGACGCCGGAGGAGCGCCGACGCGTGTACGAATGGATCGACGCGATGGTGCCGTACTATCCCACCACCGACTGCGCCCACCTAAACGCGCGCGGCAAGCGCGACCGCTGGGGCGAGCCGGACTCGACCAACCTCGCCCCGTGGGCGGTCAAGTACGCGGGCACGTTCGCGCGCTCGTGCGCGTCGTGCCACGGCGCGTTCACGCCGGACCGCGTGGGCATCCCCGGCGACAGGCGCTGGGAGTGGGTGGACCTCACGCGGCCCGATGCGAGTCCCGCGCTCGTCGCGCACCTCCCGAAATCAGCCGGGGGAAGGGGCCTTTCCGCCAACGGCAAGTTCTCCTTCTCCGGACGCGACGACCCGCTCTGGAAGGAACTGCGGGAGCTGTTCCGCGCCGGCGCGGCGTTTGCCGCGCAGACGCCGGAGCCGGACGAGGCGGGATTCGTCCCCCGCTCCCGCGGCCGTCTTGAATACGAGACGCTTCTCAAGTCCGGTGCACTAAGCACCAAACACTAGCCACGCACCACGAACCACTAAGCATTGTACGTGGCCGCCGACGTGTTGCCGCCGTGGCCGGTCCAGTTCGTGTGGAAGAACTGGCCGCGGGGCGAATCGAGCCGCTCGTACGTGTGCGCGCCGAAGTAGTCGCGCTGCGCCTGCAGGAGGTTCGCCGGGAGGCGTTCCGTCGTGTAGCCGTCGAAGTACGCGAGCGCGGAGGTCATCGCCGGGGCGGGGATGCCGTACGAGACGGCCGCCGCGGCCACCTGGCGCCACGCGGGCACGAGCTTCTCGATCGTTGCCTTGAAGTACGGGTCGAGCAGGAGGTTCGTCAGCTCGGGGTTCTTGTCGTAGGCGTCCTTGATCTTCCCGAGGAACACGCTGCGGATGATGCAGCCGCCGCGCCACATGAGCGCGATGCCGCCGTAGTTGAGGGTCCAGCCGTACGTCTTCGCGGCAGTGCGCATGAGTGTGTAGCCCTGTGCGTAGGAGATGATCTTCGAGGCGAAGAGCGCCTGGCGGATGTTC
>JAFRSR010000033.1 GCA_017427485.1 Kiritimatiellia bacterium
AGCGGTGCCGCCCGCATCTGCGGGCCAGAGGCCCGCCACCCCGATTTCTGCTGCGGGCCAGAACCCAGCCGCACCGAAGGCTTCCGCGCAACCCGCGCCGCCACCGCAACCCGCGCCGGGAGGGCCGCGCTCCAGCGCGACCGCTGCGCCGCAAGCAGCCACACCGCAAGCAACCGCGCCCAAACCGGCCCCAAGGCCCGAGCTCAGCGCCGACGAGCGGCAGAAAATCCTCGATGACGACAAGATCAACGACCTGCTGAAGGCGCTTCCCGGCGCCAAGATCACTGATTTGCGGTAAGCTTGCCGACGAAGTCCTCGACCTCTTTGCGCTCCTCGGACGTATCCTTGAAAAGTACACCGCCGAGGACAAGGCAGAAGATCGTGGCGGCGGCCGTGGCGAGGTAGCAGGGCTTCATCTCGCGGAGAACCGGCCACCAGGCGCCGGCGACGAACATCGCGAGGCCGAACGCCATGCCGCCCACGAGCCCGCAGAGCCCCGCGCGTTTCGAGAGGCGTTTGGAGAACACGCCAACGAGCATCGGGATCGAAACGGGGGGCAGGAAAACGCCGAACACCTTGTTCGTCAAGTTGAAGAGGTCGTCCGCACCCTGCGCGTACTGCATCACGAATGTGAGGGCAATCACGGCCAGCCCCACGAAGACTGTCGCCGCGCGCGCGGCGACCATGCGCTTGCGCGGTGTGTCCTGCTTCACGAGCCGTCCGTAGATTTCGTTCACGAGCACGCTGGCCGCGGCGTTGAAGTTGCCGGCGAGGGAACTCATCGTGGCGGAGAACATGGCCGCGACGACCATGCCCATCATGCCGACGGGCAGGACGGCTCGGCAGAGAATCGCGTAGACGCCGTTCATGTCGGCCTCCGCAACGGGCGGGAGAAAGACACGCGCGGCCATCGCGGGGAAGAAGAAGAGCGGAGGGCCGAGGAAGAGGAGCGCCGAGACGAGGTACGCCATCTTCTTCGCGTCCTTGTCCGACTTGGTGGAGTAGTAGCGCTGGACGAGCGACCAGTTGGTGGAGAGCGTGGAGCCGACCATGAGGAAGAACACGATCATGTAGGGCCAGTCGTACTTGTCGGCGGTGAACGAGAAGAAACCGGCCGGCACCTTGTCGATGAACCCCGTGAATCCGCCCACCCGGTCAAGGCAGAGGAAGGGAAGCGTGAAGACGACGGCGAGGATCACGAAGAACTGGATGAAGTCGCACACGAGCGTGGCCCTCAACCCGCCGAGGAAGGTGTAGATCACGATGATCAGCCCCGAGATGCAGATCGACCAGAAGAGCGGAAAGCCCATCCCCACGCCCACGACGGTGCCGATCGCGAGCAGCTTGAGCGCGTTGTCGAGGAGCTGCATGGGCAGGCCGAGCCACGCGAGGGTCTTGCACATCCCGGGCGTGTAGCGCGTGGCGATGAAGTCGATGGGGCTCCCCTTCGCGGCGCGACGCCAGCGGACGGCGAGAAATCGCGCGCCCAGCAGCACCGCCGGCACCGAGAGCCAGCTCACCGTCACCGGCACCCAACCGTACTTGTAGGCGAGCGCGGAGTACATCACGAACGCGAGCGCCGAGAAGCTGTTCATGTAGAAGGAGATGCCCGAGAGCCACCAGGGGACAGACTTGTCGCTGCCGAAGAACGCCCCGGCGTCCTGCTTGCGACGGGAGAAAAAGATCCCCACGCCGACCATCACGGCGAAAAACGCCGCGATGACCGCGTAGTCGGCATTTGCGAGTTCCCGCATCACGCACCTACCAGATGGAAATGGCGTCCAGCGCGTCGCGCAGGATGTGTCCGGCGGCACGTTCCCGTTCGTGGCGTCCGGCGCTGCCCAGCACGACCACGATCACGCGCCGGCCGTTGCGGTGCGCTGTCAGCATGATCGAGCTGCCGGACTTCTCCGTGTAGCCGGTCTTGAGTCCGTCGCACCCCTGCAGCGGCACGGCGAGACGCTGCGCGTCGCGGGTGCCCGGGAGGAAGTAGTTGTGCGCCGAGAGCGTCAGGGGCGTGCCGTCGCCGCCCGTCACCTTGCAGGACGCGCGCGACGTGTAGGACAAGGCCTTCGGCATGCGCACGACGGCCTTTCCGAGCTGCACGAGGTCGGCGGCCGTCGACACGTCGAAGCCCCGCCTCGACCCGGCCGGGGGCGGCAGGCCGTTCGGGGAGGCGAAGCGCGTGTCGCGCATGCCCAGTTCCTTCGCGCGGCGGTTCATCCGCTCGATGAACTTCGCGCGCAGGGCTGCCGGCGTCACGCCGGGTCCCAATTCGCCGTGCCGACGCAGATGCGCGCTCGCCGAGTGTTCGGCCAGCACCTCGGCCGCGTCGTTGGCGCTCTTCACCATGATGGAAAGCAGCAGGTCGTGGACCGTCATCGACTGGCCCGGACGAATCCCCACGCTGCTCGGCTCCATCGACGCCGCGAGCTGGCTCGCGGGGGCGCGGTCGTCCGGTCCATAGAGTCCGGACTGGATGTCCTCCAGGACGAGCAGGAACGTCATCAGCTTCGTGACGGACGCAGGATACCCCGGCGTGCGCATGTTATCAGAAAACAGGATGCGCCCCGTATCCGCGTCCACCGCGATCGCACCCCGGTAAGGCGCGCGCGGGCCATACGACGCGGCCACGGGGGCGGGCGACGGCGCAGGCCTCGCGGATGTGGGCTTCAGGGGCGGCTTGGGCACAGACCCGGCCTTCGCGGGCGCCGGTTTCCTCGGCGGAGCCACTTTCCCGGGCATCGGTCTCTTCACGGGCGCGGGCTTGGCTGCAGGCGCAGGCTTGGCTGTGGATACAGGCTTGGCTGCGGGCTTGATCGGCGTAGCCGCCGGCGCGACCTTCGCAGGCTCCTGTTTCGCGGGCGCGGGCTTGGTCGGCGCGGCCGCCGCTGGCTTTGCGGGCGCGGACTTGGCCGGCGCTGTCGTGGCCGCCGGCTGCTGCGGCGCGCCGCCGTGCATGAGCGGACCGCGCCGGATGGGGGTAGGAGCCGCGAACGTCCAACTGGCCGCAACCAGCCACGCCGCGGAAAAACACAACTTGAATAGAGTAGATTTCTGCATGACGCCGTTAGTATCTCATAACCCGCTCCGCGAGACAAGCAGAAACTGCGACCGTTTGGCAAGTGTGGACGCGAGGGGCCGGATTCGCTCCTCTCGGTATGTGACCGACGGGATCGAGAGAACCCTTTTCAGAAAACTCTTGTCAAACTTCACGCTCATACGATCCTCGCTCTAGGTCATTTTCCCTCTTTCTGCCAGGCGCCGAGTTCGTTGTAGAACTTGCCGAAGCAGCTGTGCGTCATGCCGATGCCGTGGCGGATCTGCTTGTCCTTCACGGGTATCGCGTTGTAGGCGGCGTAGACGGCGCAGGGCGGGCACGTGTTGTCCGCGAAGCCCACGGCCACGCGCACGGGGCACGTGATGCGCGCGGCGAAGTTCGCGCCGTCGAAGTAGGGGGCGTTCCGCTCGGCGGCGGCGCGGTCCTCCTCGCGCTGGCTCTCGACCACGCGTGGCCAGCCGCTACGGCGTCCCTTCAGGTAGCCCATCGTGTCCGTGATCGCCGGCACGAACAGCGCGCCCTTCGTGAAGTGGTGGTTGAGGCCGAGGAGCAGGAACCCGAACCCGCCGCCCTGCGAGGTGCCGGAGTAGGTGAAGTGCGAGAGGTCGACCTCTGGGCGCGCCGCCAGCCAGTCCACGGCGCGGTTGATGCCGAGGAGCGCGCGGTAGAAATAGTAGTCCTCGCGCGACTTCGCCATGCCGGCCACCGCGTACGAGGAGGTGCCGTACTTCTCCTTCAGCGCCGCCATGTTGGCGTTGAAGAGCTTCTCCAGTTCGTCGAGGTCGAACGGCGGCTCGTAGGGATGCACGGCGATGAACATGCAGATGGCGTCGGCCGCGCCTCGCATGTTGTTCGTCCAGTGGGCGCGACCGTTGCCGGCCGCCGGCACCTGGAAGCGCACGGGGTACTTCTTCTCCGCGGAGGCGTCCTTCGGGATGGAGAGGTAGCCGTACACGCGCGTGCCGCCCCACGTGGCGAAGCTGATGCGCCAGAAATTGAACGCCCCCGTCGAGCGCTCGGGGAGGAGCTTTAGCTGCGGGTCGGCGGGCACCGTGGCGTCGAGGTCCTTCACGGCCTTCGCCCAGAACGCGTCGAAGTCGGCCGGGGACGGGCTGCCCTTCTCGATCTTCTCCGGCTCGTACCCGACGCCGAACATCGTCTGCTTCGCGCCCTTCGCCTGCACGGTCAGCCGCAGGAACCCCGGCTCGGCAAGCGAGCCCTCCATGCGGAAGGGATTCTCCTTCGCGAGGTCGACCGTCCGCTTCGCCTGCTCCTGCGGGCCGAAGTTGTCCACGGTCGCCGTCACGGTCCCGGCGGCGGGTTGTCCGCCCGCGTCCACGACCGTCACGGTGAACGTGGCCTTCTCGCCGCAGCGGTAGAGGCAGTCCGTCTTGTCGGCCGCAATCTTGAACGTGAACTCCCCCGCGTGGGCGAGAAGAACGGCCGCGACGGCAATCGCCGCCAGCGTCTTTTTGGCAAAATGCATGGCATGCTTCCTTTCCGTTTTTCTGAAAACGCCCTTCATTCTACCAAATCCGGCGGCATTATGGTATACTTATCTCATGCCCACAGCACAGAAATCGTTCATTGGCCGCATCCCGCCCGCTTGGCGCGTACCCATTGGCTTCGTGCTCGGCGTCGCGGGCGGGCTTATCATGCAGAGATTCGTTTCCCCCCAAGCGCTCGCGCGCGTCCTGCCCGTGGTGGCGCCGTTCGGCGACGTCATGGTGGCCATGCTCAAGATGGTTGTCTTCCCTATCATCTTCTTCTCGCTTGTCATGGGCGCGGCAAGCCTTCCTCTGAAGCAGTCCGGCAAGGTGGGCGGCAAGGTGGTCGCATGGTACGCAGCCACCTCGGCCTTCGCCGCCGTGCTGGGCGTCGCCCTCGCGATGGCGTTCAACCCGTCCATGGACAGCCCCGCCGCCGCGGCCGCCGCGCATGCGGATGAGGCGCAGAAAATGGCCCAGGAGGCACTGTCGGGCGGCTCGTTCGCCGATTTTTTCCTGGGGCTCTTCGTCAACCCGTTCGCGGCCCTCGCCGCCGGCAACTTCCTGCCGATCATCGTCTTCGCCCTCCTCTTCGGCGTCGCCGCGCGCTGCCTGCTGGACGGCGGTGACGAGCAGGCGACGGGTCCGGTGCGCAGCCTGCTCGCGGCCTGCGATGGCGCCCAGCGCGTCTCGTTCAAGCTGATCGACTGGGTGATCCTCTACTTCCCCGTCGGCGTGTTCGCCCTCACGTTCAAGAACTTCGCCGAGAACGGCACGAAGCTCTTCGGCCCGTACCTGCAAATCCTCCTGTGCGTGGTGACGTGCGTGCTGATGATGATCTTCGTGGTGTATCCGGTGGCCATCGCCATGTTCCGCCGCGAGAACCCGTTCCGCGTGCTGGCCCGCCTGCGCGCGCCCATGCTGACCGCGTTCGCCACCCGGTCGAGCGCCGCCACGTTGCCCGTGAGTTTCAAGGCGATGGACGAGGCGGGCGTGCCGCGCGAAGTGTCGTCCTTCTCCCTCCCGCTCGGCGCGACGGTGAACATGGACGGCGTGTGCGTGCACCTGCCGGCGTTTGCCATCCTCGCGGCCAACCTCTTCGGCATGCACCTCACAGCGGCGCAGCTTCTCACGCTCGTCGCGTCCGTCATCTTCGCCTCGATCGGCGCCGGCGGCGTGCCGGGATGCTCGATGTTCCTGCTCTTCATGGTGCTCGGAGACATGGGCCTCCCCAACGACCAGGTGACCATGATCGTGGCCCTCGCGCTCGGCATCAACCCGATCCTCGACATGTTTGAGACCTGCTGCAACGTGACTGGCGACAACGTGTGCACCTACGTCGTAGGAGCACCGAAGATAGCGAATAGGTAAAAGTGAATAGTGAATAGGTAGGAGACGTTCATGACATTCTGGTTCTTCGTTCTGGGCGTGCCGCTGTTCGGCTACGGGCTCTTCACGGTGCTCAAGCCGCAGATGGCCACGCGCTTCCTGCTCGCGTTCCCGCGCCACCGCCTCGCCGGACAGGCGCTGTGCGCCGTGGCGTGGCTGTGGACCGCATACGAAGTCGACACGATCGGCATCGAGGTGTTCGACCGGATCGTGCGGCGGCTGTGGTTCTTCTCCTCGGACATCCCCGGCATGGTGTGGATCCTCGCGATCATACTGACGGTCCTGACATGCCTCTGGATGGAGAACCTGCTCACGCTCCGGGCGCTCAGCGCGCTGTTCATGCTCTTTCCGGCGGAGCTCTTCCCCGCCGTGCGCCTGTGCGACACGTCCTGGCGCCGCGCGCTCGTCGTGTTCGCCTACGCCTGCGCGGTGACCGGCATGTTCGGCATGTTCTACCCCTGGCATCTTCGCCGCGCACTCGCGTGGCGCGCGGCAAAGCAGTCGCGCGTGACGGGCTTTGGCGCCGCCTATCTCGCAATCGGCGCGCTTTTCCTCGCGCTGGGAACCCTCAGCGCCACTGGCGCAATCAAGTGACTTTGCAACACGAAACAAGGAATGCCATGAAGAAAACTCTTTTCGTCCTCTCGGCCTGCGCCGCACTCGCGGCGTGCGGCGATTCGGCATCGGCCGGTCGTCTGGTTGGCGGCCTCGTACGCGGATTCCTCGGCGGGCCGCCGCCCCCTCCGCCACCGCCTCCGCCTGCGGTCGTCGTGCCGCAACCCGTCGTGATTCAGCAACCCGTCATGATCCAGCAGACAACCGTCACCGTGCCGCAGCCCGTTGCCGCGCCGCAGCCCGTTGCC
>JAFRSR010000271.1 GCA_017427485.1 Kiritimatiellia bacterium
ACGACCACCACGTCATACGTGCCCCAGTCGGCAGGCTCGGACTTCTCCTGTTCCGCACGCGGTTGCGCCTGCCGCGCACCGCGCGACTCGCGTGCGGCCGCGCGCCCAAGCGCCTCGCCGTCGCGAATCCTGTCCTCAAGCGGTTTCCATCCCGGCGCATGCCACACGAGCAGGTCGGCGTCGTCCATCAGGTCGCGCGTGCAGGTCAGGTCGCGCGCCGCCCATTCCGCGGCCGCGAAGCTCGGATAGCGTCCGTCCTTCATCGGCAGCTTGAACGTGCAGCGGTACATGCGCCCCGTGGCGGTGGTGTGGCTGACCGGGAACATGCCGGGTAGACGCTCCACCTTCATGCCGGATGCCTCCGGCGGCGGACCGTCCACGATCACCACGCGCGAGAACGTCTCCTCCTTCGCCACCGGCAGCGCGGGATCTCCAGGCGCGAAGCGCTCGAGCGTGCCGTACCGCGTGGCGTCCACCACGCGCCGCGCGCGCACCGTCAGGCGTCCCGACCGTGTGGCGGCCACCACGCCGCAGGGTGCGCCGTCCGGGCCGCGCAGGACGCGCTCCACCGCCGCGCCCGTGAGGAAGCCGACGCCGGCGTCGACCAGCTCCCGGTCGAACGTGCGCTTCACCTTCAGAGGCGTCGGCGGCGCGAAGGAGCTTTCCGGATCCGCCAGGTGGAACCAGATGCGCGAGACGAACTGGTGGTGCGCCGAAGCCGCCTTCTCCACCTTGATGGACATCTTCGTGAAAGGCGCCTCCACGTCCGCCGCGAACGACACGGCCTTCGCCCCGGGCTGGTAGGCGTCGCCCGCCACGTTGAACGCAAGCCCGCAGTTCGCAAGTTCGAACGACTCGCCGGCGCGCGGGCCGTCGAGGAACGTGCCGGTGACGCGTCCCGTCGCGCCATCGCCCTCGCGCGTCCGGCGCTCGAACGCGATCACCTCCACGCGCCGCACCTTCGCGCGGGTGCGCAGGACGCACTTGTAGGAGACGTCCGAGTCGTAGTACACGGAATCGGACGGACTGGGCGGACGACCGTACTCGGACAGCCGCTCCCACCAGTCGTTCTTGTAGATGTGGCGCGGATGCGGGCACCTCCTGTCCGGCCAGTAGTCGTACGCCGCGAGGTCGCTTGCGCCCGCCCAGAGCTTCTTCACCAGCGCCGTCGTCGGCTTCTGACCGTCCGGCAGGCCGAGCTCGAGCGTGCCCGCCATGTCCTCACCGAGGTACGTGAACGGCGTGACGAGAAAGACGTCGGCGCCTTCCGCCTTCGTCGCGACCGCCGCCGCCACGCCCTTCGCCGTGCCGCCCACCACGAGCACGTCGGTCTCCATCGGCGGCAGGTTCTCCGCCCCGCACGCCGTCAGTCCCGCCAACACCGCAATTCCGAACACTCGATTCATGACATGCTCCTTTTTAACGAAAGATGATTGTCGTGCCGCTCGATGCGACGTTCAGGCAGAGCATGGAGTCGGCATCCCGCCACACAAGGGACACATGCCGTCCGGCGTCCCCCGTCACGGCGCCGAGCGAGTAGGACCGCACGTCGCCGTACGTCACGAGCGGGTAGATACCGTCCGCAAGGCCGTCGGCCAGGTTCACGTTCACGGTCACGTCGTACGGACAGTCGTCGCCAAGCGTCAGCAGCGCCGTTTCGGCCGGCCCAGCCACGTCGAAGTCCAGCGTCTTGGGAAGAACCGCTCCGGCATGTGAAATGTCCAGCCCCCACTTGTCGGAAAGGTACTTCTCCGCCAGCATTCTCTCCGCGTCCGTCGGCGCCTCGCCGAACAGGATGATCTCGCCGAAGGAGAATCCGCCTGTGAAGTTTGAACTGCTGGGATCCAGACAGGCGAGGCCGATGACGGGCTCGGCAGCCGTGAACGAATAGATGCCCCAGCTCGTGCCAAACGGCGTGGTCGTGGGCGAGGCCACGACCGTGCCGTCCTTGTGGACGGCGATCGTCTCGTTCGTGAACATGGGCTTAGACGCCCCCGCACCGCCACGCGAATAGTAGTCCCACGTCTTACCGGCGAAGACGGACGTGCCGAGACCGGTGCTGTCCGCGCACTTCATCACGGCAATCGCGTAGGCGGACGGCACTGCCTTGCAATTGGCCTTCTTGGGGTTGTTGAGCGCGGCACCGACACTCATTCCATAAAGTCGCGACTGATTTCGTTCAAAGTCGATATAGCTCAAACCGTTCGGGCCATTGCTCTTGTGCAGGGGGTAAAGGTTAACATACGAATTGAGGTTCGCCGTGGAATTTGTCGCGAAACGCGCCTGGGCCATGGCGTAGGTCGTCTGGTCCGTTCGACGGTCTCGCCACCAGAGGATGCCGTTTTCGGGAACCGACGTCGCATCGGCGTTGGCGTCGCGCAGATACGTGATCGAGTCGGACGCCGTGGCATCCAGCCACAACGCCGCCTTCGCCGTCCAGCTGCGACTCAGCACCAGTCGACCGCCGTAGACGATCCGTCCGCCCGGCACGGTTTCGGATATCGGGAGCCAGACGGGCGTTCCATTGTCAGGTCCGTAAAGATGCCACGAGCCGCTCGCCGTGTCGTCCGCCGCGCCGAGCACCACGTCGGCGCCGGCGCCGACGGCGTTCACCTGCAGGCGCACGCCGTCCAGGAGGCGCACGTGCGCGTCGGCCGCGAGCGAATCGACCACCACGAGTCCGCTCGCAGGCCCCCTGAACGCGATCGAGCCCGACACCGCCCCAACGCGGATCGTCTGGTTGGTCGCGACCTCCACGACGTCTACCTCGTTGTCCACGCCGGAGAACGCGTTCACCGTGATGACCGTGTTGGACGTCTGGTAGCCATGCGGGTGGAACTTGTACGTGGCCGACAGCGCATTGCCCAGTTCAAGGCAGGAGGATGCCGGCGCAGGGTCGAAAAAGACGATCGTGTCGTTTCCCGTCGCGGTGCTGACGTTGCTGCGGATCGTCGTCTTGCCCGTGTATGCGGCGCGTCCCATGAAGGCCACCGTGATGTTGTTCGCCGACTGGCCGCGGAAGGACACCGACCCGCTTCCCGAAATGTCGCCCGTGAACCGGACCGTTCCCGACGCGTTGTTCCAGATGTCGAGTCGAGCGGACTCCCCGTCGAGGACGAGGTTGTGCCGCAGCCCGTTCGCCATACCTCCCCAGTTGCCCATGCGCCCCTCGGCGAACTGGACGCCGCAGGGACGGAACGGCAGGTTGTAGCCGTCCGGGACGCGGATCGTCGCATTCGCCACGGATCCCGTGTTGACGATGCCGAGCGTCCAGCCGTCCGGCGCGAACACGTCGCCCTCGGCCGACAACGCATCCCGGTAGGCGGGCCAGAACACCGTGCCCGGCGCGACGGTGTAAGGGCACGTGGCAAGCGCCCGGCATATCGCCGCGGTATTTGTAAAGACGAGGCCCTCGGCCGTGGCATCGTCGAACAGAACGTCGCCCACGTTGATCGCCACGGAAGCCGTCGTGTTCTCGACCAGCACCTTGGTGTTTCCGAAGACGATCCGCTTGAAGCCCTTGACCGTGGCCGTGCCGTTCGGGGCGTACGCGCATCCGCACCAGCGGAGCGTGTCGGAGTATCCCTGCAACTCAGAGCCGTCGACCGTGAAGCTGCCGCGGGGACAATAGACGGCGGCGTTCAGCGTGAAGTCGGAACCATCGCCCGCCGCGCCCGTCAGCTTGACCGTGCAACCCGTCCCGAGAACGAGGTTCACGCCGTAGTAGGTGTAGCTCCCATGCACGGTTGCATTGTTCGCCGTGTTGGCCGTTCCGGCAATGTCAAGCTCGTACGTCTCGCCGTCGTTGACGTAGACCTTCGTCATCGAATCCGCCGCCACCGCGCACGATGCCGCCAAGACGAACATTGCGAGGACAATGAATCTCGGCACAAATAAATGTTTCATGGCAGTGTTCCTTTCATTGAAAAGTTTGATGACAGGTAGACAGTATATCAAAACATCGGGATGACGAGGGAGAATTATTTTATGTGAACGAAAGGGGAAAACATGAATCCCTTTTTTGTTTCATCCTCGCCGTTTCTACTCAAAGAACCGTTCCGCCGGAATCACGAAATCAAGCATGTGCTCGGTGCGGACTGCCGGCGCGAGCTTGCCGTCGTAAACAAGCACCGTGCGGACCGACGTGCCGGCGTGAAATCCCACGGACTTGACCTTTTGGTTGATTTCCGCTGCGATATCGACGCCGATGTTCTCGCGCCGCTTGATTTCGACGACATACGCCGTGGACTTGGTCTGAAGCAACAGATCGACCTGCACGCCGTTGGCTGTGCCTTCTTTGGCGCGGCGGTACGGTGCGGCCGAAAGCAACGACGCACCGTCGATGCCGAGGATCGGGAGCAATGAGCGGAAGTTTGACACGACAAGATTCTCGAACTGCAATCCCTTCACCGTGTCCCAGCCCTTGAGCGCCGCAAGCGAATCGTATTTGAAGAGTCCGGCTTCGATCTCCTTTGCGTTCGGTTCCACATGATGCAGGTAGAACCGCGTGTAGTTGTCCTTGAGCCTGTAACGCACGGCGCGCCCGGGTTGACCCGTGCAGGGATTCATCCCGCTGTCCTTCGAGACGAACCCGGCAAGTTCAAGTTCCGTGAGATAGTCCACAAGATGTCCGTTGCGCTCGGTCCCCAAGTCCTCGGCCATCTCCGCAGCCGACTTGGATCCGTATGCAAGGGCGCGCAGAAGCGACTTCCGAGCCAAGGACTTCTTGCCGAATATCTGGTTGAATATCTGGTTGAAATCCCTGAACAGCATCCCTTCGCGCGTGAAGCACAGCTGGCGAATGTTCTCGTCGGACGAGAGGCTGGGGTTTATTTCCTCAAGGTACTTAGGCACGCCGCCCGTCACGGAAAGCATGTCGAGCATTTCCGAAGTCGACGTGCGTTCGACCGCTTTCCCCCAGAACGCCCTGCATACGGAGAGCGGAAGTTCGTTCACCACGAGGTCCAGCGAATCCCTGCCTGCAAATCCGGTTCCGTTCAGGATGTTGTCGGCAATCCAGCTGGAGACGCTTCCGCAAAGCACCAAGACGAGGTTATCCCGTTTCTTGAGCATCTTGTCCCAGACAATCTTGAGCGTCCCGGCAAAGGACTTGTCATATCCGCCCATCCACGATATTTCATCCAGCAGGACAACGATGCGACCGTCCTTCGGCAGGGCGTTGGCGAGCATGCGAAAGGCTTGAAGCCAGTTCTTGACGGTCACGTCTGGTGCGTCGGTCTGCATGGAAAGCTGTTCCATGAAACCTTGAAGCTGCACTTTATTGTTGACGCCTTCACCTGGTGCCTGACCGTCGATGGATATGAAATGGTCGGCCGTGCGTCTGGCGAATTCCGAGACAAGCGTTGATTTGCCGATACGCCGCCGTCCGCGTACGGTTACGAGAGAGGGCGTAGACTTCTGCCAAAGCCCGCCCAATCTGTTCAAAGCTTCAGTTCTGCCAACAAACATGATCTGGTCTCCCTAAACGAGTTTTGCAGAAAGAATACCAGATTTCGGGCACGAAATCAAGGTCCAAGGCGATTTCGTGCCCGAAAATCAAATCCGTAAAACGGGCACGAAATCATGAGTCTGTACAATTTCGTGCCCCTAGACCCCTCATCGGAAGAGCATCATCGTGCCGCCGGAGATGACCTTGATGCGGGCCGAAGCGGTGGCCGAATGGCCCGCCGTTCGTGGACACCGTCTCCACAAAATACGCCACGCGGCTGAAACCGCCCTTCGCCACTTGGCGCGACCTGTCGATGTCGTAGGGCACGGCCTGGACGCTCCACCCGTAGTGCGGCATTTCCTTCTGGATGTTGAGGTCGTAGACGAGCCGGTACTTGTTGAACTCGCTGCGCGGCACCAGGTTCTCCGCGCCCGTCGTCGCACCCGACACGGGGAGAATCGCGCTCGCCGCAACCGTTGCCGATGCGCGTGTTCGGGTTAGCGGACGATAAACGTAGTGCCCTTCTTGAACGCAAGCGTCAGCGACACCCGGCCGCCGGACGTCGACTGCTTCACGTACCAGCCATTCGGAAGGTTCGACGAGGCAAACGCGTTCGCGCACGAGGTCAAGTTAGTTGCGATCACGTACTTGCAGTCGGTGTCCAGTTTGTTCAAGTCGTTGACCACGAGCCGGAGTTTCGAGAGGTCGAGCGCGGCCGCGTAGGAGAGGCAGTCCGAATGACCCTCTGCGTCAAGGTCGATCTGCAGCTCCGCGCCGTCCTTCACCTCGCCGAGCGCGGCGGCGACGGTGAGCGTGCCGATCGTGTTCGTGCCGTAGCCGGGCGCAAAGGCGTCCGTGAGCGTGAGCTTCGACGGGTTCGTCACGTTCCCCGTGCCGCCGAGCGTGGAGAACGTCTGGAGCATGGCGTTGCCGTTGAACGTGGCGCCGGCGCGCACGTACAGCTTGGCCGTGGGCAGGAAGTTGCTCACGCTGCCCATCGTGAGCGTGCCCTGCTCCACGTTGATCGGTCCGTTGAAGGTGTTGAAAGTGCCGTCCCCCAGGACGAGGTTGTCCACGAACGCCATCATGCCCGCGCCCCACTTCGTGAAGCCGCCGTCCGTCTTCCCCTCCGGAACGCCGCAGAGGAGCGGCTGGCGGATGCGGATCTCGCAGTTGTTCGACACGACCGCGCCCCCTTCGCGCACATACACCATCACCCGGTCGCGCCAGCTTTGCAGAAGCGTCTTGTCGGCGGTGTTCGGACCGAGGAAATCGTATCTCGCCGCCGTGCCGCGCGTCGCCGCGATGCCGCCGTCCCAGTCAAGCTGCGCACGCGAGTTAAGGGTCAGATTTGCATACGTCATGTTGAAATAGGTGAGTTGCAGCACGCCGTTCGTCACAAGGCGGGTCAGTCCCATTTCCGGTCTGGCAATCTGACTGCCCTCTGCCATGCGGTAGGCGTTGCAGAGGAAGCGTCCGGCGCGGCTGACCGTCGTCGTGCCCGGCACGCGGAAGGCGTTCAGGTATTCATACTTGATGCCGCTCGTGTCGAGCAGGCCGCCGCGCACGTCCACGTATGCGCAGTTCGCGGCCCATGTGCCGTTCACGACGCGCAGGGTTCCGCTCGTGACGGCGAGCGTGGCGCCGTCCCAGACGTCAAACGAGCCGGTGTGGCCTTCCACGACGCTCGTCACCTGGTCCACCTCCGTCACGCCCGCGCCGCCGTGCGTGAGGTTGTACTTCTGCACGAGCAGACGGCCGAACTTGTTCGTCACGTTTACGGCCGGCGTAAGTGCCACGCGGGTGTTCCAGTAGGGGTTGTAGGTGGTCACGATGCCGTTGTTCGCCGTGTCGGGCGCCGTGCCGACAATCGGGCCGCAGACCGTAATCAGATTGCCGTTTCCGGCGAGCTGGAGTTTCCTGTTCGACGCCAGGCGGATGATGCGGTTGGAGTGGAGGACGGCATTGGCACCCTCTGCCATCAACGCGAAATTGCCCTCGACGTAGATGTTCGTCGTCGGCACGTCCGGCACGGTCCCGAGGTTGCGGTCGCCGTTGATGAGGAAGGCGGTGCTCTCGGCGTTCTTCAACATGTGCACCCCGCCGGTGAAGGTGCTTTCAGGCACATTGGAGCCGCTTCCAGACTTCAGATAGGTATGGGACGGGCTGTTGGAGGCAATGGTCACGCCGCCGTCGCCGGGGCCGCCTTCAAGCAACATGCCCACGAACTTGTTCCCCTTCGAGACCCATCCGCCCGGTCCTAGCACGATCCGATATCTGACATTGCTGGGAGTGGGGGTGTTTCCCGAATAAATCGATCTTTTGTTGTTGCCCGTGAGGCTCTGGATGTCGCCGCCGTCGACATAGATCTTCCCGTAGTAGTTGAGATGGAAATTGTAGAAATAGGCGATCCGCAAGACGCCGCCAGTCGTCACGTTGAAGCGGAACTTGTCCTGATAGTCCGCTGTCGTCGCCGCCTGCGACGTCAGCACGAGGTCCTTGCACTCAAACAGCCCGCCGTCGCCGATGTTGACGATGCCTTGCGACTGCACGGGAACATTCGACGAGTTCCAGCTGTTGTGGAAGCGGTTGGACGGGCACAGGAACGACGCGTTCTCGATCGTCACGTTGGCGAGGTTCATGTCCACGCTGGTTCCCGCCGCGCCCGTCCCCACGCGCACCGTCAATCCGTCCTTGAACGTCACGCCCACGGTCGGGTCGACCGACTTCTGCCCGAACCGGCCATCTGTGACGCGCAACGTGCTGTTGCCGCCGAAGGACCACTGTCCCCCGGCGAAGATGAGCCGATACGGCTTCACCTCGCCGCTCACGGTGATGTTCGTGACCGTGCCGTTGGCCGGAAACACGGCCGTGTTGCCGTCCGTCCACGCGCAGGCCGTCCCGTTGGCGTCCTGCCAGTTCACGGCCGCGGCATCCCACACGGACGACTCCGTACCCGTCCACGTCAGGTCGGCCGCCTGGGCCACGCCAATGAAACCCGCGACGGCAAGTAGTTTGGCAATTTTGTTCATGTCGGCATTCCTTGTATCACAGAGGTGGGATTGTTCCGTTGCATCGCCATGCGTCGGTTAGGCGATGCGGTCGAGGGCGAGTTTGCGGAAGAGCATCTTCATACGGTCGCCCTGGCGCAGAACGAAGGTGTACGGCGCCTTGGTGGCCCGATGCTTGAACTCCACCACGTAGCGGAGGTCGGAGAGGCCTTTCGGCGTGAGGACTGAGCCGAACGGGCGCTTCTTGCCGGGCATGGACTGGAGCATGAAGTTGACGCCGCGGACGTCGCCCTGCTCGAGCAGCAGGTCGGCGGTCAGGCGCAGCTTCGCGCCCACCGGAATCTTCTCCCACAAGCCCTCGGGGAACGAGAACTCACCGCTGCCTTTGAACGCGAACTTCTTGCCGGCGCGCGCCGGGGCGGGCACGCCCTCCCAGATGCGCGTGACGGGCTTCATTTCGGGCGGCGTCCATTCCGCACTGATCGACTCCCCCTCGCCGCCCCAGAAGTTGACAGGCGTCACCGAGAAACGGCATGTCTCGCCGGGCGTGAAATAACCGGCGGAAATGGCGGCGTCCGCCAGCGTCGCGCTGCGCGCGGCGTCGGGTAGGTGGTATTCGCCGCGCGTCTCGCGGCGCGCGAAGGTGTGCCACGCGCCATCCGCGCCGCGCCGGGCCAGCTCCAGGCGGTAGTGGTGCGTCGTCGCCGTGTCAGTCGCCGCGGGGAACGTCACGGCGAGCGACGAGAACGGCATGCCGTCGGCCTTGAACGACAGTTTCGCGCCGGCCGGGAACTGCGGCTTCGGACGCGACGCGCACAGGCGGTTCGGGTCGTAGGGCGCGTTCGCGGGATCGTAGGGCCACGACACCGTCCACGGCGCGTCCGCCCCGATCTCGACGCCCTGCTGCAGCTCAAACCTCCTGAACACGGCGCGCGAGGCGTAGACCTCCATCACGATGCAGCTCCAGTTCTGGAGGGTCGGACACTGCCGTCCGACGAGATCGCCGCCCCACTGCGCGAGGCATCCCACGCTCACGTTGGTGAATGCGCCCTGCCAGATGTTCTGCTCGTTGCGGAGCGAACCATGCGCGTGCCCCGTGATGTTGATCACCTGCGGGTACTTGGAGAGAACGCTGCGGCGGCCGCTGCTGCCCCACGAGTACGAGTTCTCAGTGGTGCCCATCGGCGGCACGTGGTCGAAGATGAAGACCGGCTTGCCAGGATTCGCGGCGCACGCCTTGGCGATCATCGACTCGTAGCGCTTGGCGTCCAGCCACTGCGGGAACACGAGGAACGTGAAACCCTTGTGCGAGATCTCGTCATACGCCTCGTTCGGGATGCCGAGGAGTTCCTTCACTTTCGGGAAAGCGAGCAGCGGGTTCTTGGAGTCGTCCTCGGGGTAGTCCATCCTGTCGTGGTTGGCCCACACGTACAGCTCGCGCGGCGCCGTCGCGGGGTCGGGGTAGGTCTCGCGCCGGACGGCGCTGTAGTGCGCGTAGCCCTCGGGGTAGAACTTGTCGGCGATGTCGCCGCAGTTCACGATCATCTCCACGCCGTGTTTCCTGAAGAGCTGGTACGCGAGCTCCACGCGTTCGCAGGACTTCCGCGTCTTGCGCACGTGCGTGTCCGTCACAAGCCCCACCTTAAAGAGCGGCTTCTCGCCGTCCGCAAAGGCGGGGCATGCGGCCGCCGCCGCCAACCCGCCAATGAACTCGCGCCGTCCAACGCAGGACAAACCTGACATTCTTTCCATTTTCAACCTCTCTATTCGTTTTGACTTCTGAAACACATTTTAGGCACGGATGTCACTTGGCCGTGTCGAGGAACATCGAGATGCGGAGCTTGGTGCAGCCGTAGGGCACGAGTTCGAGCGCGCTGCCATCCGCCGCCTTCGCCTTCAGGCGGAGCGGGGCGGCGAGCGGCCAGTCCCATTTCGCGGGCATGGGCGTGCGCACGACCTGCGCGCCGGTGAGGACGCGCGACGAGTCGAGCCGCCAGTCCGTCCGCGCGCCGGGCGCGGGCGTATTCTCATCCTGCTCCGGCAGGCCGTACGCGAAGAGGAGCGGGCCGTACGTGAGCGAACAGTACGGCTTGCCGCCATCGTTGAAGTCGCGCATCGTCTCCACTTTCGGCGCCATCGGGAGGCGGAGCGACACGACGTCGCCCGTCTTCCACTCGCGGTCGACGACGGTAAATCCGTCGGCGCCCACGGGGAGGCTGAGCGTGTTGCCGTTCACGGCGATGCAGGGATTGACGCACCACTCCGGCACGCGCAGCCGAAGCGGGAACTTGAGCGGCGTTGCCGTAGACACCTTCATCTCCAGCGTCTCGTTGAAAGGATAGTCCGTCTTCGTCTCGATGCGGACGGCAGTGCCTTCCAGCTCCGTTTCGAGCATGTTCGGCGCGTAGAGCGTGGCGGCGAGTCCGCCGGCGGCGGGCTTCATCCACATCCACTGCACGTAGCCGGGCAGGATGCGCGCGAGCGCGGCGGTGCAGCAGAGCGGCCAGTGCTTCGTCTTGTACAGACCACCCTTACCGGCAGGGCCGGCGTGGAAGTTGCCGGTGCCTGTCGGACGGTTGGGCGCCTGGAAGTAGACATGGTGCATGAAGTCGCGCGAGGAGCAGGCCGCCCCCGCGTTGAAGAAACTCCGCTCCACGTGGTCGGCAAAGCGTCCTTCGCCCGTCGCGCCGGCGAGCGTGGCGTAGAGCAGGAGGTCGCCCGCCACCGTGCAGGTTTCGGTGCCCCGGTTCGGGCCCGCCCAGCCAAACTGCTCGTCGGCCACGGTCACGCCGTGCGGCTGGCGGCAGACGCGCTCGTGGAGGTCCAGCCACGCGCGGACGTTCGCGAGGTATTTGCCATCGCCCGTCCAGAGCGACGCCTTCACCCACGAGAGCATGCTCTCGTAGCAGAGGACGCCGTGCTGGAGCCGCCACTCCCACTTCTTGCCGTCCTCGCGGTCGCGCCGCTCGCGCATCCGAAGGGAGTCGTAGCACACGGGGAGTCCGTAGCGCATGGCGGGCCACTTCTCGGGGTAGGGTTTCGTGGCGTAGAAGTTGTCGATGGCCTTGGCGAGCTTGTCGTCGCCGCTGTAACGCCACGTGTCGCAGGCCGCCGCCGGAAGCGTGATCGGGTTGCCGAAGAAGTAGAAGCGCGGATCGTCGAGACACCACGTGAGGGCGCGGAGCGCGCGTTCGTCGCCTGTCGCCTCGTAGTAGGCGAGCATGGCGCGCGTGGTGCGGCCGCTTGCGCCCACGATGAAGCCGTGGTTGGCCTTCTCGATCTCGGCCATCTGCGCGGGGTCGTTGCGGTCCATCCAGTAGACGAACGCGATGGCGTTCGGGTTCATGCGTTCGAAGAGCGGCTCGAGGCGCTTCGTCGCGTAGGCCTTCAGATCCGCGTCGTCGAGCTCCCACGCGAGGCGCACGAGCCCCTCGAACCAGTACGCGCCGCCCTCGGTGCACCACGCGCCCTTGTTGGGGTCGCTCCAGTCGAGGTACTTGCCGCGCGGGTGGAAGTCGCGGTTCCACGCGCGCGGAAAAGCCTGGTCGATCTCGTCCATGCGCGAGATGTAGCCGTTGCGGGCGGTCACGCACCAGTCGCGCAGCCAGCCCTGCGGCTTCACCTCGCCGGGACGCAGCATCTCCATCTTCGCCGGGCTCTTGAACGCATGCGCGCGCGCCGGCGCGGCCAGCGCGTTGCAAGACGTCGCCGCAAGGACCGCGGCGGAAATGGACACTATCATGTTTCTCATGTCTGGTTTCTCCAATTCAAGGTGAGACGATTACCGCACGTCGAGATAGCCGCACGACCATGCCGCAAGCCGCGGCAACCGCACGCGGACGGACGATCCGTCGCGCACGACGGGAATCTCCGCGGGCGCATGTTCGGGCTCATGCCACATGGCCTTCGTGACGCGCTCGTCCACGCCGCGCAGAAAAACATCGACGGGATCCTGGCGGTCGATGGAGGCGTTCACCAGCGCCAGCGTCGCGAGCGATCCGTCGTCCTTTACGCGCGGAACGACGAACGCCATCACGGGAAATCCAAAACGGACGGGCAGTCGTCCGCCGCTCGCACGGTCGCAGCGCGCATAGTATTCGGAGAGGCCGACGGAAGACGCGATCTGCATGACGCGCGTCTGGTACTGGGGCGACGCCTTGTTGACGGTGCCGGACCCGGACATGCGGATCGGAATCGACGCGACGTCGGGCAGCGTTCCCAGCGAACGTCCGCCCGCGCCGACGATCGGCACGCCGCGGCAGGCCACAAGCGCCGCGGGAGCGTCGTTCGGCACGGAGAACCCGCAGGGCCTTGTTCCGACGTTGGCGTCGCGATAGTCCTTGAGGAACGAATGGGCCGCCCGGAGACGCGGGAACAGCCGGTCGGCGTAGAAGTCCGTCGACTCGTCCGTCCGTGCGTCGGCCGCGAACATGCTGACGAAGTCCATGCCAAGCGCCAGGTTCTCAAAGGCCTCCAGGATGATTCCCTGTGGGGTCCGGCACGCGAACGTGCGGGGGCACGTCTCGATTTCCGGACAGCAGGGGCCAACCCACGGCTCCTTCCGCACGCCCAGCAGCATGCGCTGAAGCGTATAGGCCTTGCCAAGCTGAAGGAGCGGGTCCGTGTCCCAATACGCCCCGGCGCCCGGACGGAGGCGCACCGGCAGCCCGCAGCCGTCAAACAGGCCCTTGGGGATGGCCGGACGCAACTCACCGCCGTACTGGTAGCCCATCACCGTCTCGGGCGATACCCGGTGGACCGCGGCGGCGATGGCCCGCGTCACCTCGGCGAAGCCTGCGCACGAATAGTCGTCCCAGCGCCTGCGGACGGACTCGTCGGCGCGGATCTGCCGGGCCAGTTCGTTCCGCTCCCACCGCCGGCCCTCCGCCGCCGAGAATCCGGCGAGGCACCGGTCGCAGAAACATCCGGGCAGGTTGTTCCTGGGGTTGCGGAGCGGTGCGCGGTTGCGATAGGACATGTCGTCGTCAACCCACACGGAACCCGGTTTCCAGGCCGCATGGAGCTCCGCGACGCGCGTGAAGTAGGCGATCAGCTTCGGGTCCCTCGGGCATGACAGCCGCCGCGCGGCAAGTCCTTCTGCGGAGACCATCGTGCCCCAGTCCTGTCCCGAGCAGTCGCCGGTTTCGAGGATGTCGTCGGTATGGCCGATGATGGTCTGTATCTCGATGGACGGCACAATGCCCATCCGCCGCAGGTCCGCCGCTGCTTCGTCACATTGACGCGCATGCTCTTCATGCCAGCTGAGAGGCGGAAAGCTCACCCCGGTCGAGAACCAGATCTCATCGAAGGCGCCAGCGTTTTTCTCCAGCGCCCTGCGCATTGCGGGCCACTTGTCCGGATTCGTGTACCGGTAGCCGAACCTGAGGGCGGCGAACGGAGCATCGGGCGTCGATTGCGCCGAGGCCGTCGGAACCGACGGCCCCAGGCAGAAGGCGAGCAGGCCGGCAGTCATGTGTGAAAAGATAATATTTCTCATGCGTGAAAGTATACCAAGTCCCTTCCGTGCATTGCAACCCAATACCAAACTTGGAGGTTCCCCAATTTTTTCGCGGCTGGCGAGGTGCCCCCGCGCCGAGCGCGACTTTCATCACGCCGCTTCCGGATTACGGGGCAAAAAAGTGTGTTGCGGGGTGAGCAAAACGGGAATACTTGGGCGAGCAAAATGGGAAAGTTCAAAGCTCGGCCATATTCCGGGTTTCAGTAGTAGTATTTCCCTAGAATTCTGGGA
>JAFRSR010000034.1 GCA_017427485.1 Kiritimatiellia bacterium
CCGATGCCCACGGGAAACGCCACGCTCATCCCCGCGATAGAGATCGCCGCCGCGAGCAGGATGTTCGCCGCGTTGAAGACGACGCCGCCGAGGACGGCGCTGCCGATGTTCCCGGCGGAGGCCTGCTTCAGGTTCGGGAGGAAGCTCCACGCCTCGCCGCCGAAGTGGCTGCCGAAGGTAAGCCCCGAGGCAAGCGCGAACAGCAGGACGCCGATCACGTAGTCCCAGTAGAAGAGTTCATAGCGCCATGTCCGCCCCGCAAGCTTCTGGGTGTTGCCCCAGCTACCCCAGCAGAGCATGGTGATGACGCAGAAAATGACGGCGAGCGTGTAGTTGTTGCAGTAGTACATGCGCGCAGTATACCACATTCGCGCGCAGATGGGAAGCCTGCTTCAAGCAGAAAAACAGAAAGCCCCGCAAAAGGGGGCTTTCCGTTTCATTGGTGCGACTGACTGGGATCGAACCAGCAACCTTCGGCTTCGGAGGCCAACGCTCTATCCAGTTGAGCTACAGTCGCATTGCTGCGACCAGAAGCCACCAGCCTTAGAAGTAGCAGTTGAAGATCGGGAGGAAGGGAACCTCGTTGTCCATGATGAGGTTCACGAGACCGATCTGGAAACCTGCCGAGCAGGTGGCGGCGTAGTTGACGATGCCGATCTGCGCGCCGCGGAGCTCGTCCGTCATGTTGCAGATGCCGACCGTCTGGAAGCCGTGCACGCGCCGTGCGAAGTTCGCGCCGAGGGCGACCTGCCAGCCCCACATGTCCTCGCGCACCGCGCTGCCGAGGCCCGCGACGGAGAGACCGTAGAGCGACATGTCGGTCATCGACATGAGAACGTCGGCGCGGAGACCGAGGAACTCGCGGTTCATGCTGAACGCATCGACCGTGAGGCCGTACGCCGTGCGGTTGCACAGCGTGACCAAGGCCACCTGCGCGCCGACCGCATCGCGGTTCGCGTAGCAGAAGCCGGCCGCCACCTGGAGGCCGATCATGTCAAGCCGCGCCGTGTCGCCCACGGCCGCCACTTCAAGACCGTACATCTTGTTGCAGTCGCTGTACGCCACGTTGGCGTTCAGGCCGAACACGTCCCAGTCAAAATCCCACGGCAGGGAGACCGGCGTGGCAAGGCCAATCATCAACACGGTGTAGCCATAGCTCTTAGGATCCGGCGCACCGGCAAACTCACGCTCCTGTTCCTGTGCAAGAACAGGCTGGGCAGCCAGCGCGGCGAGCGCGCCTGCAAACAGACCACACTTCACGATACGGTTCATCTTCATAGCTCCTTATTGATTTTCTGAAATCGGTGAAACCGACATTATGATACCGAATCTCTGCGGCTTAGTCAATCCCCAATGTAGGGAATTTCTCTTTGCCGAATTTTCCTCATGGCACCCTCCCGAAACGGAGGGTTCCGCCCTTCAGCAGGTCGGCGCGGCGGACGCGCGGCTCCGGGGCGGCGGGAAAACGGCGCGCCTCGGCGCCCGGCGCGCGGATTTCCAGCGTGCGGCCGCTCGGGAGCGACACGTCGGCGCGGTCGAAGAGCGGCGTGCCGGTGGCGTACTCGCCCGAGCCGGGGCACACGGGGTAGAGGCCGAGCGCGCTCCACACGAACCACGCCGATGTCTGCCCGTTGTCCTCGTCGCCGCAGTAGCCGTCGGGCGTCGGCGCGTAGAGGCGGTCCATCACGTCGCGCGCGTGCCGCCCCGCCTTCTCCGGCGCGTCCGTCCAGTCGTAGAGGTAGATCATGTGCTGGATGGGCTGGTTGCCGTGCGCGTACTGGCCGAAGCCCATGATCTGCATCTCGCGCATCTCGTGGATCACGGTGTGGTAGTACGTGGACGTGAACTTCGGCGGCAGCGTGAATATCTCGTCGAGACGGCGCTCGAATTCCTTCCGCCCGCCCATCGCCTCGCAGAGTCCCTCGACGTCGTGGAACACGCTCCACGTGTAGTGGAGCGCGCAACCCTCCGTGAAATCCCCGCCCCACGCGAACGGATCGAAGTCCGCGTTGAACGAACCGTCCGCGTTGCGCCCCACCGCAATGCGGCGCGTGGAATCGAACACGTTGCGCCAGTTGCGCGCGCGCGTGGCGTAAAGGCTGACCTCCTCCTGCGGACGCCCGATCGCCCGCGCGAGCGCGGCGATGCACCAGTCGTCGTACGCGTACTCGAGCGTGCGCGCCGCGGATTCCTTGATGCCCACGTCGCGCGGCACGTAGCCCTTCGCGTTGTAGTGCTCCACGCCGAGACGTCCGACGGACTTCATCGTCGGATGCGCGTTGTTCGCGCCGTGCACGAGCGCGCGGTAAAGTTCGTTGATGTCGAACCCGCCGCGCACGCCGTCCAGCCACGCGCCCGCCACGACGCTCGCGGAGTTGTTGCCCACCATGCAGTCGACGAGCCCCGGACTCGACCACTCCGGCAGCCACCCGCTCTCCTTCCAGCAGTTCTCGAGCCCCGCCATCATCTGCGCGCTCATCTCGGGATAGAGGAAGTTGAGGAGCGGATAGAGCGCGCGGAACGTGTCCCAGAAACCCGTGCCGCCGAAGTAGGGGCCCGGACACACGTCGCCCGCCGACGGACTGAAGTGCACCGTCGCGCCGCGCGCGTCCGTCTCGCCGAGCGAGCGCGGGAAGAGCAACGCGCGGTAGAGGCATGTGTAGAACACGCGGAGGCGATCGATGGAATCCGATTGCACGCGCACGCGCCCGAGCAGACGGTTCCACTCAGCGCGTCCCTCCGCGGCCACGGCGTCGAAACCGGCCGCCGTCTCCGCGAGGCTGCGCGACGCGAACTCGTCCGAGATGAGCGAGGTGCCCACGCGCAACTCCACCGGCGTGCGCGCGGACGTTGGCGCAAAGCGCACCCAGAGCGCGCCGTCGGGGAGACGCTCCGCGGCGGCGGCGGGACGCCCCAGCTCGAGCACAAAACGCTGCACAAGGTTCGTGCCGTATTTCTTCGTCTGCGTGTAGCCGCGCGTCCAGCCCGTCACGC
>JAFRSR010000272.1 GCA_017427485.1 Kiritimatiellia bacterium
TCATCGTGTAGGAGGCCTTCACGCCTTCGCCGATGCCGCCCGAAACGGCCTTCGCGATGCAGCCGATCTTCTTCTTGTCGTAGACGTTGATCGTGCGGGCGCAGACCTTCTGTTTGTCCTCCGGCGCGTCGGACGGCTCGATCGTGACGGTTCTGACGGGTTTCTCGGAGAAGTCGCGCTTCGTGACGATGAACTGGATCGTGCGGCAGAGGTTCTTCTTGCCGGCGACGGACACGGAAAGCGTGCCGCTCGCGGCGTCGAAGGAGAAGTCCTCGGGCTGCACGCCCTCGCACACGGCGAAGTCTCCCGCGTTCATCGCGCGGATCAGCGCCTCTGCCGTGAGCGCTTCGGCGCGCACGAGGATCCAGGCGTTGTACGGAATGCAGTGGATGCCGGGCGGCGAGTGGCTGACGGTGCCGAAGTAGCCGTGCGTGTCGTCGTTGCCCACGCCGTAGAGGAGCGGCTGGCCGCGGCGCGCCCGGAACGCGTTCACCGCGTCCCAGAAGCGGTCGGTCGCGAAGCCGTCGCTCGGCAGGCCCTTCCCCGGCGCATACGGGCTGCCGCCGTTGCAGACCTCGAAGAAGCGCACCTCGGGGTTCGCGACGAGATCCTCGGGCCGCACGTCGTACCAGCGCCAGATCGGGTGGTTGAGGATGAACATCGACTCGCGGCCCTTCTCCTTCGCGAGCGCCTCCACCGCCTTGAGGGAGTCGCCGATGCGTTGCGCCACCGTGGCCTTCGTGCCGCAGGTGCGGAAGAACTCCGGCACGCCGGGTACGTTGAGGTAGTTCATGTGGACCGCATGCTCCACGCCGTTCTCGTCATAGACGTGCGTCGTGCCCTCAACGGCGTCGAGCAGGAGGAACTCGCCGGGCTTCTCGAAGAGCTTGCGCATCTTCGCGTAGGGCTGTATGACGACGTTCAGGGAGCCGTCCGCCGCCGTCTCGGTCTCCACGCATCCGGGGAACTCGCGCTTGTAGGCGTCGAATATCTCCTGCTTGACGATGCGCTTGCCCTTCCCGCCGACCTTCCTGACGCGGTGGGAGTCGGCGTAGACGTTGTGGTCGCTGATACCGAGGAAGTCGTAGCCCGCCTCGCGGTAGAACCGAATCGCCTGCTCCGGGAAGGCGCTGCCGTCGCTCCAGTAGGTGTGCGTGTGGAACTGGCCCTTGTAGAATCTCTTCCCGCCCGTCGGCGCGGCCTTCGCCGCGCGGTGCGCGCCTGCAGCCGCGGCAAGCGCCGCCGCCGTGATGAAACCTCTTCGAGTTGTATTCATTTGAGCCTCCCGGTTTGCATGGATTTTCTCATGTTGACAATCGCGGCAATTCAACCTTCGGGCTGGAATGTCGTGTCGTTTGTCAGGATCAGGTTGTCGATCTTTGCGCCGTCCTCGCGCGTGTGGAGCGTAAGCACCACGGGTCCCTTCGGCAAAGTCATGTCTACGGGAAACTCGCGCCATGTCCAGTTTGGCGATTGGCCAAGGTGCCAGTCCGTGCGTGGCATCAAGAGCGGCCCGCGTGTGCCTGACTGCAAGAACGCGCCAACGTTGAGCGACACGAGGAACGAATCGTCCTCTGGCGTAGGCGCCTGCACGCGTCCCCAGAGGTGGTATTTCCCGGCATCCTTCACCTCCAGCTGCCAGGACACGCTGCCTGGCACGATCCCGCGACCGCCAATCTCGCCTGGTGTCCACACGTACGCTCCACCGCTCGCCGAGCTATCCTTCTCAACACGCATCTTCCGCGCCACGACGCCCTTCTCCGCCTCCCAGCGTACCGGGCGGATACTTCGCACGTAAACGCGGTTCTCCTCCATCTCCTTCTTCATTCGTTCGAGTTCCGCCCGGTATTCCGCAAGGCCCGGCACGTTGCCGAGGATTTCCATGCCGATGTCACGCCCGTCGACGGCGAGCACGGCGGCGGGCTGCTGCGGCTCGATCTTCTCCGGCGCGAAGAACGGCGAGTTGGCGGCGAGGGCAAGCGGTCCCTCCTCGCCACGCACGCCAACTTCCACGCGCGCATCGTCTGCGCGCGCCGTTGCGGCGGAGGCGCGGAACGCGACTCGGAACGCGGCGAACGCGGCCGGATCGGCTGCATTGTCATCCACGCGCACCCAGAACGCCGCGCCGGGAACTGGCGCGTCGGAAACCAGGAGCCCCCACTCGTCGTGGTGCGCCACGGTGAGGCGAAACGCGCGCACTCCGGACGCGCCGTCTCGCACGATGGCGATGCGCGCCTTGCCGTCGCGCACGTCACGCGCCCACGGCACGCGCACGCCGCACGCTCCAGCGCCGAGGCGCACGAACACGGCGTCGTCCTGGTCAAGTTCGCGCGCGAAAGGCGGCGCGTCGCCAGTCACCGGCACGCGTTCGTCGTTGACGAACACCTCGTCGACGTCGCACGGGAACACGATGTGCGATTCGAGCGTTGGCGTCTCTGGAGGGATGTCGCCTGGACGGTACGCGACAAGACCGAGCGCATCGCGACCGCGCTGCGCACCGGCCCAGAACGGACGGAGATGGAGCGTCTTCTGGTGCGGACCGTTCCCCTCGGGAATCTTCTTGCGCCCGTAGGGATCGCGCCGTCCGTCGGCGATGAAGTAGGCGCGCGGGATGCGGTTTGTGGAGGCGAAGTCCACGGACAGCGGGATGTCCATGTTCCAGTAGTTTGCGCCAGCGGTGCCGAGCGAGACGTTCTTGCCAGTCCAGAGCACGCGCACCTTCTCTGGTTCCTCGCCCCACATCGACACCACCGTGCGCGGCGTGCGCGCGGCGAGTTCGCGGATGGCGGCGTCAGGACGCCACTCGGAAAGCTCGAACGGCAGTGGCGGCGTCTCGCGCGTGCCCGGCAACGGCGCGGCTAGCCCGGCAACGCGCAGGTAGGTGGCCATGCCGCCAAGTCCAAAGAGATAGTCGTAGTCGCGGCTGTGCGCGCCGGCGAGGCGCCCGGACGGCGTGAAAGACGACGCGGCCACGTCGCTCCAGAAGAGGCGCAGCAGTCGCTCGGCGCGGTCGATCACTCCCTTGTCGCGCGCGAACTGGCGCAGGCGGTGGAGGCAGTTGAGGTCGACTGCCGTGTAGGTAGGGCTACAATACTCGCACACTCCGCATATCGCCGTGTTGAGGATAAACTCGTCGAGGCGCTTCACGCCCGCCTCCAAGACGTCCGCCCGGCCGTACGCCTCGCCAAGCAGCACGAGGTTGACAGCGTTCATGAGCGCGATGTTCGTGTAGGAGCTGCGCACGCGATGGCTGATGCTGCCCTCGATGGCGAGTTCGCAGAGACGGTCGAACTTGGCGCGCTGGTCTGGCGTGAGCCGATCCCGGTAGTCGCGCGCGATGAGGGAGCCCTCCTGCATACAGAAGTCGACGGCATTGTGGTCCATCACGAAGCCGTCGCGCGCGTACCAGCGGAAGTTGCCGTACGTGCGAGATTCCGGATTGCGGTCCTGCAGCTCGGCGGCCACGTCGAAAAGCACGTCCAACTTTTCCAGTCCGACGTTCGCGCGCAGGATGTTGTAGGCTCCTGCAAAGAGTCCTACGCTCGAAAGCGTGCGGTCGCGCCGCTCGGCCTGTCGCACGAGGCCGCGCAGCGTCCCGTCAGCGCGGGCGCGCACGGGATCTGGCGATGGCCGCGCGGCGGACAACGCGATGGGGAGCACGAGGATGGCAGGGATGAGTATTTTATGGTTCATGTTTTCGATCCTGTCCTATTTGACATCATGCAACGAACAAAGCGGATCAGAAGCGGGCAGCGCGGGAGGAGCCAGAGTTCCATCTTGCCGTCTTCCCGCGTCTTGACCGTAGCCTGTCCCCTGCGATTCCCGCAGACGAAGGCGGGCAGGCCGGAGATGGAATCGGCCACGAGCACACGCGTCTGTCTGTTGAGACTGTCGAATGCCGACTCAGGCGCACGGAGCGTGACGCCCGCGAGAGAGACCTCGCCCGACACCGTGAGAATCTCGGCAGAGTCCGTGAAGCGCAATTCCGCGCCGTTTTCCGTCTCGAGCCCAGCAAGCGTGAGGGCGGAACGCCACTCGAACGCGCCCTGCGCGCCGACCTTGAGCTTCGTTTCAGGCGAAATGCCGCCCGGCACCGCAAGTGCGCCTCCGACAATCTCCAGCGTGCCGGGACCGGCCACAGGATCCTCGAACGTCACGGTGCCGCCGGTCGCGTCGATCGCGAGCGTCGCGCCCGCGTGCACGTATGCCGCGCGGTCTGCCGGCGTGGTGGTCGTCGTGATGTTCGCCGCCGGTCCGTACGTCCAGCCGTCCGGCACGCACAGCACCGGGCGTCCGCTCCGCGCGACGAGCGTGAGCGGCGTGTTCGCGCCTGCGGGCGAGAAGCTTGTCGAGACCGTCCGCCACACGTCCGGCAGGTTGACCGAGAGCGTGTCCGCGAACTCCAGCGCAGACGCTGCCGTCGCGGGATACATCGTCCTGGTGATGAACAGCGTGCCGGCCCCGCCGTACTGCTGGCAAGCGCCGCCGCGAAGCCGCGACTCGATGCGCATCGTGCCGTCGACGACGATCTTCTGCGGTTCCGCCGTCCATTGGTAGAACGTGCCGTCCGAGCTGTTCGGGCCGCGGAACGTCAGCATCGCGCCCGACGCGACGCGGAATCCCGCGTTCTTCACGTCGAACGCGCCGGTCTGGTTCGTGATCGTCACGCGCCCGGCCTCGACGAACAGACGCGACATGTCGGGCTTCGCCGGACGCTTCGTGAACGCCAGGCGCGGATAGGTGACGTAGCCCGTCGTGCGGATGTCGCCGCACACGTGCATGATGGGAGCTTGCTTGCTCCCCGCCGCCGTCACCCCGCCGCCGAAGACGAGCGGACCGGCCGCAGCCGCGTAGAGCGTGAAGCGGTTGTTTCCGTTTCCTGCGATGCGCGCGTCGCAATCCACGCGCTGGGAAACGGCCGAAGTCGAGTAGAGCGTCGCGTTGGGCGTTCCCGAATAGCCGCCGTTGACGTTGAGGTACGAAATCGGCTGTCCGAGGCCATCCGAAACCCTGAACGAGCTGACTGCGGTCGCGCGGAATACGATCTGGCTGACGGCCGACGGATTGCCGCCCACGTCGTAAACCGTATCCACGACGTCGTCCACGGCGCCGAACGCCATCGGGTAGCGCGTCTTGGATGTCGGCGGCTCGACTCCGCACGACCAGTTCGCCGCCGTGCTCCAGTAGGGCGAGGTCGGCGAATGCCCGATCCATTCGTAGCGGTATGCGCCGTCCGGTCCCGTGACGGTCTTTTTCACGAGGACGATGTTGCCGCCTTCGCGCTTGAGGACGGCGCCGCTTGTCGCGCCCGAGAGCGTGATCCGGTCCGTGTAGTCGTCGATGGCGTCCGAGCCGGTGTTCACGAGGATGGGCGTCGCGCCGGTGGTGAACGAGTCGAGCACGGTCACGTTGATGCGCGCCGAGGGGTCGATGCTCCAGCTTGCGGCGTACACGCCGTTCCCTTCGCCTGCAGACATGTTGAGCGTCGCGCCCGCGCCGAGGACGAGACGTTCCGCGACGAGTGGGATGTAGTTGCCTGAAGTCGCGACGCTGGGGATCGTGAGCGTGGCGTTGTTAGACACGGTCACGCAGCTGAACGCGCGCGCGCCGTCCCACGAGTAGGAGTTGGCGCCCTTTGTCGGTTTCAGCTCCATCGTGCCGCCGCCCATGACGGTGAGAGAGGCGGCGCCCTTCACGCCGAGGGAGAGCTTGACGGTGCGCGTGACGGAGGAATCGTTCCAGTCGCGGGTGTCGACCGTGATGTCGCCAGACGCGAAGGGATAGACCTCGCGCCCGCCCATGTCGTCCATGTCTGCCGTGGGCCGGATCGTCGTGGGGCCCTCGATGCAGAAGTAGCGGTTGGGAACACTCCCGTAGATGAGGAACGGATAGGCTTGCGAGAAGACGAGCGTGGAGACCTTGAGGACGGGCCTGGCCTCGGCGGTCATGTTCTGGATGGTGTCCAGGACGAGCGGGCCGTCGCACATGATCGTGCGGGCGTCGGACACTTGGAGCGCAAAGCGGACCACGGTGCCGGACGCTTCCGCGAACAGCCTGTCGTAGGCCGTGGTGCCGTTGGGCAGGTCGGTTACGTAGACCGTGCCGCCGGTAAGCGAGAGACTCGCTGTCGGGTCGATGGCTGGAACGGCGTTGAAACGTATCGTGCCGCCACCAATCGCAAGCGTAAAGCCGGCGGCGAATTCCGCCTCGCCGCGGAAGATGTATTCGCCGTCGGAAACGGTCAAGACACTGTTCGTGGAAAAGACGTTGATGCGGTGCGAAGACTGTCCCCCATTCTGCAGGTAGGTGATGCGGCAGTCGGCGGCGGATGGATTCCCGCCCCCTTCCACTGCAGGAGGTCCTATGCGGTACGACGAATATGTTCCGCCGTCTATCTGGATCGCGTTCGCGCCACTGTAGGTCGTGTGGATGAGCTGGACGGTGCCGGCGGTCAGGGACAGCTTTGCGCCGTCCCCAACGAGGTTCAGGGCATACGCAGAGAGTCTGGACGCATCGTCGACCACGGCCACCTCGCCGTCCACCGCGATCTGTCCGTTTGTCTCGGCCGTCTCGCTCTCGTACTGGAAGCAGATGCTTGCACCGTCGAGCACGAGACGGCGGTTCGCGCCAACGACGTGGTCGGCCACCTTTACGTCGTTCGTCAGAAACCCGATGCCCGTGAGCGTCACGGCCGTAACGCCGTCTCCCGCGCGCGGTGCCAACTGCAGCGCGCCGATGAGGAACTCGCCGTTCACGGCGATGGCGTAGCTTGAGCCGGTGTCCGGCAGCACGGCGCATTCCCCGGCCGTCGGCGCGTGGCCGAGCGACCAGTTCGCCGCCACGTCCCAGTCGCCCTGGGACGCGCCCTGCCACACGTTCTCCGTCGCCGCCCATGCGTTGCCGCAAAGTACCGCCAGGATAACGACGGAAAAGCACGCCGTCAGGCGTGTGGTCAACCTCAAAATGTCTGGACAGATTCTCATGGCCGGTCTCCTCATTGAAAACCAGCAAATAGTATAAGATTTGTGCGTGCGCGCGTCATGTCCCCATTTCGGGGGACACGCTATCATACGGGGTAGACGTCCATGGACGCCCGGCTTGTTGGATTATTGCGCGGATGTGAGTTCCGTGCGCCGTTTCCACTCCGCGTAGAAGGCTTTTGACGCCTCGCTCTTGCCTTGAAAATTGACCATGTAGAGACGCGCCTTGCGCGTGTTGATGTTCGCCTCGCCCCAGGTCCCGCACGCGCCGCCGTGCGAGATGCCGCCTTTGCCGTTCACGGCCATGCCGAAGCTGTAGGCGGTCTTGATCGCGAGCGAGGTCTGCTTTGTGGCCCATGCGCGCATGAGCGGTTCTGAGATGAGGATTTTCCCGTCCGGGGTGCGTCCGCCGCGCGCGATCATCTGGAAGAACTTGATCATGTCCTGCGGCGTGGAGAGGAGTCCGCCGCCCGCTTCGGGGTGTTCGCCTATGTGCAGGTAGGGGTTGACAAGCTTGCGGACGGGCTCCTCGGGACGGGGCGGCTTGTCTGCGGAGAGCTTGTAGACGGTGGTGCGGCGCGCGGCCTGCTCGGCCGTGGGGACGAACGTCGTGTCCGTCATGCCGAGCGGCTTGAGGATGCGCTCCCTCATTTCCACGTCGAACGGACGTCCCGTCACCTTTTCCGCGATGGCCGCCGCCACGTCGATGTCCCAGTTGCTGTAGACGTACTTCGTGCCGGGCTCGTATGCGAGCGGCTGCTCTGCGGCACGTTCGGCGAGGGCTTCCATGCCGGGACGCGGCAGATCGGCTTTCGGGAAGCGGGCGAGGCCGGAGGTGTGGCAGAGGAGCATGCGCAGGGTGGGGCGGTTCGTGGCGGCGAGGTTCTTCCAGGAGGGGAAGTACTTCTCCACGGGGTCGTCGAGCGAAAGTTTGCCTTCGGTGGCAAGGTTCAACACGAGCGCGCCGAGGACGCCTTTCGTGTTGGAGGCCATCCAGAAGACCGTATCCGGCTCCATCCGCCGTCCGGGCGCGGCCTCTCCCACGCACTCGAAACGCGGCGCGCCATCGGCGTCCGCCGTCACGAGCACCGCCCCTGGCACGCCTTCGGGCGCAGCGCGGTAGGTGACGTCGCCCGCCGCCGTGCCGGCGAGACTAGCCTTGTCCCAGGCCGCCTTGAACGCCGTGCGTTGCTTGGTCGTGCCGGACATCGAGATACAGAGCACGCGCACCGCCTTGGTCTGGGGATCGAACGCCGCGTACGTGCCGTAGGCGCCGCCGTGCCCCACACAATTCGGTTTGACGTTCAGGCCAAATCCGTAAGACGTGATCTTGGGACGATCAGGCGTCTGCCGCCGCGTCATTTCCCGCACCGCCTGCTCGGAAAGGATGCGGCGTCCGTCCGGTGCCGTGCCGCCAGCCGCCAGCATCCTGAAGAAGCGGCACAGGTCGTCCGCGGTGCCGAACAGACCGCCGCCGCCCTCGGACTCGCGCGTGGGATCCGTGTACGGATAGAGGAACTGGCCGATCTTGATTTCCCTGGGCTTCTCCTTGTCCGAGAGCCTGTAGGACTTGGCGAGGCGCGTCATCTGCTCCGCCGACGGCACGAACGTCGCGTCCTTCATGCCGAGCGGATTGAGGATGCGCTCCTTCATCACGGCCGCGAAGGAACGCCCCGTCACCTTCTCCACAACGGCCATCGCCACGTCGATGCCCCAGTTGGAGTAGGCGTAGCGCTCGCCCGGATCGGCCGCCAGCGGCGTGGTCGCCGCGAGATGCGCCAGTTCGGCGATCGACCGCTTGTCGATGGGCATTCCGGGGAAGAACGGCAGGCCGCTCA
>JAFRSR010000273.1 GCA_017427485.1 Kiritimatiellia bacterium
GCGACGTCCGGCGCGGTCGTCCTCGGGCAGTTCCACAACCCGGCGAACCCGCGCGCCAACTACGAGACGACGGGGCCGGAGATCTGGCGCGACATGGACGGACAGATCGACGCGTTCGTCGCGGGCGCGGGCTCGGGCGGAACCTTCAGCGGCGTCGTACGCTACCTCAAGGAGAAGAACCCTGCGATCCGCGCCATCCTTGCCGATCCGGTCGGCTCCACGATGGGCGGCGGCGAACACGGGGACTACGAAATCGAGGGCATCGGCAACGATTTCATCCCCGACACGATGGACATCTCGCTCGTGGACGAGGTGGTGAAAGTGAGTGACGACGAGGCGTTCGCCGCCACGCGCGAACTGGCGCGGCGCGAGGGTATCGTCGCCGGCTCGTCGTCCGGCGGCGCGCTTGCCGCCGCGCTGAAGGCCATCCACGCCGGACTGCGCGGCAACGTTGTCACGATCTTTCCCGACCGTGGCGACCGCTACATCAGCAAGGGACTCTTCCCGGCGTAATTGCCATTCGTGGGCAATTGTGCGGTATAATATGCGGGGAAAAAGGGAGAATGCAATGAACTACGATTTTGACACGATCATTGCCCGGCGCGGGACAGACTGCGAGAAGTGGGATTTGCCCGCCGAGGACGGCGTTTTGCCGCTCTGGGTTGCGGACATGGACTTCCGCGCCGCCCCCGCCATCGTCGATGCCCTGTGCCGTCGCGTGGAGGAGGGCGTGTTCGGCTATGCCCTGCCATCGGGCTCGTGGCACGAAAGTCTTGTCCGCTGGCTCAATGTTCGCCATCGCTGGCAGGTTTCGTCGGACACGGTTATAGATGCGATCGGCGTTGTCCCTGCACTGGCCTCCGTCATTCGTGCCTTTTGCTCGCCAGGCGACAAGGTAATCGTCCAGACGCCTGCCTACAACTGTTTTTTCGCGACCATCCGCAATCAGGGTTGCGATGTGCTTGAAAATCCTCTCCGCCGTGTACCTGTTCGCGAAGACAACGAGGGTGATTTCACCTACGAAATGGACTTTGAAGACCTGGAACGCAAAGTCGCCGATCCGCGCGTAAAGCTGTTTCTGCTGTGTAATCCACACAATCCGACCGGCAGGGCCTGGACGGCGGAGGAGCTTCGCACGGTGGGCGAAATATGCCTGCGGCACGGGGTTTTCGTCGCCAGCGACGAAATTCATGCCGACTTGCAGATGCCAGCATCGCGACATGTCCCGTTTGCCAGCCTGTCCGAAGAGTTTCGGAACGCTTCGCTTACATTCTGGTCCGCGTCCAAGGCGTTCAACCTTGCTGGACTCCAGACTGCCGCCATTATCTGTTCCGATCCGGAGGTGCGCGGGCGGGTGCGTCATTTCCTCAAAGTCCATTGTACGGGCGAAATCAATCCATTCGGTTTTCTCGCCTCATCTGTCGCATGGGACAGATGCAGCGACTGGCTCGACGCGCTTCGCGCCTACTTGCATGAAAACTACCTGACGCTTCTTGACTTTGTCCGCACGCGTCTGCCTCTACTTAAAGTTGCAGCGCTTGAAGCCACCTATCTGGCGTGGGTAGATGCGACGGCGCTCGGTCTTTCATCGGCGGAACTGTCATGTCAGCTCGAACGCGAGGCGAAGGTCAAGTTCTCGCCCGGCGCAATCTACGGCGAACCGAAAGGATATTCCTTCCTCCGCATCAACCTTGCATGTCCGCGCAAGACACTTCTAGAGGCGTTGGATCGAATAGCAGCGTGGACCAGCTCGGCTGGACTCTGGACGACCTCATCACGCGCACCATCGCCGCCGTCCAGTCGTTAGAAGTGTGATTAAGACTGTTCCGGCTCGTTGAACCGGCGGCGCATCTGCCGCGTTTAACAGGGCATGAATCATGACAAGGAAAACAAGGCCTCAAATCGGACTCTGGCCGGCGGCGCGGACTTCTCACTTCAAGTGTTCGCGCCCGGAACGGAGGGCGGTTTCTACCACACGCACAAGGAACATGAGGAGCTGTATTTCTTCCTTTCGGGAGAGGGCGAGTATCAGGTCGACGGAACGAACATCCCCGTGAAAGAGGGCTCGGTCGTGCGCGTCGCTCCCGCAGGCAAGCGTGCCGTCCGCAACACGGGTTCGACGCCGCTCACAATGCTCTGCATCCAGTACCAGTCCGCCACGCCGGGCAGCGTCACGCCTGCCGATGGCACCATCCTCGCCGAGCCGGTCAAGTGGTAGGCGCGTTGAGGATTGAGCGACTACGAGCCTGTTGAATGGTAATTGAAAGCGCGTGGAGATTTCACCGGAAGTTTGACATTCGTATGACATTTCCGCTTCGAGGAACTGATATAATACGCGCCGCTTTAAGACATGGTGTCTTGAGGCGCAACAATACGAAAGGAACAAAGAGATGAAAAGCAAATTGATGACAATGGTGGGCGTCGTGGCATTGGCGGCGATGGCCTTCACGGGATGCTGCACGTGCAATGGAAAGAGCGCGTGCGCTTGCACGGATGGCAAGTCATGCGTCTGCGGCAATGCCTGTAACTGCGCGAAGGAGAAGGCCTGCGCGTGCGACAAGGGCAAGTCCTGCACCTGCTGCACGGACCACGCGAAGTGTGCCTGCGGCAAGACCGGCTGCAACTGCAAGAAGTAAAATCGCCCAATGAAGCGAACCATTGCAATCATCACGCTGATTGGCCTGCCGGCGCTTCTCATCGCGCTGGCGGGCGTTCGCCTCGTCATGTACGACCGTTCCGGCATCTGTTCGGCGGTCGCCAACCAGCCAGAATGCACATGTGGGTGCCGGGAGAAGCACGGACGCGCGAATGCGGAGGTCTCCGCGCGCGCCGAGCGCATGGCGAACGAGGCGGGGGCGGCGATTCTGTTGCTGCTCATCATTATTCTGGGCGGAATGGCGGGACTCTTCGCCGTCGATGCCTGCCGCACGCGGCGGCAGTCGGCGGCGCACCGGGCGTTTGTGGCGGACATCTCGCACAAGCTGCGCACGCCGCTCACGGGACTCTGCCTGAATGCCGACCTCCTGAAGGAGAACAGACTGCCGGAGGAGTCCGACAGACGCGACGCCATTGCGTCTATCGCGGAGAATGCCACCCAGTTGACGGACCTCGTGGAGAAGCTTCTTGATCATGTCGCGCGGTCTTGAAGTCCTTGTCGCCGAAGATGACCCCGTAATACGCCGTGCCGTGAAGGCGGCGCTCGCGAGCGAGGGTTACTCCGTGCGCGAGACGCCTGATGGAGCGTCGGCGCTCCGCGCGTTCGGCGAGAAGCGGCCCGACCTGGTCCTCCTCGATGTGATGATGCCCGCGACGGACGGCTTCGAGGTCTGCGCGCGAATCAGGGCCGTCGACGCGAGGGTGCCGATTATCTTCCTCACGGCGCGGTCGAGCGAGGATGACAAGGTCAAGGGACTCGGACTCGGCGCCGACGACTACATCGTCAAGCCGTTCGGCGTCCGCGAGCTTCTCGCCC
>JAFRSR010000274.1 GCA_017427485.1 Kiritimatiellia bacterium
CGCCGCGCAGGCGGCCGAGCCGCTGGCGACCGTCGTGATCGTGCACGGCACCGACATCCCGAAGATGATCGAGGCCGGCATCGCGAAGATGGGCGGCTGGGACAAGTTCTTCAAGGCGGGCGGCAAGGTGGCGCTCAAGCCGAACCTCGCCTGGAACTCCACGCCCGAGCAGGGCGGCAACACGCATCCGGAGATCCTCCGCGCCGTCGTCCGCGCGGCGGAGGCCCGCAAGGTGAAGCAGATCACCATCCCCGAAAACACCTGCCAGCCCGAGCGGAAGACGTTCAAGACGAGCGGCGCGCTCGAAGCCATCGAGGGGACGATCGCGCGGCTCTACCGTCCGAAGCCCGACGACTACAAGGAAGTCTCCGTGCCCAAGGGCAAGGTCTGCCAGGACGCCAAGGTCACGCGCGACCTCGTGGAGGCGGACTGCCTCGTCAACATGCCCGTCGCCAAGCACCACGGCGGCGCCACGCTCTCCCTCTCGATGAAGAACTGGATGGGCGCCGTGGACAACGGCACGCGCCGCAGGTGGCACCGCGACGGTCTCCACCAGTGCATCGCCGACTTCAGCACCTTCCTGAAGCCCACGCTCATCATCATCGACGCCACGCGCATCATGCTCAACCACGGCCCGCAGGGTCCCGGGGACCTCGCGCATCCACACGAGATCATCTTCGCGACGGATCCCGTCGCCGCCGACACGTACGCCGCCACGCTCTTCGGCAAGAAGCCGAAGGACGTGCGGCACATCCAGCTCGCGGCGGAGCTCGGCGTCGGCTGCGCCGACATCGAGAAGATCAAGGTCGAGCGCGTCGAGGCGTAGGGCGTCGGCATGAAACAGATCATCCGCCACGCCGTCCGCCTGCTGATCGCGCTGGGCGCCGCCCTTCTCGCGCTGGGACTCGTCCCGAAGGCGTGGGCCGCGCTCGCCGCGGCCGGCCTGCACCTGCCGCGCATCAGCCCGATCCTCGGCCTGCTCGGCGCGCTCGCCGCGCGCGCGTGGCTCGGCTGGCTGACGCTGCTGGGGATTCCCCTGCTCGTGCTCGCCTTCTTCAAGGGGCGCTTCTTCTGCTGGCACGTCTGCCCGATGGGATTCCTCTCCGAGACCGCCGGGCGGCTCAACCCGTGGGGCAAGAAGCTCATCCGCCACGTGCCGCAGATCAACAAGGCGCTCGCGCTCGTCATCGCCGTGACCGCGGCGTGCGGCTACCCGCTCCTCATCTGGCTCGACCCGCTCTGCATCTTCAACGGCTTCTTCGCCGTCTGGCGCGAGCCGTTCACGTGGGCCGCCGCCACCACGGGCATCGGGTTCGTGACGGTCCTCGCGCTGAGCCTCGTCGCGCCGAACATCTGGTGCCACCGGATCTGCCCGCTCGGCGGGCTCCAGGAGTCCGTCATGCTCCTCGCGCGCCGCCTCCGCCGCCCAAAGGACGCCGCACCGACGCCACGGCGCGTCGGGGACGCCGCGCCCTACCATGTCGCCACGACGCGCCGCACCCTTCTCGCGGCCATCCCGGCCGCCGCCGCGAGCCTCGTCGTCAAGCACACGCTCGGCCCCAACGGACACAACGCGATCCGCCCGCCGAGCGCCGACCCCGCGCGCATCAACGCGCTCTGCGCGCGCTGCGGCAACTGCATGCGGGCCTGTCCCGAGAAGCTCATCCACCCCGACCTCGGCGCAAGCGGGATCGACGGACTGTTCACGCCGGCGCTCATCCTGCGGAGCCACGACGCGAAGCAGGAGAGCTACTGCTTCCAGGACTGCGTGGCCTGCACGCAGGTGTGCCCCACGGGCGCGCTGCGCCCCCTCACGGTCGAGGAGAAGCACGCGCGCCCCATCGGACTCGCGGTGATCGACTTCAAGAAGTGCCTCGCGTGGGCCAAGGACGAATACTGCGCCGTCTGCGACGAGTACTGCCCCTACCAGGCCATCAAGCTGCAGGAGCGCAACGGCGTAAACTGCCCCACCGTGGACGCGGCAAAGTGCCGCGGCTGCGGCGCGTGCGAAAGCGCCTGCGCCGCCGACCCGATCGCCATCGTCGTCAGACCCATCTGACTAGGATGACGGGCAGAGCCGGGCCGAAACGGAGCAGTACTTCAGCGACACGTCCAGTTTCTGCGGCACACGGTTCCCCTCCTGCGAAAAGACGAACCGCGCCGTCTCGCCGCCATCCTTGGCGAGCAGCACGAACACGCCGCCCTTCGCCTTCGCGCCGTCGGCCGTCTCGATCTCCTCCTCGCCGCGGTACACGAGCGACTGCTCCCTCACCTTCACGCCGGAGACGACGGAAACCTTCACCCGCTCGCCCGGCTTCAGACGCGCGACATCAAGCCGACGCGTATGGAAGATCAGGCTCACGAGATCGAAAACCTGCTCTGCGCTTTTCATCTCGCCGGCGTCGCCCGTGCCGTCCGCGAACGTCCGCCGCGACGAAACGGCGCATCCGCCCCCGTCCGGATAGGAGAAAGTCGACACCTCGTCGTAGACGCGGCTCCCCTCCTCCGCGTGTTTCTCAAACCGGAGCGGCTTCATTTCGGGCGTCAGAAGCGAGGTCATCCGCACGGCGAGGTGGTAGACCGCCTCGACGATCGCCGTCGTCTGGAGCGCAAGCGACGCCTCGTAGTCCCCGTCTTTCTTCGTGACCGTTAGGGACGCCTCACCCGCTTTGACCATCACGATCCCTTGCTTCACATAGAGAGCGTAGGTGAGCTTCTCGCCGTCGACCAACTGCGGCCCGCCCAGACGCGTGCGGAACACGTATTCCCTACCGGACTTGAACGCCGCGCGCGTTTCGTCCCCGTCCAGAAACGCATGGCGCAGCGCGTCCGTCCCGTCCGGCTTCCACGCCTTGAAGAGGAGACGCGGCGGCACGCCGTCCACGGGCTTCCCGTGCGCCTTCACGCGCACCTCCACGTCGAATCCCGAATCGTCGCGGAACACGTAGCTCACGGCGAACTCGATCCGGTTGCGCAACTGCCCGAACCGGTGCGCGTCGCGCAGGAAGCCCTTGAACGACAGCCGCAGCGTGCCGTCCGCGTCGCGCGCGAACGTCTTCTCCGCCTCGATCTCGTCGCGCGACGAATACTTCTGCCGCTCCTTCTCATCGCCCTTCTTCACGAAGCCGTGGTCCGTGTAGACGTAGGCGTCGCGGATCACCTCGTTCCACTGTCCTTTTGCGTCCTTCCGCCAGACGCCCGCGATGGACCCCGTCCGGCGCAGCCGCACGCGCAACGAACCCGTCTCGAACACCCAGCCGCCCGCGACGACCGCAAGACGGCTGTCGCCCGTGCCGAGTCCCGCAGGCAACTGCGGAATCTCCTTCAGCTCCACCGGCGTCTCGGGTTCGGTCGCGATGTGGAAACCCGGCTTCCCGTCCTTCGACTCGAGCAGCTTCACGCGCACGCCGGCCGGCGGATGCCACGCGTAGACTTTGCCGCCCTCCGCATACCCCACGGACGCCGTCTCCTCCGTAAAGCCGAACGGTGACAAAAGCGAATCGAAGAAACACGGCCCGCCCTGCGGCAGACGGTAGATGCGCGTGACGGATTTGGGCTTGTCCGTCCCCGAGAAGTTCGGATGGCGCACGTAGAACGGACTCAGGAAGGTGCCCTCCGTCGTGCGCGCGAACCAGACCTTCTCCGTCGGCGCGACGGGATCCGGCAACATCGGCAGGGCCTTTCCGTCGCGGTAGACCGCATAGCCGAAGGCGGGCAGAGACACCTCGAACGAACGCCCCCCGCGCACGGCGACCGTGCCCGAGACGGGATAGGCGTTGAAGTTGACCGCGGGCACCACCTCGCCCGGTCCCTTCAAGAGGCACGTCCACACGCCCGGCGGCGACGTGGTCGCGAGATAGTCCGGCTCGCCGCGCCGCAGCTCGGGCACGCGGCGGCGCAGGTCGAAGATGCGCCGGTAGGCGAACACGTGGCCGTCCTCCTGCTCCTGGTAGACGAGCGGGATGCCGGGGATAAACGAGATGAACGCCTGGCACGCCTCGGACGCGGCGCTCCCCAGCCACAGCGCGATGCGCATCTGGTCGTGGTTCTCGAGGTAGCGAAGGCGTACGAGGTCGGGGATCGACGCGTACTGCTGCTCGTGCAGCCACCGCGAGAGGCGCGGCACGAGCACATGCACGTCCTCGTCGCGGAAGCACGCGAAATGCGAGCCGAGCGAGAAGTCGTAAATCGCGTCGGACACCGCGCCGAACTGGTTCTCCTCCACTTCGGCGAGGTTGCCGGCATCGCGGTTGACGTCCTTCACGGCCGCGCGCAGGGCGCGCTGCATCGCGAAGCCGCCCTGCGACACCGAGTGGCTCGCGCGGTCATACGGGATGTTCTCCGCCCAGCTCGGGATCTTGCTCCCGCGCACCGCGTCGATGCGGAAGCCGTCCAGCGCGTACTCGCGCGTGTAGAACGACACCACCTTGGACATGTAGTCGATCCATTCGGGGTGGAGGAAGTCGAAGCACCAGTAGTCCAGCGACTTGCCCTCCTCCGTGCGGACGAGCCAATCGGGATGCTGCTTTCCGCGCGGGAACCAGTCGCTGCCGCCGTGCGGCACGCAGTCCTGCCACACCTTCATGCCGAGCGCGTGCGCCTTCGCCGTGAACGCCTTGTAGTCGGCGGGAGTGCCGATGCCGTCCTGGAGACGGTAGTAGTCGTCCGGCCAGTAGATGCTGCGGTGCTCGACCGGGAGCAGCCAGACGGCGTTGCAGCCGAGCGCGGCGATGTCCGGGAGGCGCTCCGTCGCGCGCGGGAAGCCGCCCCAGTCCTTGCAGCCGCTGCCGATCGTGCCGCCCGGGTGGAGCGAATAGAGGATCAAGTCCTTCACCCAGTCTGGACGGTCTGCGGGCGGCACCTGTCCGACGAGGCGGAACCACCGGTGCAGCCCGCGCAACGCGTCTTCGCGCGTCCCCTTTCCGAAGACGATCCACGCGTCGCCGACCTTCTGCGGCTTGCCCTTGCGGACATGTCCGCACGTCTGGAAGGCGAACTCCGCCGTCGCGCCGCCCATCGTGTCCATCCACACGCGGTTCTGCGCGTTGTCGGCATACGGCACGAGCGTGTTGACCGCCCACGTCACCGTGTTCCCCTTCCCGTCGTCCACGAACGCCGCGCAGGGGTTCCGCCACGAGTTGTGCAGCTTCCAGTCGACGAAATCCCGCACCGGCACGTCCAGCGACGGCAGGCGACACGGAATCAGCAGCCCGCCGTCCTTCCCGCAATCGAACCGCATGCCCTGCGTGCGGAACGAGCGGATCTTCCCGGGCACGGGATCGATCCACTCGATCTCGTACCACATCCGCACCGCGTCGTCGGCGGGACGTAGCTCCACATACGCGTCGACGCGCCATGAACCGTGGAAGACGCGCCCGCGGAACGTCCGCTCCCCCACGCGCTCGACCGGCCCCGCGCGGCGCGGCGACTTGACCTTCGAGACCCAGTTGGTGTCCTCCTGTATCTCGTAGTTCAGCACCCGCGTCGAACGCGCCAGCACGGTTTTCCCGTTCCGCGCAATCGCCACCGGCCAGCCGTTCGTGAACGAAACGGCCAGGTTTCCCTCTGAGAACGTGCCCGTGCCCGGGGTGGCAAACAACGCACCCGAAACGAGAAGGACAACAACGGGGATGATTCTTTTATGCATCACTTCGCGGGGGCGCCGTGCTGTTTGCAGAAGTTGTAGCCGGGCTCGGGCGCGCGCGAGCAGCGCGTGCCCTCGTACGTGAGGGCGCGGCAGCGGCTGGGCGAGATCTTCACCTTCCGGTCGGCCGCGTGCATCTTGCAGTAGTCCTTCTCGCCGTCCTTGCGGTTCTTGCAGCGCGTGCCGTTCGGGGTGATGGCCCAGCACGTGCCGTCGTCCTTGAGCTTTTCCTTACCCTTCTTCGACGCGCCGTCCTGCGAGGAGAACGACGCGCCGTTCACGCCCACGGACACGCCCGTGCTCCGCCCCGGACCCGACCCCGTCGGATAACCGTTCTTGAAGCTGCGGTGGATCGTGTAGCCCGACGCGGCGAACGCCGCGGCCGCAATGCAAGCCATCAGTATCTTCTTCATCTTGCTTTCTCCTTTATGGACAATTTACCATTTGTGATTTCAGAACAATTAAAACTTGCCTATAATTTGAGACAGGATTACAGGATTTGCAGGATTTACAGGATTTTTTGATTTCATAATCTTGTTAATCCTGATAATCCTGTAATCCTGTCTAAATAGCCTCAAAAGTTATCCCCATTTGCATTCCCTTGTGTAGCGCGGGCGGCGGGCTAATCAAGGTGGAAAACGGGGCGGAGATCGATCGCGACGGGGCTGTTGTCGGGGTTGACGTCCATGATGTCCGCCATGTAGTCCCACCACTTGCGGCAGATTGCCGTGTCGGCGGACGCGCCCCAACGCGCCTCGTCCTCGAGCTCGATGTAGCCGTAGAGCACGTTCGTCTCCTCGTCGAGGAAGATGGAGTAGTTGCGTCCGCCGTACTCGTGGATCATCTCCTTCATCTCCGGCCAGAGCGCGGCGTGGCGGCGCGCGTACTCGTCGGCGCGGCCCGGATGCAGTTTCATCTTGAATCCTTTTCTGATCATCGCGGTCTCCTTATCTGTCCGTGATTTCGTAATCGTCGAGGTACCACACGTACGGCCCGTTGCCGACGGAGATGAACCCCGTCCACTCCAGGTCCTTAAAGAGGCTCTTCGGGTTCGCCGGCACGCGCGCCGAAACGGGCGCGCCGCCCGCGGGCGTGGCCGTGCACGTCCAGGAGCCGGCCTCGGGGCCGGAGAGCGTCAGCGCCACCTCCACCGCGCACCACGTCCCAGCCGGCAGGTCGAGGAGCTTCCGCCCCGGCACCGTAATCGCACCGCCCACGAGGCGCACCGTGGGACCCGTCGCGTACTGCGCGCCGTTCGCCGGACGGTAGTCGCGGCACTCGAAGAGCACGTTCGCGCCGGCCTCGCCCTTGATGGCGAACCGAACGCGCGCCACGCCGCCCGTGAAGGTGCAGTTGTAGAAGAGATGCGGTTGCCAGCTGAACGGCATGTTCGGCGTCTTCTCCAGTCGCAAACACTTCTTCCCCTGCACGGCGCCCTTCGTCTCGACGCGGATCGCACCGGGACGCCCCGCGCTCAGCGTGATCGCGCCGAACTTCTTCGCGCCGCGCGCGACGGTCCCCTCGAAGCCCTGTCGGTAGGAGGTGCGAACGAACCGCGGCGCGGGGGGCGCGTCCACGAGCGGCGGGTAGACGACGTTCTCCGCGAACGCGCGCCACGCGGCGTTCTCCTTGCGCACGCCCGCCTCCGTCCAGTCCCACGGCACGAAGCCCATCTTCAACGCGGGTGATTCCGGCTTCAGGTGCCAGTCGCCGTGCGCGGGATCGACGAAGAGCGGGTCCTCGAATCGTGAATTGAGGTCGTGCCCTTCCGCGCGCCACGCCTCGAGCCCGCGCCCGCTGAAGGCGTTCGTGGCGACGCCGTTCACACCCCAGTAGAGGTTGCAGTCGAACACGACGTCCTTCACGGTTCTCCGGGCATCGCCACTGAGGAGATGCGCCTCGGGGTTCGTCCACCAGAACACGTTGTTCGTGACGATGATCGTGGTGTGCTGCTCCACGCGCGAACGCCACACGCCGTTGCGGTCGAACGTGGCGAGAATGTTGTTGCGGAACACGTTCTCCTTGCCGTAGTGCTGGTGCACGGCGCCGTCGCGGCAGCGCTCCACGAGGTTCGAGGCGAACACGATGCCGTGCGACCCCTCGTCCGTGTAGAGTCCCCACGCGGGCGAGCCCGAGCCGGAATAGCCGTTCACGTCGTACACCCAGTTGCCCACCACCTCGCTGCCCGTGCAGTCGCCGAGCGAGTAGAAGCCGCCCATGTCCGAGAGCATGCCCCAGCCGATGTGGTGGATGCGGTTGAAGGCGATGCGGTTGCGGCGCACCACCGTGGGACGGTACCCCCACGTCCAGCCCATCGAGATGCCCGTGTAGCGGAAGTCGCCGATGTCGTTGTGCTCGACCGTGCAGTCGTGCACGTGCCCGAGCCACACGCCGATCGCGCCGTGGAAGAGGAGACCGCCGTGCCGGATGATGCTGTTGACCACCTTCATGCCGCTCGCCGCGCGCTCGGGCGCCGCCACGCGCGTGTCGCCGAAGTACACGCCGCCGCAGCCGAGGTCCTCGACAAGGGAATCCTCGATCGTGCAGTCGTGGCAGTCGTCGCGCAGCCAGATTCCGTGCGCGCCCACGTGCGCCACGCGTCCGCGCGCGAACACGAACCCCTCCGCGCTCGTCGCGCGGATCGCCGCGTTCGACACGTTGATCGCGCTCTGCGCCTCGCGCATGCCCTCCGCCGGCAGGCGGTATGCGGCGTACTCGAACGACACGCGCCGGAACGAGACGTCCTTCACGTGCGCCTCGGGCGTGCCCGCGAGCACCACGAACGCGGGCGCCACGGGCGCCACGGCGCGCGCCGACGCAACCGTCTCTCCCGCGCGCGGAATGTAAAGAAGCTTCCCCGCCTTCTCGTCCAGGAACCACTCGCCGGGCGCGTCGAGCGCGCCGCGGTAGTTCTCGAGGACGTAGCGCGGACACGTGCTCGACCAGAAGAAGCAGGGACGCGAAAGGCTCCCTCCGAGCACCACGAGACCGGTCTCGGGGTTGACGTGCGCGAGCGGCATGTACCCCGTGCACCAGCTCTGCCAGGCAATCATGTACACGCGCGAC
>JAFRSR010000275.1 GCA_017427485.1 Kiritimatiellia bacterium
CTTCGCCGCCGCACGCGCCGCCGCTCCCGACCTCTGCGCCGTCGTAAACAACGCGGCCGTTTTCTCGCATGACGCCGAGCTGCCGCCGGGTGAGGCGGCGCGCCTCCGCGCCGTGAACGTGGACGCGCCGCGCGCGCTCACGGAACTGTTGGCTGAGCATGGCGGCGGCGCGGTCGTGAACATCGTCGATTGCCGCGTAATTGGTCGCGACAAGCGCGACCCTCCCGAGGCGGCTCGCGTGGACGCTCGCCCTCCTGGGGATACGCCGTACCTCCGCGCGAAGCGCGAGCTGCTCGAGGCGACGCGCGCAGACGCCCTGCGTCTCGCGGGACGCGTGCGCGTGAACGCGGTCGCGCCCGGTCCCGTGCTGCCGCCCGAGGCGTGCCACGAGCGCGCGGGCGCGACGCCGCTCGGACGCCACCCCACGCCGCTGGAAGTCGCCGACGCGGTCGTCTACCTTCTCTCCGCTGAGTCGACCACGGGCGCGGTCATCCCCGTCGACGGCGGCCAATCCCTCCTCGCCGAACCATGAAGTTCCTCGTCCATACTTACGGTTGCCAGATGAACGTCCGCGACAGCGAGGCCGTGGAGGCGCTCCTCGTCGCGGCCGGCTACGAGAAGGCGGCGAACGAGTCCGAGGCGGACATCGTGATCGTCAACAGCTGCACCGTGCGCGACATGGCCGAACGCAAGGCCGTGGGCAAGTGCGGCAACCTGATCGCCGCCAAGGAAGGGCGCGGTAGGGCGGGGCGTCGTGTAGACGGCGCGTCCGGAGGCCGCGCCCTACCGGACGATGGTAGGGCGGGGCGTCCTCGACCCGCCGTCAAAATCGTGGGACTTATGGGCTGCGCCGTCAAGCGGATGGGCGCGGACGTCTTCAAATCCCTGCCGAATCTCGACTTCGCCGTGGGTCCGCGCCGGTTCGGCGCGATTCCGCGTCTGGTGGAGCGTTGCCTCGCAGGCGAGAAGCGCATCCTCGAACTGCCGGACGACGACGAGGTGCCGACGGGGATGGACGCGCACGGCGTCACGTCGTTCCAGAGTTTTGTCACGGTGCTGCTCGGCTGCGACAACCGCTGCAGTTACTGCATCGTGCCCGACGTGCGCGGACACGAGTACTCGCGCCCCGCGCGCGAGGTGGTGGCCGAGGTGCGCGCGCTTGCCGCACGCGGCGTGAAGGAGGTGTGCCTGCTCGGCCAGAGCGTGCTGCGCTACGGCGTGCGCAATCCGGCGTGGGGGCCCGACGATCCGCCCAGCCCCGGCGGCTACACGGAGGCGTTCCCGCGCCTCCTCGAGGCACTGAACGCCGTCGACGGCCTCGCGCGCATCCGCTTCACGAGCGCGCATCCGAAGGGCTGCACGGACGAACTCGTGCGCGCCTACGCCGAGTTCCCGAAGGTCTGCCGCCACCTGCACCTGCCCGTGCAGAGCGGGAGCGACCGCGTGCTGAAGGAGATGGGCCGCCGCTACACGCGCGCCGAGTACCTCGCCGCCGTCGCGAAGCTGCGGACGTTCGATCCCGAGTTCGCAGTCACCACCGACGTGATCGTAGGCTATCCCGGCGAAACGGAAGCCGATTTCGAGGCGACGCGCTCCCTCATGGAGGAGACCGGGTTTGACAACGCGTTCGTCTTCAAGTACTCGCCGCGCCCCGGCACGCGCTCGGCCGCGCTGCCCGACGACGTGCCGACCGGGGAGAAGGAGCGTCGCGACCAGGTGCTGCTCGCGGACCAGGAACGGCGCGGGCAGGCGCGCAACGACCGTCTCGTGGGGACGGTGCGCGAGGTGCTGGCGGAGGGACCGTCCCTGCGAAACGCCGCACGATGGAGCGGGCGAGACAGCGGCAACCGCATTGTCGTGTTCGAGCCGTCGCGTCCTTTGCGCGTGGGCGACCTCGTTCAGGTGCGCATTCGCGAGGCGCACCCGCAGATCCTGATCGGCGAACTGGCGTAACGCGTCAGCGGTGACCTCGCAAAGCTTCCATGCGCTTCGCGATCGTGGCTTCGTAGCCTTGGTCGGAGGGGACGTAGTAGGTCTCCGGAATGCGCAGGTAGGACTGTTCGACCCAGGCGCCTGCGTAGGTGTGCGGGTATTTGTAGCCGTCGTTCTCCTCGGCGCCGACGGCCTTCACGTGGACGTTCTTGAGGTGTTCGGGGACGGGCTGCACGGCGCCGGTCTCGACGTCGTGGATGGCTTTCCCAATGGCCTCGTAGGAGCGGTTTGACTTCGGCGCGGTGGCGAGGTAGGTGGTGGCCTGCGCGAGCGTGATGCGCGCCTCCGGCATGCCGATGAACTCGACCGTCTGGAGCGCGGCCACGGCGACGGTGAGCCCGCGCGGGTCGGCGTTCCCGATGTCCTCGGAGGCGAGGATCACGAGGCGGCGCGCGATGAAGCGCGGGTCCTCGCCGGCGACGAGCATCTTCGCAAGCCAGTAGATGGCGGCGTCGGGGTCGGAGCCGCGCACGGACTTGATGAACGCGCTGATCGTGTCGTAGTGGCCGTCTTCTTTTTTGTCGTACTGCACCTGGCGGCGCTGGACGCACTCCTGGATCACGTCGAGGGTGAGGTGGATCACGCCGTCCGCCGAGGCGGGCGTGGAGCGCACGGCGACCTCGAGGGCGGTGAGCGCGTGGCGCCCGTCGCCGTCGCAGATTTCGGAGAGGAACTGTCGTGCGTCGGCGTCGAGGGACGTGGGCACCTTGCCGTAGCCGCGGTCGGGGTCGGCGAGCGCGCGGTCGAGGAGGACGGCCACGTACGCGGGCGCGAGGGGCTTGAGCTGGAACACGAGCGAGCGCGACGTGAGGGGGGTGTTCACGAACATGGAGGGGTTGTGCGTCGTCGCGCCGATCAGAACGACCGTGCCGTCCTCCACGTAGGGCAGCAACACGTCCTGCTGGGCCTTGTTGAAGCGGTGGATCTCGTCGACGAAGAGGATCGTTCCCATGCCGCCGAGCTCGTTGCGGGCGTGGTCGCAGACCTGGCGGATGTCGGCGACGTTGGAGACGACGCCCGAGCAGCGCACGAACTTGCGCTGCGTGGTGTGGGCGATCACCTCCGCGAGCGTGGTCTTGCCGCAGCCGGGCGGACCGAAGAGGATGATGTTCGTGAGGCGGTCCGCCTCGATGACGCGGCGGAGAAGCTTGCCGGGCCCGAGGATGTGCGCCTGCCCGGCGACCTCCTCGAGCGTGCGCGGCCGCATGCGCGCCGCAAGCGGCTCTGATGGTGAGAACGACATGCCGTTAGTATAGCACATTCGACCTGCGCGTGCTTCACGCACGGCGGGGAATTTGCTATACTTGCGGCGTGAAAACAAGAAGGAAGAGCATGCTTCTTCGCGCGTGCGCGCTCGCGTGCGCGGTTTTCGCATGTTCGGCTCTATTTGGCGCGTCTGAGAAGCCTGAAGACCTCTGGCGCACGGCGTGGTCGAAGGACGAGCTGCTGTGCGACTGGCTCGCGCAGGACGTCGGGCTCGCGCCCGGCGAGCCGTTCGAGCGCGGCGGCGTGGCGGCGCGTCTTGCGCGGGCGTTCGCTCGCCACGGCCTCGCGAAGGGGACGAACGAGACGTGGACGGCCGCGGTCGGCCGTTACCGCGCCGCGTGCGCGAAACGCCGCGCGGCGCGTCTGCGCGCCCTCGCGGGGACGCGTTGGGTCTACTGCCGCCACTACGTGATGGGCGGCTCGCACTACGCCTACACCGAGGCGCTTTCCGACGCGCAAAGCGAGCGCACCTACCTCCCGATCGGCAGTTCGCTCTGCCTCGCGGAGGCGACGCCGGACGGGTTCTGGCGCGAGACGGCGCTGATCGAGTCGAAGGACGGCTGCTTCCGCGACGCGGACGTCTCGCCCGACGGCACGCGCATCCTCTATTCCTTCAAGGCGTCCGACCGCGGCGACGACTTCCACCTCTACGAGATGACGATGCCCGCGCGCGCGGCGCGGCAGCTCACGTCGGGGAAGGGCGCGGCCGACTACGAGGGCTGCTACCTCCCGGACGGACGCATCCTCTTCAACTCCACGCGCTGCATGCAGATCGTGGACTGCTGGTGGACCGAGGTGAGCAACCTCTACCGCTGCGAGGCGGACGGCTCCGGCATCCGCCGCATCACGTTCGACCAGGTGCACGACAACTACCCGACGCTCGCGCCCGACGGGCGCGTGTTCTACACGCGCTGGGAATACAACGACCGTTCGCAGATGTACCCGCAGCCGCTGTTCGCCATGAACGCGGACGGCACGGGCCAGCGCGCCGTGTACGGCGGCAACTCCTGGTTCCCCACCACGCTCATCCATGCGCGCGCCGTGCCCGACTCGCCGCTGTTCTTCGGCGTCGCCACGGGGCACCATTCGCTCCAGCCGGGCGAGCTGATGCGCTTCGACCCGCGCAAGGGACGCGAGGAGGCGTCCGGCGCCGAACAGCTGGAGCCGCTGCGTCCCGCGAAGGCCGCGCGCATCGACGCCTACGGCCAGCACGGGCGCGTGGCTGCCTACCCCTGGCCGCTCGACGAACGGCAGGTGGTGCTTGCCTACCTTCCGCAGGGGTATCCGCGCGGGAGGGACGGCCGCGTGCATTGCCGCGACCACCGCGCGGCGTTCGGACTCTACTGGCTCGACGTGGACGGTGCGCGCGAGTTGCTCGTGGCGCAGCGCGGGAAGGTGCCGTGCGGACGCCCCGTGGCCCTCGCGCCGCGCGCGGTGGCGCCGCGTCCGTCCGTACGTCCGGACGAGACGCTGAAGACGGGCGTCGTCGCCATCCAGGACGTCTACACGGGCGCGGCGATGGCGGGCGTGCCGCGCGGGACGGTGAAGTCCCTGCGCGCCGTTTCGATCGACTACCGTCCCGTGGGCATCGGGCAGAACGCCAACGGCGGTCCCGGCGGCGGCGGGCTTTCCTGTACGCCGCCCGCGATCGGGCAGGGCACGTGGGGCGTCAAGCGCGTGCTGGGCGAGGTGCCCGTGGCGGCGGACGGATCCGTCGCGTTCGAGGCGCCGGCGTGTACGCCGATGTATTTCCAGCTGCTCGACGCAAAGGGGCGGCTCGTGCAGTCGATGCGCAGCTGGACGGTCCTGCAGCCAGGCGAGGCGGCGTCGTGCCTTGGCTGCCACGAGTCCGCCAACCAGGCGCCGTCGGCCGCGGCGCACCTGCCGTCCGCGAAGGTCGTGCGTGGGCGCATGGCCGTGCCGCCGCGCGGACTCAGTTTCCCGAAGGACGTCCAGCCCATCCTTGCGCGCCGGTGCGTCTCGTGCCACAATCCGAAGGCCAATGCGAAGATTCCCGACCTCACGGACGCGCCGGTGGCGGACGAACAATCAAAGCGGACGTGGACGCGCGCGTACGTCTCGCTCACGCACGCGCGGCCGCGCGGCAAGCACTGGTCCGGCGCCCCCGACCACAAGGTGCTGAACTGGATCAACACGGGCAGCGTGCCGACGCCGCATGCGCCGCGCACGCGCGGCTCCGGCACGAGCGCGCTCTTCGCGAAGCTCGACGCGGGGCACGCGCCGGGTCTTACGGAGGAGGAGAAGCGTCTGCTCGCGTGCTGGACGGACCTCGGCGTGCCGTTCTGCGGCGACTACGAGGAGGGCGCGGCGTGGAGCGACGCCGACTGCGCGCGCTGGGAGGCGTGCCGCCGCAAGCGCGCGGCGTTCCTCACGCCGTCCGACCGGTGATGGCGCGGTCGGGCAATTGGCCCGAAACCACGGGAGGGTGGGGCGAGCCCTCCGGGCGAGCCGCCTAACTGGGAAAGCCGCTTTCCCAGTGGCGTTTCGGTACTGCCGCGCATCCGCATTCCCACCCGCGTGCAGAACTTCAACTTCCCAAAATCCCGCTTGCGTTGGGGGGGGAATGGGGTATACTAGCATTGTCTTGTCCTCCAAAGGGAGACGGAAAAACAATGCCACCTATTGAGACTATCGTTCGCCCTGTCCGTAACAGAATAAATGTTCCGATTCCAAAGGAATACCGTTCGTATTCCTTTCGGGTTGTACTTGTCCCGATTGCTCCAGAGCCGCGCAAGTTCCGCACAATCAAGAAAATACCCGGCCTTTTTGCCAAGATAAGCGATGAAGATTTGTTTTCTGACGATGAAGCTCTTTGGGAAGCGTGTGCGGAATGAACGATTTGTTGCTCGACACATGTCGTTTATCTGGATTGCCGTCTCGCCGGAGCGATTGTCGAAGAGCGCTTTGCGAAGAATTGAGCAAGCGCCGGTACATTATGCATCAGCCGTTTCCGCATGGGAGATAGCTTTCAAATGGCGAACAGGGAAATTGGAACTGCCCATCTCGCCAGAGGAATTCGTCGGAAGAGTGAAGGACGAATATGGAATCATCATGCTCCCTGTTGAAGAAGAGGCGATGCTGAAGGCCGCAGTTTTGCCTCTTATCCATCGCGATCCCGCCGATAGATTCATCATATCGACGGCACTGCTTCGTTCGTTTGATGTCGTCACTTCTGACAGGCGATTTTCGCAATATGGAGTGAATACCCTCATCTAAAGTGAGTACGCGAAATGTTCGCGGAGCGGCACCCTATCCTAGCAGGTGGCGTGCCGCGCACGTGACCGCCGCCGGCGAGGTGGGCATGGGCGCGCGGACATGAGACCTGAGACCCGAGACCTGCCGGGGTGACATGAGACATTGAGACCACCAGTGGGAGGGCCGCGCTCCGTCGCGGCCGCTCCGAGACCGCCGCCAAAGATGTGGCAAGGCCGCCTCGGCCTTGCATCGCCGCAAGCAGCAAGGGCGAGGGCGCCCTTGCCACATCGCGGGGGGCGAAAGGTGTGCCACCACTTCAATTTCCCAAATCCCCGCTTGCTTTCGGCGAGGGGGTGGGATATACTCACTTCCGTCTTGCCCGCAAGGGCGAGATGACAGATCCCCGCACGGGATCCTCGCTTGCCGTGGATATGTTATTTCACGGGAAACGAGAAAACGCCCCTTGCCAAATTAGTTATGATTTTGTTACTATATTGCCATGTCACACTATGACGAGATACAGATGTTGGCTTCTGATTGCCATGGTTACTTCACATCTGCGATAGCACGCAAGGTGGGCGTTCGGTCATGCGAACTTGATCGGTGGATGAAGATAGGACGACTGGAGAAGCACGCACGAGGGGTTTACAGAATTGCGAATTATCCGCCTTCTGCAATTGAACCATACGTACGTGCTGTGTTGGCTTCCGGGACGGGGGCTGTCTTATACGGTGAATCAGTTCTTGGAATGTTGAATCTGATTCCCACAAACCCGACATGGATCTATGTGGCCACCCCTGTTCGTGCTCGAAGAAATGTCGGTCAAGGCATAAGAATCGTGAAAACACAGGTCAATTCGATTGACAACTATGATGGAGTCCCCATGCAGGGCGTAGCGGATGCCATACGTGTAACACGGGGGAGCGTGCGAAAGGATAGGCGAATTCGAGCCGCAAAGGAGGGATTTCGCCAAGGTTATATTCTTGAACCGGAATATCGGAAACTAATCAAGGAGATCAAGGATGAAACCTCCGCATAATGTGGCCTTTCTCGAACGTGCCATTCGCAAGTCTGTCGACACAGATGAAAATGGTGTCCGTCTCCGCACGATGATGGCGAATGTGATCGTGGGACAGTTCCTTGACGGGGCCGTCATGCGAGGCGGAGGTTCGCTCAAACTGCGGTATGGTAGTGCGACCACGCGATATACCATGGATTTTGACGCGGCGAGAAACGTGGCGGAAACCGAATTCGTCGCACGTTTCAACAGCCGTCTGGCGAGTGGGTGGAATGGCTTTTCTGGACGCCTTGTGAGAATGCCGAAGGCGCATCCCCGTAATGTCCCTGAAGTGTATGTGATGCAGCCATTTGAAGTCAAGCTGACATATAGAAACCGTGCGTGGTGCACCGTGACGCTTGAAGTTTCCTACAACGAGGTCGGAGATGCAGACGAGTTCGATCTTGTTCCCTTGGGCGATGAACTGAAGACCATGTTCGCCAATCTCGGTTTTCCGGAACCCAAGCCGGTGCCGCTCATGCGCATACCCTATCAGATTGCGCAGAAACTGCATGGGGCGACGGACGAGAAATTCGTCAGGGCGCAGGACTTGGTGGATCTTCAGCTCATCATGGCGCACGAAAACGTTGACTTGCGTGAAGTGAAACAGATATGCGAACGGGTTTTCGCCAATCGCAAGGAACAGTCATGGCCGCCAAAGCTGGAAATAACGGATGAATGGCGGATGGCGTACGACAAGACGAAAGGCGACCTTGCCGTTTTGCCGTCTTGTGATGATGCGACCTCGTGGGTGAACGATTTAATCGACAAGATGTCACAAGCCAAATAATAGTAAGCCGCAGAGGCCGCGCTTGTCGCGGCCGACGGGAGGGTCGCAGCTTGCTGCGACCGATGGCAATGCGTTAGCCCCGCGACCGCCGCATGGAGAGCCGCCATCTTGGCGGCGCACGCCCGCGAACACCGCTCGAACTAATGGCTTACGCACTGGCTCGTCGGCTTCGCCGCGCGCGTGTCCGCTGCATGGAAAGTTTGCCATGGGCGCGCGGACCTGAGACCTGAGACCCGAGACCTGCCGGGGTGACATGAGACATTGAGACCACCAGCGGGAGGGCCGCGCTCCGTCGCGGCCGCAGGGTGGGGCGAGGAGTCCGGGCGAGCCGTCTAACTGGGAAAGCCGCCTTCCAGGCGGCGTCTTAGCACAGCCGCGCATTCACATCCAAAACCGCGCGCGAAACTTCAACTCCCAAAATCCCGCTTGCGTTGGGCGGGGGAATGGGATATACTTTCCCCTGTTCCCTTTGAAAGGAACTGTGAAGGGGAACGCAAAATTGATCTTTGACATCGGCGGGTACGGCTTTTCGTGACGCGATTGCGCGGCGAAAAGCAACCCGCCACCGGCCCGAAACCACGGGAGGGTCGCGCCCCGTCGCGACCGCATGGTAGGGTCACGCGTCCCGCGTGAC
>JAFRSR010000276.1 GCA_017427485.1 Kiritimatiellia bacterium
CGTGAAATAGCCCGTATTATAGCACAGGCCTGCCGTGCGGTGCAACAAGGAAATGCAAAAAAATCAGGTGCCGCAACGGCACCTGACGTTCAGAACGCGAGAAAGCGCATCAACGTTGCGACTAATTTAAAGCCCACCCCGCCAGCACTTCCGCTTTTTCTCGGGCTTGCCGATGTATGGGACGCGGACGGGAGTTCCCTCCCGCGTCTCCGTGCATTTCTCTGCTTCGTCTTTCATCGTCTTTCCTTTCCACCTTCAAGATCCATTCACCAGTACTGCCTTGCCGTATGTTCCACCACAACCTCGATGCCGGGGTCCCCGCGAGGCGCTCGGCGCGCTTGTTTGCCGTCTTGGCGTCGATCCCCTGTGCGCGCAGCGCGCGGACAATCTCGTGCTTGCGGGCAAGAAAGCGCGCAAGTGACTTCTGATACGGACAGTTCCCCGTGCCATCCCAAACAACGTGCGTCACGTCAAATCCAAGCCGACGTGCCTCCGCCTCCCCCGCTTCGTCGCCCTCCCAGGCGGAGTAGCGGGCGTGGAGGTTCGCGGGGCAGTCGACAAGCTCCGGCAAAAGCTCGATGCGCTTCGTGTAGAGGATCGCGTGCACATTCGGGTGGCGGCGCGCGGCGGCTATGCAGGCCTTCACCTGCTCGGCGTCCTCAAAGTCGCCGCCGTCTGAAAGGCGGATCGGCAGGTGCAGGCGCTCCGCCTCGCGGTAAAAGTGCTCGTAGTACGCGTTCGGGTCGATGCGGCGGAGGACCGTGTTCCGCGCCTCGCATCTGCGGCAGCTCGGCCGCGGCTTCGTGCAGATGTTGATCACGTAGCAGGTCCCCGCGCACTTCTCAAGGCACGAGGGGTGGCATGTGATTATCGGGAGCGTCGCCTCGTTTACGCAGCGCGTCTTGCGGTTCCCAAGCCCGATGTGCGGCTGCTCGGCGAAGCGCCCCTGGTACTTCGCCTCGAATTCGGCTACGTCCTTCTGCATCAGCTCGATGCATCGGGCAAGTTGTTCCTTCAGGTCTTTCTGCATGATTATCTCCTTTACCATAAGAGGAACAGCGTCATTGTTCGTACCTTACAGCTTCAAGTTTCAGGGGCGATTGATTTGTTGACATGATTTTTCCACTTAAGGGTTATAAAAGGCCGCCCCACCCGGGGCGGCCATGACTTTCGGCATTGATGATCAACGATGAACCCGGCGACATCTTACGTCGTACTTTTTTCGGAGAGCCCGATGCCCACCAGTTTCTCCCACGACTTCCGGTCGAGAATCACGGGACCGGGTTCGTCCGGATCGCTCATCCAGCCAACCGGTTTCGCATTCTTCTTACCGGAGAAAAAATCCGCTGCCGAATACATCGGCACCATCTTGCGTTTCTTTTTAGGTGTGTTCATGTGTCATTCCTTTCACAAACAAGAACTCCGGCAAATATGCAATCTTACGGTTTGCCGCATCTTGGCATCTCATTTCGCACCGGCGCCCTGATTCATTATCGCCCCCAGAAACGCCTCGCCGAGTTCCCCAACTGAATTGGCCATCAGCTCGTCGAATGACGCGAGGCCGGACGAGACGTCCTTCGGCCTCGGCTTGCGCCTGAACACGCCGCTCTTCGCGAAACGCAGGGCGGAGGCGTGGACGAGCTCGTGGAAGAGCGTGGCGACGCTCTCCGGAGAGCCGTCGTGCCTCTCCACCCACACGAGGCAGCCGAACGTCTCCGCCGGCATCGTGTCCGCCGACACCGTGGCACCGTGCTTGTAGGTGAACACCGGCTCGCCGCCGAACATCGCCTGGTTCAGCTCCTCCACCGGGCCGACCCGCAAGTCAACCAGAAACCCGTCAAACTTCGATTCATACTGCAATTCGATCATTTTCATGTTCCTCCATAAAATAAGGGCGGCGCCCGAAGGCGCCGCCCACCTCACCACAACCAACCCTTACAACAACCAATCCATCAAGCCACTCACCAATATTCAAAACCGTCTCCCCACTGTATTCTTACGCCTCCTACGCCGGGAGGGTCGCAACTTGTTACGACCGCATTACCCCGCCCGACCGCGCGGGAGCTTAGTTGACGGCATCCATCTGCCGGATCGCCTCCGCGAGCGCCAGCGGCCTCCACCCGTGCCACTTCGCGGATACGCAGATCGAATCGGAGGTCGTTGCCGGCCGCAGGGAGATTCCCCGGTGCTGATGTCCATAGATCACCCGCTCGCCTGGACGCAGACCTTCCGCTTTATCCTTTACATGAATCAGCCGTAGGTTCAGTTCGTCGATGCGCTTCTCTTCCAACACATCCTCAAATGCCTGGCGATACGCCTCGTCGCTGTTCATGTCATGGTTGCCTTTTATGAGGATCATCCGTCCGTTCAGCTGGCCGCGGATTTCCTGGAGGTCGTGGTCCGTCCCGTCGCAGAAGTCGCCGACGTAAAACACCAGGTCGCCCTTTCCGACGATGCTGTTCCAAAGCGCGATATGCTCACGCTCCTCCTCTTCCGTGCTTTCGCAGTGCAAATGGACCGGGTGCTTCCAGTATCGAAAGTGGTGGTCGCTCGTCACAAATGTTCTGGTGAGGTCAATCATCTTTTCCCTTTCCACAAATCTACTACTTTTCTCAAGGCACGAGGGGGGGTCACGTTATGATTGGCAACGTCGCCTCGTTTACGCAGCGCGTCTTGCGGTTCTCGAGGCCGATTTGTTCCTTCAGGTCTTTCTGTTCAGGGGCGAATCAATTCAGCAGGTGGTTCGCCCACGCCTGTGATCATCGCATGCTTCATCGCGCGAGTGAGGGCCACGTAAAGAAGGCTGCGTTCGCGATCAATGGATATCCTTTGGGACACGGCATCCATCTCCTCGAAGTCAGCTGGAACAAACGGCCATGTTCCCCGGTTGATTTCAGCCACGGCCACACCTGCAAACTCAAGGCCCTTGGCACGGTACATCGTTGCGACCCGCACGCGATCCTCGTCCTTGCCGCGCTGCGACGAATACGCCTTGAGATGTATCGCCGGAACATCTCGCTTTTCCAACGCCGCCACGACGGAAGCGCACAAGGCATTGTTCTGGACGAGAACGGCATAGTCCCCGAACTCGCGTTTATCTCCGGCCGCGTTGTCATCGTCGTGCCATTTTCTGATTGCCGCGGCGATGGCATCCATCTCGTGTTCAAACGTGTCAAAGCGCGACTCGGCCGGCGGAACACCCAGAACAAGCGAATGCAGTCCCTTGTTGTTGTCTTCGGCACCGTCAAGGTCATCCGCCTTGACACTCTCCAGAATGGCGACCGCCCGACGACGAATTTTGTCCGTCGTGCGGTAGTTGACGTGCAACTTGTGCGACCGTCCGACAACATTTATTCCGCAGCGCCCGAGAATGGCGCGCTTGCCGTAGATGCGCTGATGCGCATCGCCTACGACCATGAGCGAGTTCGGAACGGGCTTCTCCTTCGTGTTCCCTGAAAGTGCCGCCAGGAGGCGCAATGCCGGCGCGCCGAAGTCCTGGACCTCATCCGCCACCACGGACGCATAGGGCGAACCGACAGGATCCTTTTCAAGCAGCTTTGCGGCCATGATCATCACTTCGTCGGCATCCCTGTAACCCTCTTTCGAGATTTCACGCCCGTATGCTTCAAGCACATTCCACACGCCCCGCTTCTGCTGCGCCGAGAGACGCGTCCCCTGTCCCGTGCGCGACGTCCGCAGATACCCCGGCAAAGATGTTATCTCGTTCGCGAGAATCACGTTCACCCGCTCGCGGAGCAGGAACTCGTCGGTCCAATCGTCACCACCTTCGACCAGCCCCTTGACCGACCGCATGATCGACCGGGCTTTTTCATCGTCAAGATACTTCACCGCCACCCCCGAAGCCTTCACATACTGCGAGGCCCAGGCATCGAGGTTGACCACATCAACGCGCTTCATCAATTCCTCCCCGCAAAGATCCGTCAACAGGGCTTGGACGTCCTCGGCGAGATTCTTTGAATAGGTCGTAAAGAGAATCCTGCCCGTAAAACCGCTTCTCTCCAACAGATACTTTACCCGATGCATCGCCACGACCGTCTTTCCCGTACCGGCCCCTCCCAGGACCTTGACAGGGCCGTTGGCGTCCTTCTTCACGATCTTCCGCTGGGACGGATGCAGGAAGACGCGCCACTGCGCAAGCCCCGCCTTGCGAATCGCATCCAATTCTGCCTCGTTTGACGCAAAGGCGAATTCTCCCTGCGACAGTTCGCTCGATTGGACGGCCTTGAACACGTCGTCGGTCGTGTCGCAGGAGGATCCGGGGAGTTCCAGTTCCCTGGCCACCTCGTCGGGAGTCTTGCCATCGAACAAAAGCAGGATCGCGTCGAAAGCTCCTCGCGGGAATTCGCTCTCATGCTGGAGGATGTCGTCTTCATCCTTCAGGGAACGAACGAGCGGGATCTGCGCCTCCGGAACGCCAAGACGAAGCAAGTCGGCGTCCGCAGGGTTCTTTGCGAAAGGCCCCTTCGTCTCCGTGACGTCAACTGCGGCTGCGACTGCCTGCGCCTCCTTCACTTCTGGGATGTCGACCACATAAATCTGGAGTTCGCCCGTGAAGGCATTCACCTCGAACCGGTTGCGCGTCGCCCAGTCGTACGCCTTCTCGTGCGTACCAACATAGAGGAACGTGAAGTTCCCTTTCTTGTCCTGATGCAGGACAACCCGGAAATTGTCGTTCAGCCTGACGGACTTGATCGATGTGCTTGACGCGCCTTTGATCGTCTCGAGGTTGAGTCCGTTCACGCCCTCGGGCTGCATCAACTTGCCGTAGATGGCGTTGACACCCTTCTGTACCTGGCGCGAGTGCTCCGCAAGCTCCTTGGAGAACGCGCGGCTGATGATGATCTTGTTAGCCATTGTTGAATGCTCCTCTGATGAGAATTACGATTTCTTCTACGCTCATCGACGCGGAAATCTTCAAAACCGTCCAGCCCTCCGGCACGTCGTCATCCTCGCCGATCACGCAGATGCGCTCGTCCTCCCACTTCATCCACGGGCTGCAGACCATTCCGCCGTCAGACCCGGCTATGTCGCAGCAGCACTCGGGCGCCGGAACGCCGGAATCCTTCAGCGCATTCAGCACGGCGGTCATGAGCGGATCGCCCTCGACATCTTCAAAGGCGCGTGCCCACTCCGGCGTACTCACAGACGGATCGGCCACGTTTGCAACCTGCTGCCAGAACGAATGCCCCTTGCTTTTCTCGGTGAAGAACAGCGCACCGCCGTCAAGGAACTGGAAATACGTGGCGAAGCCGAAGAACTTCTGCCATGCATCCTGCTCCAGCGCAACCTTGTCGTCCAACGACGCGACGACATTGACATTCGCATGCAGAGAGGCGGAAGCATCCCTTTTTATTGCCACCCTTGCCTCGAATCCATCCAGCGAGACATCGCCAACTGCATCCCCCGCGAGCAATCCGCCCCACCCCGTCGGCGGAACCAATGACCTGGTTGCCGTTTTCGGCGGCATCGCCAGCAGCATGGCTTCGTATTTTGCGTGAAGACGGAACACCTCGTCATCGCCCACCTGCAGATACGCAAAGAGGCGATCGATCTCCTGCTTTGCCGAATTGAAGTTTTCCTTCCAGAATCCGGCACGCGACTTGTCCCCGCCAAAGAACCGTTCGCCGAACACATTGCGCTGCGGATTCCCATTGACGGCTTTCATCCAATCCGGCATCGGCGGCGGAGGGTTGTCGGCGTCTGGTTTGACGACATCCCTCCAAGCCAACGACCACACGCGGAACCCCGCCTTCATCAACGCCACCCGTTTGAGGATGTCCTGGTCCGCGATGTCCTTGTGGAACTGCCATCCGTCCGTGAACACGGCGACCGGCTTGGCCTTCCGCTTCGTGTCCTCGTCGAACGGATAGAACACGAAATCGGGCCTGCTCATGACGAGCGCACCCTCGTTCGGTCCAAACTCCTGCTGCGGCACAACCTCCCAGGTCTTCGGGCTCTCATCGCCGCCAAAGCGCCGGTCGCCTGGAATCGTGAACTTCATTCCCGGCACGAACCCCTGCGTGAAGCCGTCTTGCCTCGCCCCCTTGTCGCCGAAATGGTCGACGAATTCGCACAACCGGGCATCGAACTTGCGTTCCAGCTCGCTCTCCAACGCTTTCGTGTATGCGCTCGGGTTGTAGATGCTCTCCCCTTCCGCAGGCTTCACGGTCCCTTTGAGCGGCACGATGTCCGACAAAAGCCTGATCGCGGCACGGCGCGAGACGTTCTGCCTGCCGCCGATGTCGCGGAAGCGGTAGAGGCAATGATAGCAGCCGTCGCTCTCCGCCGATTTCCCGCACGCGCATGCCTTGAGCTTCTTCAGCGCCAGCTCAAGCACCTTGAAGAGAAGCGTCTGCCGATCCTTATCCGACACGAACTGCTTCAGGTAGCCGGTGCCTCCAGGAACGCCGTCGTACAGAATGACGTACCGATTGCGGACGCCATTCTCCCTGTCCGGCAGCGACTGTACCTCCATTGCCAGGTGATCGACCTGCCCTCTGAAATGCTCCTTGAGGCCGAGCTGCAACGCGGCCATGAACGACGACATCTGCACCTCGTCGTCTGCACCAAGCGCCGGCACGAAAATCCGAAGCGCCTCCGTCTCGTACTCGCGGTAGAAATTGACGTTGAGCATCTGCCGCGCGTCGCCATCACCCCCCGCTTCACGGACGTTCGCCGAACAGTTCTTCGTATGTGTGAATCGATCCATCTCGGCAGAAGGCAGCGCCTTACCGCATTCCGGGCAGACGGTGAAGCCAAGCCCCTGCACCGTCTCCGCGTTGACCACCGGAAGCGTCACGCCGTCCGACCGCTTGCCGCGCTTGCCGAAGTTGACCTCCCGCATGATCATGTGCGAGATGTACTCGAACCCGAACGGGATCTCCTCGCTCTCGCACACATACCCCTTGCAGACGGATCCCACCGCCTTGCGCTCGAAGAACTTCTTCGTGTCGTAGAACTCCGGTCGACGCTGGTCCGACGAGTCGTCGTTCAGGGTTTCTGACGACTGCTTGACCGTGATGAACTGCCGCGCCGGAATCATCTTGAGCACCTGGCCGCCATCCGCCCACGACGCATGGCAAACCGGACACTCAGCCCCGATATCCGACCTGTTGGGCTCGATGTGGTCGCAGTTCGGGCAAAACCTCCACTCGCATTTCTCCAGCTCGTCCTTGTTGTACTTCTGGAGATCCACCTGGTCGATCTTGACATGATGCCCGTGCCCGAAGAACTCGGAACCGGGAACGAGCTCCGTCAAGCCCGATGAAGCCGGACGCGAAATCTCGAACGGTTCGAACTTGGGCGGTTTTGTCCTGGATTCCTTGCGCCAGAGAATCGATTGCAGGAACACGCCAGGCTCGGGAAATGCGTAGTTCGGCAATAGCGCCGCCGTGTCGCTCAGCCACTCCACCATCTTCTGCGCCTTGAGATCGACCACCAGGGCCTGATACGCCTTCGCCTCAAGCGCAAGGGCCTCAAGCATCTCGGCGCGCTTCTCCTCCGTCAGGCCAGAGTCCTTCTCGACCTCTTTCCTGAGGTGTTTCAACGCATCGCGCTTGTCCACATAGTTCTTGAGCGTCATGGACGTTGCGGACACCTCCTTCGTGAAGCGCCCGATGAGGCCGTCCTCCTTTTCGTCGTCCGTAAACGCAAACTTCTTGAGCTGTTCCGCCGTGTCATAGTCGACGTCGCCGCCAACGCGCTTGTAGAAACTGTTGTAAAGACGATGTCGCTCGGCCTTGTACCACTCGAAGAAATTGCGGGGGAACGCATGCTCCGCATCCCGCTTGATGCCGGCGAGCATATTGCCGACCTCAAGCGGAAGCTTGTTGCGCGGATTGGCCAGCATCCATTCACTCAGCGCATATCCCACATACTGGCGCGAAAGGATCGCCACGGCGTCGAGAAACACGCCGGGACTCGTCACCGTGCCGCTGATCATCTCCCTCGGCTCGCGGAAGAAGTAGAGGTCATGCGGCTTCGCGTTCGCGACCGTCACGTTGAGCGCGCTGCCGTTGGCGCGTCCGGAGCGTCCCATGCGCTGGACGAACTGGCTCTGCGTAGGCGGCACGCTGCACAGAAGCACGCTTGAAAGGTCGCCGATGTCAACGCCCATCTCCAGCGTCGGCGTCGCCGAAATGAGATTCGGATACCACGTGTGCTTCTCCTTCGCCTTGAACGCCTTCTCCAGCGCCTCGCGCTCGTCACGCTTGAGGAGTCCCGTGTGTTCCACCGGATTGAGCCGATGCACGTCTCCGTCCAGATACTGCCTGCGGAACGGATTGGACGCGTCGAACGACACGCACGGACAGACCTTGATCGCTGTTTGCGAAAGATACCAGTAGCGGGAATGCCCAGTCCTTTCAAAGGGCTCGACAATCTTCAGCCCAGCAAGATGGCCGAATATCTCCACAAGCGAGGCGGCGTCAAGCTTGAACCGCCCGCCCAGCTCTTCGACCGACGCCGAGCCATCTTCGAGCGAAAGGGTATAATCAGATTTGAGCTTGCTCTTCCCGAGCTGGATGCCCGGCACCGCAACGTGCGATCCCCTGCGGTCCATGCTTTTCAAGATTCCTTCAGACCCCTGGACAGGGAACCGCCGGACCGCAAGGCCGCCGCGCACGAGAATGGCCAATCGCAACACGCCCCTGCCATCATCGAACGAACCGTTCCGGATAAGGGCGTTGGCAATCTCCTCGACGCACTCGCGCATCGCCCATGGTTTGCCGTGGAACTGCATGAGCGGACCTGTCTTGTTGCAGAGAGCCTCCGCCATTTCGGTCCAGATCGAATCGTCGGGGGACGGCAAATCCGGTTTCAGTTCGCATATCCCGACCTTCGACAAGGTTCGCCCGATCTGCGACCTGCATCCGAATTCAAGCGCAAGCTCCCACCAGATGCGCGTCTCTAGCCGCTTCAGATCCGTCTCGCCAGGCGTCTTCGCCTTCGGGCCGGTCAGATCCGTCCAAGCGTTCAGCCATTTCAGATCCTGCGGGATCACCTCCCCGAATATTTCACGGACATCCCCGCCGTGGCGCGACAGCAGGTAGGACCAGAACCCGTCCGCGAAATCTTTGTACGGCGTCGGCGCACAATGGAGCACTTCGCTGAAATAATGCGCGACATGTCCGCGAAACGTCGCTGCCCAGGTACGTCCGCCGAAGAATCCCGCGCGATGGGACGTATCCTGCACGTTGTCGCTGAAGGCAATGATCTTCTTGTCGGTGTTGGCCTTCGAGGTCGTGATGGAAGAGATGTAGTTCGAAAGCATCGTCGGCGACCTCATGCCGATCAAGAGCAAGTGCCCATGGTCGCCTCCGCAATACGGGCATGTGTGGCCATATAGTGGTCGCCCATACATGTCAGTGCCTACCCTTTTCGCCTTTTGCACAAGTACACGAATTCTTCTGCAATGGCATTCAGCGCAATCGTCACGATCTGCAAGTGTTAGACATTTGGGGCATAAGAATCGCAACTTCTCTTTAAGATGCTTAAGATTCTCGTTTTTCAGCACAGGATAAACAATGACAACATCATCTCTTTTATGGCCAGCCATGAAGTGTTCGTAGATCGTCCTGCGGTGACCCTCAATGCCGTCATGGTCGCGCATGCGCAGCGCCGCCCAGCCGATAGAACCACACTTGTTGCAGTTCACGGCAGGGAAATAGTTTACGCGCTCCTTGGCTTCGCCATCCGTGTCGGCGTATGCGTTGTCCTTGCCGGACTCGTCAAACAGCTTGTTGGGATCGGTCAGGTCGTCCGAGAACTCAAGATGCGGATGATGCGCACCCTTGCGCGGGAGGCTGACCACCATGCGCGCCAGCTCGCGCATCCAGTACTGGAGCCGCACTTCCGGATAGTCCCGTCCCTTGGCCGCGCGTAAATCCAAAAGCCGCTGGCAGACTTCACGGATCTTTGACCGAGCCTCCTCCAGCGTCATCTCGCCGTTTCCAAGCGCTCCACCTTTCGTCAGCTCCACCATCTTCGCCGCGACATCATCGACCGTCCTGACCTGATGGTTCAGTATCGCGAAAAGCGCCTCCACGTACTCGTCTTCGAATACGGGATCGCCCGTAAGCGACTTCATCTCGTGGAACTCGATTCGTGATTCGGGGATGACCGAGTCGCCGTCGAATTCGCGGCTGAATATCTTCGCCGCGTAAGAACGAATATCCGCAAGCGCGGTTTCGCCCGTTCCAAGCGTGGCCGACGTGCCGATGCAGCACAGCGCGCCGTCGTCCATGCGGAGACGAAGTTTGAGTCGCCGCACGAGACAGGCGAGATCGGCGGCCTGCGCGCCGTCGAACGTATGCAGCTCGTCGACCACGAGATACTTGAGCGTCGTCGGATCGTTCTTTTCCCACAGCGGCTTCTCCCGTTCGCGGATCAGCATGTAGTCGAGCATCTTGTAGTTCGTGAGAAGAATCTGCGGCGGAGACTGCAGGATTGCATCGCGGTCGGTGATGACGTGGTCCTTGCCCATCTCCTTGTCGCGTCCGCCACGATGGGAATCCTCGCCGATGTACAATCCCACGTTGACGCCCTTCAGCCCCGGATGGGCGTCAATCGTCTCCGCAAGACGTCGCGCCTGGTCCGTCGCCAGCGCGTTCATCGGATAGATGATGATCGCCCGGATGCCAGGCGTATCACGGAACTGGGCGCAATACGAGAGAATCGGCCAGGTGAAGCACTCCGTCTTGCCGGAGCCTGTACCCGTCGCCACAAGGGTCGGCTTGAAATGCGGCGCGGTGATCCGGTCGAACGCCCGAGTCTGGTGGAGGTAGGGCATGTAAGGCAGTTTCGCCATCGCAGGGGCGAACCGCGTCAGCTCTGCCGAGTTCGTGGATTTCCTGAAGGGTAGCGGCAGCTGGAGGTAAGGCCCCTTCACGAGACGCTCCGGCGACTGGAAAAAATCGTCCCAGAGGTGCTGGAACGCCCCCTGTTCAGGATTCAGCGGAAATTGCGTCCGCAGGAGATCCTCGAAATTCTCCCTCAGCTCCTGCCCTACGATCGTCGGATTCATGCGATTACCTCACCATTTGAGCAGAACGCCCCAAGAACCGTTCTTATCGGCTCCAATACGTTTCAAAACATTAATGTTCCTCAGCAATAAGACATCTGCCCTCAACGTTCTCAGAGACACATTCATAGTCGTAACAAGTTCTGCTATGTTTGTCTGGCTATTGCGTAAAAGACATTGAATGATTTTGGCCATTCGCTTGCGTATCTTCTCAGATTTTTGCACCCTAAATTTTTGTGGTGCAATTTCGAGTGCAATTTTGAGTGCAATTTCTATCTGCTCCAGCTCCTCTTCTGCCGTGACAACCGATACAACGTGGCCACTTTCTTGCGAACAATCGCCCGTATCATGCATTTTTTTGCAAGTAGCTAAACCTTGCTTCGCCGTAGTTTTCAGTGCAGTTTTCAGTGCAGTTCTCTGTGAAATGGGGTTTTCCATTTCACTGGTCATTTCACAGAAATGGGGATTGACTGGCAACGTGACGGAGAGCCAATCTCGATTTTCGGGGGAAGAAAAGACTGGCGGCGGAGAACCATTCTCACGCATGACATTCACGATAACGGGGACGCCCGTATTACGTCCTTCAACTAGGTCGAGCTCTTTGAGGAAGTCACCGATGCGCCGGTTGCGATAGTGGAGGCCAATCATACGGCAAGCGGCGAGGTCGGCATCCGTAATTGACCGTTCTGGTCCTGGCAGACTGGAAATCGTCATCGCCTCGGGCGTCACCACGACGGTGATGGGCTCCGCAATTCGATATGACTTGTGGTAAACGGCGTTTGCCAACGCTTCTTCAATCGCTCGATAGGGATAGATCCAAAAACGGCCAGCCTCAGGACGATCATCGTACTTGAAGATCTTTTCGCGCAGAAAGCGATTCCTGATGTAGTCAAGCGCCGAGCGGAGCTGCACATGGAGCGGCCCCCGGAACGTTTGCTCAACCATGCCCTCGCCAGTCGGGTCGGGTTTGTCCACAACGTCAATCCACGCGCATCGGAAGAAATTCTCGGGATGCGGATTGAAGAACATGAGCCCAACGTTCTTCGGCTTGAAGCACTCCGCCGGTCCGGTCGCAATCTGCATGTTACGGGCTACATCGGCGACCGACATCTCCTCGGCGCTGTTCGCGAGATCACTGCCGACCTCATGCAGATACTCGACCAGCAGATTCATCTTGAGGTCGGTAATGTCGGCATGAACGTTCGGGCGGTCATCGAACGGCACGTCCCCCGTCAGTTCAAAAAGTTCCTTCTCGTCCTGACTGGTCGCCTTGACGGTACTCGCAAGTTTGCGGATGTAGTAGGCCTTGGGCGACTTCACCCCCGTGGCAATATGTTCGGGGCATTTATACGGACGCTCGCACCCTCCCGGCACCCAGACGATCAGTAGATGCTTGCCCTCGTACACGCATGGCTCGACAACCGGCATATAGACCGGCTCAATGAGATGGCAGACATTCAGCAGTTCTTTCTGAATCTGGTCAATCTCGTTTCGTTCAATCCCCGTTACCGGAAACACAGGGCGACCGTTTTCCTCGGCAACGCCGATGATGACATACCCACCGCCCCAATTGTCAATGTCATTGGCAAAAGCGCAGATCGTGTGGGCAATCCGCTCTGGATTCCACCCTTCCTTGTACTCGATGCGAGCCCACTCCACCTTGCGGTGGTTCACGAGATCGTCAATGTTTACTGGTAATGCCATAAATGCCTCCATGCGTATTATACATTATCCGCCCCCAGTCCCGCTACAACGATATCGCCCATCTCGTGGCAGCGGTGGTAAAGTTCCTGCTTGGTCGGCTGGCGATCCAGCACTTGATAAAGAGAAAGGAAGAGCATGCGCCCTTCGGCGCAAAAGCGCTCTTTCTCGCGCGGCGGATGCCAACGATCGTAAAAGCCATCAGGCGAAAGAACCACCCACTTGCCGCCGGCTGCGGCGATGGCATTCCCACATTCTTTCTCAAGCGGGCTCATGAAGGTGCCCACGCCCGCACCACCCGGCCCGATGCGCGCGCATTCATCAACGAGCTCCTGCCATTCGGGCGAGCCGGGCTTCGTGGTGCGATGGCCCTTCACTGCCTTCAAGACCGGCAACTCGAGAATCGCCAGATTACCGTAGGCGAACCACTCGCGGTCAAGAAAAGAAACTTTGCGAACCGCACCGAAATACTGGCGGTTCTGCTGCCGGAGCCAAGCCCGCTCAGGGTTTTCGCGAATATAGCGCGTAAAGGCCGCGAGCTGGCCATCCTTCTTCACGATCCAATCGTGCCAATCATGCTCGAAGATGGGGGCAGCCTTCGCATTGTCGCTCGGTGGAGCGGGTTGGGGGGTGTTGCCCGATGGAGCGGGCGACACACCACTCTGATTATAAGAGCCCACTCCCTCTCCGATAAGAGTGTTGTGTGGCCGGCCCCGTCCGGCCACATCCCGCCCCGTCAGGCGCCAGTATTCCACAGCAAGCGCCTTCATCAGCTGATAAACATACTTCCCAAGCGCCATCTGATCGCCGGTATCTTTAATATGGATCAGCAGGTGAAGATGATCGGGCATGATGATGAAGCACTCGATCGGCCAAAGGCCCCACCACTTCGTGTGAAACTCGCGAATCACCCGAGCAAAAGCCTCGGTCAGCTCGTTGGTGATCAGATAGCGCGGCCTTCCCTTCGCGTCTTTCGGCGGCTCTTTCTCCTTCGTAATCGCGCAAAACGGCCGCAGGCCTTCCCGGCGCTTCAGCGTCACCATGTAGAAGTAGGGCTTCTTGTAATCGAAACCCTTCAGCCGCTTCATGGTGGCCTTCGTCATCTTTATCGCCGTTGTTGCCTGAATCGCCATGCCACTACCTCACGCCATGTTGCAAGACATTCCGCCAGCATCCAAGTATCATCTTGGCGGCACGCACGCTTCCAAGCACCATCCTGGCGGCAGGGCCGCGCGATCCACATTCGAGTGATGTCTGGGCGGCTCCGTCCTCCAGTGCTACCACGACGCTCACATTAGGAGCGTATAACGCAACAACCCTCTTTGCAAAGGCAACCCGGCGAAGTTGCTCGTTGTCGGCAACATAAAAGAAGCTAAAGTTCAATGCTATCCCTCCTGTTTCACACTTAACTGCGGCGTTGCAGAGTTTGGCCGATATCTTGGCATCGAAACTTTCACAACCAACGGCATCGCAAATTCTACACCTGTAATCAACGCTTCACCAGGACCTAAAGCGGGCAAATACTCCAATGCAACTTTAGATGCAGACGAACATGCCATCTCAACTGTTCTTCGATCTTGTTCATTGATCAATCGGTGGACGATAAATGCGCCCATCTGACTCAAAGTACCAACCGGGATATCTCGAGGCATCTGCGTAGACAGGCATAAAAAGAGTCCAAACTTTCGACACTCTTTGGCTATTAAATCAAAGGCATCCAATGGGATAACATTCTGATCTGCATCCAGCAAACGCTTGTTAACAAACAAATGAGCTTCATCCAAAATCAGCACTAGCGGGGACTTGAGATAGTCCTTGTTCTTCGCTTGATTGTACAAGAACTTGGCAATCGCATTTGCTACAATCTCACGAGCCGAGAACGACGACGATGTTTGCGAGAAATCCAACCTCAACACACGCTTATTTTTGTCCGCTAAAAAGCCCTTAAACAAGTCAACTGCTGAAATTGATGTTTCCGGCTGATCGCCCTTGAAATTAAACAAAGCGTTAAATTCATTCGATGCTAACAACTCTTGGATTCGAAGTTTCAGCGACGCCTGATAATCATTCATTCTTACGTCAAAGCCTCCCCAGCGCGACGGATCATCCCTCTGTGTCGCATTGTCTCGCGCAGATTCAAATACACACTCCGCCTTAATCTGAAAACCTAATAGCTTGATGTCAAACGAGCAATACTCGTCTTCAATCGCATTAATGTTTTTATACTGAAAGCCCCTAACCGCGCGTTTCTCCATACCCATCTTTTTTAAACAGCCCTGTTCATCTATATAGGAGTCCAATGTTTTGTCTCCTTGTCGTTTCGCAAGTGCAACAGTCTTAAGCGAGCGTATGGCCTGTGCCAATATCGGGCGCTGAGACTGAGCCGTAGGACGGAGCAAATAAAATAAATCAGCTATGCTCAACTGCCTGTATGGGAAATGACACGTCTGTCCCATGATACGCGATTCTACAGCGACATTATCGTCAAACGTAGAATACTCACCCGTCGGATCAAGGATAACAATCTTATTTCCAGTCTCTTCCACCAATGCGTACAAAAGTTTGGAAACTGTGTGACTCTTTCCACTCCCAGTTGTGCCAATGACAGCACAATGCCGTCCAAACAATGCATTCAATGACAGATTACATGGCACCCCGTTTGATACCAGCCCACCTAATTGAACCACAGGCATTTTCGTTACAACCATTCGCCGATTATCTGCTGAGAGAACCATTTGAATGTACGCAGCAGACACCGCATATACGCGAGAACCGATTTCAGGAAATCGCGATGCTGTTTTCTCTACGGCCTGCGGATCAGCCATCTTGAAGGACATCAGCAACTCAGCTTCTGCAATAGGATGAAATTGAGACCCCTCATCATTAACCGCTTTCTCACTCAGCGCCTTACGCTCACTATCCGGAAGTTTTAAGGAAGAAATCTTCGCCACAAAACCATAACGCTCACCTTCGATTGCAACATATTCACCAACATTACCGCCCGAAATAGTCTCTCCCTCAATTCGAAATTGAGAAAGCAACCAAGCTGACGGAATGTGTATGCTAACCTTCTGAGGAGTAACCTCATTCACATACCCCAGAAATCGAGTAGCGTTAAATGGATTCCGATTCACCTCTCATCTCCAGTGCGATTAACTATTTCTCTTGAATTGTCAACGCGATACGTTTTGTTAAGCGGCATGTCATTTACGAAACTATCAAAAGTCCCTTGCACAATAGTCACATTGCTCCTGATATCGGTGAACACTTTCCGATAGAAATCCAAATTTATTACACGGTTCTTCTGGCCGTTCTCCACCTCGACTTCTTCGCCATAATCTACGATTAGCAGATGGAAGCTTGGATTCTGTCGAACCGCTTCAATAATGGCGCTATTAATATGTTTGTCTGCGAAACCATAACCTGCGACCATCAGGAGACAGTCCTTTTTTCGAAGCAACGACTGGAACCTCGCCATCATTTCGAAATACGGCTGGTCATACGATTCTGCATACTTTTCCTTTGATGGATAAATAATAAGCGGATCTTCTCCCTCTTTTGGATCACGTTGAACGACAAAATCGTCTTCCATCACCCAATCAAGCGAACCATGTAACTTGTGAAGATGAATTACATTGGGCACATAGTTCTCTTCTGCTTTAACTCTTGCGCACTCCCGATCTACGATATCGAGATCAAAAAAACGGCCTGAAAAAGTTCGTGGTTGTGAAAATGAAAAACCATCAATTACAATGATACCGGATTTCTTCGCAGCCTGCTCAAACAACGTGTCGTAATTAGTGGTAAAAATCTCAGTTCGCGGCAAGCTTGCCTTACGTGCCGTCATTTTCTTAAGAATTTCTTCATGCGTACACCCTGACAACTGCAAAGTGCATGCTTTTCGGATTTCTGCTTTTAGCTTTTTTATCGTCTCAGGCAACCCATCCTCTTTATTTATCGCGTCGTACTGAATAGCGTAAGAAAGAAAAGCCTCGATATCCTTCGTTGCCGAATACTCCTTAAACTTTTCACTGAAATGTCCACCTATTAATGCAATCGTCTTTTTACACGCCTCCCACAACCCATCCCTAATCTTTCCCCCACATAAAACAGAAGATCCCGCCCCCGTAAGCAGTGCTATATTTCGAAACAAATTGTCATTAAAAAAAGAGCGGATAAACGACTTCTTCTTATCGTCAGCATTAATTTCATCAGAAAACGTTGTGTCATTGTCAATAGAACCTTTGTCCGGTTCTTGGCCATCCGCATTCAAACGATATGCGTTTGAATACACAAGATACCTCTCTTTATTGCCATTCATGATACATTCCCTTATTCTATCCCGACATTAGAAGTTAGCGGCCCCTATCTTCCCGCCGCCATAATTAAATATCTGCACGACTAAAATCATCACATGCCTCCTCTTCGCACTCCGGGTCAGTCTTTTTATGCTGCAACTTCAGTGCTTGTGTTGCTGCCCGAATTTTTCGCAGCATTTTCTCTGTTGGACGATTCCCTGAATCAATCACCTCCATCAGGACTTGATCAATGGTCTTGCGTAACTCATCAGCTTTCTCAAGAAATTTCCGACCTTCATCCACATTCTTCTTGTAATGGGTTATCCAATTGTTTACCCGAGTCAACGTTTTTATGGCATCGTCCATGCCAAACAACTTGTACCTCGAAAGATACCGTAGTTTGCGCAACTCTAAAGCGTTATCTGATGCATTTTGAAGCCACTTCTGCACAGACTTGCGAAACGATTCTTCCTGATCCGACTGTGGATAAGGGGCAGGTCCATGCTTCGCCCACTTTTTCAAGAAGATATCGCAACTTGCAAGTAACTGATAGCTTGAGGCCCCTAACCTGTCAGCCAAGTCAGAAACTTTTTCTCGATATGCGATTCTAGCTTTCTCCCTCTCCGCTCTCTTCGCCAGATATAACGAGAACAAAGATTGTATAAAGCCGCCAAGAATAGCGGCCATGAATCCTATCAATGCCGCTGGAACCCCCTTCTCAACCCAGAATGTATTATTACCAGTGTTACTATGCGTTGACTCTTTAGTTGTATCGTCGGTTCCTTTTAACGACCCTAACGTATTATGTCGACATAAATCATGTTGCTCCCTGCTGTGTACCTTTGAGTTAGCGGCTCTCAACGGAACCCCATTAGAAACCATAATAGGGCTACGAATACCAACAACATCTGATAATGCTGTCTGCGCGAAACACACGCCAACAAGTAGCAATGTGAAGAATAAAGCAAGAGCAACCGAATTTCGCATTCTTTTTCCATTCATGTAATTAACTTCTTTCCCTCTGGGATTTCCGGCCTTTCCGGTAATTGTCTTCGCGGCACATTTTTAACCAGCGTCTCCATCCTGACATGACTCACTTCTTTAACATCTCATAGATCACATCGAGTTTCTCCCGGACTTCGACAGGCACTTCGTCTGGGGTGAGGAGTGAAATCATCATGCAGTAACTGCCCTTGTTCAGGAGTACCGGCGATCCTCTCAAACGCGCGAACTCCTCAAACACAGTTTCCGCAAAGCCACTCGCTTTCACATCAGACAGGAGCTTGTTTTTAATAGTTACCGAGGCCTCATGGTATTCATGAACCTTTGTCATGTCTCCGTCAAAAACATACTCAGACAATGCTTTGTCTATTGCGTTGGCAATGTCTTCAGCACACTGCTCTGATACGGCAAAAAGTTCGCCCTCTTGCCCCCCTACCAGTTGCTTGATGAACTCCGATAGTCGCTCTGGCGTAATAAAGTAGTTTTCAAGTTCGTATTTTTTCCATCGCACGATCTTGAAGTCATCATTCAAGACCTCATCCGCTCTTTTTTTGCTTCCATCACTGTCAAGAACCGCAATCACCCGGAGGTCAGGGACTAGATGTTTCAATGTCATCGCATACTTGCGGAAGTCGAGACCTTCGATTGCCATCCTTTCAATTCTATCTCCAGAAGTCTCTTTCGGATTGACATTCTGCGTATAAAACGTGAAAATAGGGCCTTCTAGTATGTCCTTGACCGGATGATTTATTTTTTTTGCAAACGCTCGAAGCATTTCCACATCCGTACTACCTTCGACAATCAGCAGACGCCTCGCGACTTGCGCATTGTAGTAGTGTTCAACACCAAGATTCTTCAAAGTTGTTTTAATGTCGCTTTGAGTGGAAAGATTCGCCGATATCCCGTTGACGATACTCGTCAGGTTCGTATCGATCGCTTCATCAAGAATCACTTCAGAGTGAGTCGCTATGACTACTTGACACCTCGTCTCCTCTGAAACATCCTTCAGTATCACAAACACCTGTTTCTGCCGCAGTATCTCAAGGTGAGCATCTGGCTCATCTATCATGAGGACACCACCTTTATGTGAGTACAAATACGACAAGATAAGCAACATTTGCTGAACTCCTCGTCCAGCCAAAACAAGCTCCAAGTCGTGATCCAAGCCTATTTGCCGGTAAACCAGCGAAAGCGTGCCGCGTGCCTCATCGAATGTGGGGTCTCCAAAGCGATACCGAAACATACGTTCCATGATATCGCAAATCCTACACCAATCTTCTTTTGAGTTCTCCCGAACCTTATAACACAAATTTCGCAGGACTTGCGCAGTCTGACCTTGCCCCAACAGCACATTGACACGGCCATCTGGCAATCGCGTCTCTTCTGTCGTCTCTGAGACGCCCGATGCCAATCCTGACATTGGATAGAGCAAATTGAATTCTATTCTCTTCGATGCTTCTAGTAGCTCCTGATCTCCATAATGCTCGTCCGACGGCTTTGCGTAGAGACTTTCGCTGTCGCGATATGTGAACTCCATGCACAACGGTTTTGTAATCCCCCCCGGCATTCGGACACCTACACAAATAGAGAAAACGATCGGGTTATTACCTATACGTAGACGCGTGCCATTCCAAAAATAGCGTGTCTCCCTCACAGGGATGTCCATGATCAACAAACGGTTGATGCCAACACCATCGCGTTTGCCCTTCATGTGGCCGCTTCCTTTTTTCTCCAACCAGGCACGAACGGCACGTCCCCACAGGGACAAGGCCTGAAGAACAGTCGTCTTGCCCGCGTTATTAGGGCCGATCAAAACGCTCGGGTTCCCCAGATCAACATGGACTCTCTCCCCTAAACCCTTGAAATTGGCAATTTCTATATAATCAATGTATGTCATTGCTTCACTCCTTGCTTGTTAAAATGAATTCAACCTTTCTTCTCCAACATCTCCCACGCCTCGCGATAGTCGGCCTCGCGGTCTTTTTTGAAGAACGGGGCCTTATAGATGATCGTGCGCTCGGTGGGCGTGTCGCTGAAGACGGTCTCGGTGATCGTCTTCTTGAACTCGCCTTCCTTCATGTCGCGGATCGCTTCCCACTCCTTGCGCGAGAGATACGATTCGCCGCTCTTCGCCGAGAACACACACCGCCCGTTCTGGTCGTAGAAAGTATCGGCATCGTACTTGCGCATCGTCGGGAAGCTCACGCGATACATCAAGAGCAAATCGTCAAGCGACAACCCCAGCGCCTTCGTCACAATCACATCAAACTCAACAAGCGCCTGCCGCCGGTCAAGCTGCGTGCGAAGCGGCGTCTCCCATTTCCACTCGTTGCCGCTCTCCAAATGCCCCTTCCAATCCGTCAAACATGGATCGCGCGACAACCAACCGTCCGCCAGATACGCATCATCCCACGCCTCGCGCCACAGCTCCGCATAGTCGCGATTGAGGCAGTTCAGAAGAAGCGCGCGAGAAGAAACGAGAAGATTTTGGCCAATGATAGGGAATTTTTTGACTACATCATTATGGAGATTCTGCTTTCCTGTCATCCTTACAAACCAGTCGAAAGGCACTGACATCCATGCTCCAAAAATTGACGTGAGCTCGCTCATGTCCATTCTGTCATTGCCGAAGGCAATGACAGAATGGACATGAGCCCACCCCTTAGGCATCAAAGATGGAATAAGAGATCTTTCATTACTGGCATTCATCATGTGCCTGCAAAACACGCGCCAGCAATTTGTTGCCTTGGTTCCATTCATCTCTGGCATTCGCGTCATGTATTCTTCTAGCGAAACATTCCTTGCATAATTGGTCCTTGGGCGATAGTCTTCAGGCATCACTGTCAAATCAACATTGTCATAATCGCCATTCGATTTGCAGTTCGGCCTCGGCGTCTTGTTGATCGGATTGCCGACAAAGAACTGTGGCCCAGAATATATAATCTCTTCTGCTTTATCCACAAAACCAGTTTGACGACAAATTGTGCCATCTTTCTGCGACATTGTTTCATGCCATCCCTCCGAGACCCCATAGTCAATCGACTGCATCTTCTGCGGCGCATTGGCGAAGCGTTCAAGGATCGGCGAAAGGAACTGCCGCGTATAGAGCGCGGGCAGGCGCGCCGCACGCGATGGTGTACCGGGCTCGTCGTAGAGAGAAGCAAAAAGTTTAAGCGTGTCATCCGAGACAGGAACGACGCGGTCGGGATGGCCTTGCGTGTTCCATGTTCCTTGCTCGTTGCGCTCAAGCGGCAAGGGATCTTCCTCCAAAGCCTGTCTATCGGCAAGTGAAAGGGAATCTTCCAATGTCGAGGGATGATAGAGCTTAGCTATTGATTTAAACTGGACGCAATCTCTCTTTGCGCCATAGACATTCAAACCATATATCACCATGTGGTGAATATCGAAGAGCCTCAATTCATTGACAAATTGGGCGTGCAACAGCAGCCGGGGATAAACATCTTCCCTCAACTTCCCACCGTTGGGATCGTCATAGACACCTTCTGGATGGATGAAAGACGACACTCCATTCTTGTTGGCAATGCGGAAAGCGAGAGGCAGGAAGAACTTGTAGAGGTTTGTCTGCACGCCATGGAGAGCGGGATAGTTTGCTTCCGCGTTGAGGAACGATTTCGTGCCGATCGTATCGGTGTATTCCTGCAGGTAGGCGATAAGCGGCGCGCCCGCCCTATCGTCCGCGTGTTGTGTGGCCGGTCCCGTCCGGCCACAAATCCCCAGCACCTTCTCGCGAAGCGCCATCGCATCGCTGGCGCTGATTTTCCGCACGGCGATATGCGGATCGTATTCGGAAAGGATGCCCGCCTCCTCCCACTGCACCTTCACCCACGGCGGGTTGCCGATAATGAGATCGAAGCCGCCGCGCTCCTTGAACACGGGCGCGAATTCCAGTTCCCAGTGCAGGAAGTGGTGGCGCTCGGCGATCTGCTGGGAGGTCTTCGCGAACGGGAAGAGCTTGTAGAGATTCGAGAGCGTGGGATTGCGCCTGAATTCCTTTTCCAGCGCGACGCCCTCGACAGTCTTGCGGAAATCGATCCCGAAATCAAGTTCCAGCTGTTCCTCGTCGTCGAAGTCGCTTTTCGCGAGGACGCGCACGATGGCCTCGAAGTCTTTCCACGCCGGCAGTTCTTCGGTCTTGTCGAGCGGCCAGAACCAGAGCGAACACCAGAGATCGAGGATCGTCTTGAGGCGGAAATAATCGGAAACGGAACCGAGCGACTTGGAGTAGTCGACGTTGCCGTACTCGTCCCGCGAAAGTTCCGTGTTGAGCTGACGGTCCTTCGACTTGATGTCCTGGTATGCGCCCGGTTTCGGCTCGTACCCGAAGTAGGCCACGTCATCGCGCGTCCGGTCGTCGAGCGCCTTGATGTCGTCCGCCGCGCTGCGCCAGATGCGGTCGATTGCCTTTGAGAGGGTGACGAGCCGGTTCCACGTGTTCGCATACTCGCTGCCGGCCTTCTTCTTGTCGGGGAGGGAAAATGCCTTGGCCCACGTTCTGAGGCGTGTCGCTACTTCGTCGCCCACGATCCCCTTCACGACCTTGTCGAGCTTGATGGCCATGCCGTCGTCTGGAATCAGGAAATGCCAGACGGCGTTCTCGGGGAACTCTTCGTCAAATCCGATCCTTTTGCGCGTGCCGTCCCTGAACACGACCTCGCGCCGGCAGCCGATGATCGAGTTGCCGCACTTGAGCTGCGTCCCGAACCAGGGGATGTAGGGTTCGTCGCGCTCCTGCCCCGTCGGCTCCATTTCGCCGCCGATCGAGCCGAGCCAGAGCGAGACCTCCGCAAGGTCTGCGGCGGTCGGGTTTAGGTCAACGCCGAAGACGTTGTTGTCCGCAATCACCATCTTCACGCGGGCCTTCTCGGCCGCATACCGCTCGATCGGTATCGTGAGTCCGAGCTCCTTCTGCTTCTTCCGCAGGTAGGCGTCCGCCAGCTGGTCGATCGTCTCGTTCAGGAACGCCGCGGAGCCCATCGCCGGTTCGCAGACGGTGAGCTTCATCACCTCGTCGGCGGGCATGTCGTCCGTCACGCGCTCCTTGATCGCGAGGCGCACGAGGCAACGCGTCAGCACTTCGGGCGTGTAGTACGACGCCGAGCGCTCGCGGTCGCGTCCGGCCATGCGGTAGATGAACGATCCCCGCCTGTGGCAGACGCGCCGCCCGTCCACGGCCACGATCTCGGCCTCGGTGTAGTCCTTGAGCTCGGCTTCCGTGACGAAGTACCCCGTTTCGAAGATGTCGCCGCTCTTGCCTGAAGCCTTCTTCTCGGCAGGGCTCCCGGTCTCTTCCGCAGGCGCATCCGAGTCCTGTCCGTCGTCCCCCGTGACGACGGGCTCCTTCGCATCGGCGGCGGCGACCTCGTAGAGATCTTCCTTGGCGTAGAATCCGGTGTAGCTCAGGAGCGCCTCGTAAACCGCGCCGAGCTGCTGGATGCCGAGCTGCGCGTAGGAGATGCGGCCCTTGCGCTTCCGCTTGCCGGTGCCTGTTTCGCCGATGGAGAGCGAATAGATGATCTTCTGCCAGACGTGGTTCGGTATCCTGGCCTTGTTGAAGAGGGGCGTGCGCTCGGGGTCGAAAAGATGCGCCTTGAGCGGCAGGAGGCGGAAGCCCTCCACCGAGGCCGCGGGGTTCGTCGCCGTGTCATCGACGTTCGCGCCTTCCCATATCTTGGCGAAGAGCTGTTTGATGGTTTCGTCGAAGTAGTGTCCGTTCTTCGCCGCCTCGGTGAGGAGCGGCACGGTCTCGAGGTCGCGCAGGTGGTCGAGTCCGTAGGCGCTCCAGAAGATGTCGTTCGCGACGTTTCCCGCGCTGCGCTTGAAGTACTGGAGGTCCTTTCGCGACTCGAGGAACAGCACGAAGAGGAACCGGTACATCACGAGAATGCATTCCTTGGAGAGCGAAGCGGCCGAAACGCTCCCCGGTTCCCCGTTCCCCGATCCCCTCAATATCGCATTGCCGAGGTCTTCGATCGCCTGGCGCATTGCATAGCGCAGCGACTTGGAGACGCCGAAGGCGTTCTTGTGCGAATTGGCGTCGAGCTTGTCCGGCAGCGGCTCCGATCCTGAGTCGGGCGCGAGCGAATTCCGGTGCAGGAGGCACGCCATCGCGCGGCAGGTGGCGCGGTCCGTCTGCTCGAAGATGTCATCCAGGAGGAACACGAGCGAACGGCGCTCCGCCCACTTCGTGTAGTCGGCGAGCAGCACGGCGTTCTCGCCGAAGACGATCGCGAATCGCGGATGGTTTGCGGAGGAGAACAGTTCGTTCGTGAGCAGGTTCTCCCAATACGGCATCTGGTTCTTCGACTTGTCGCCGCGCACGCGGATGGAAAGGTATTCGCGGTCCGCCGGCGAGAGCCCCTCGCACGCAACCTGCGCCGGCGTGGGGAAGTTCTGCAGCAGGGAGGCTTCCTTGATGCTCACCCCGGCGGAGAAGGTGCGGCATGAATCGATCAGCACCACCTGCGGCACGCGCGCGGCATTCAGCACGCATCCGAGAACCGGCAGGGCAACCTTCTCGCCCTGGAAGGCGATGCCGTTCGGCCTATAGTCGCCGGCATAGCCCAGGATGCCTATCAGCTTCTCGGTGAACGCCTTCCGGGCGTCCAGATACGCTTTCGCGTCGGCAGCGAAGGTCCCCTTGCGCTGCTCGACGCGTTCGCGGAGGTGGCGCACTTCGTAGTAGTCGTTCGCCAGCTTCAGCAGCTTGTCGCGCGCCGCTCCCAGCGTCTCGTTCTGACACTGCTCCTTCAGCTCGTCGTCCATCAGAGACGAGAGGTAATGGGCGAAGTAGAATTCGTTTTCGTTGCGTATTCCAAGAAACTCTGCCATTTCTTCACCCTCTTATCGCGAAAGGAACACCGCCACGATCTGGCAATACCTGTAGTCCGACGGCTCGCGGTGCGTCTCCACCCAGAGCTTGAAATTGCGATACGCCTCCTGCTTCTGCATCCGGTAGCGTTCGATTTGCGTCATGCGCGCCTTTCTGAGGCCTTCGGTAAGGTTTTCAAGGCCGGGGAGGCTCATCTGCATGAACCCGCCAAGGCGCACGTCAAGGTCGGCAAGCCGCCTGTCGTTGACGGCCTTTTCCTTCTCGACGAACTTCGCCAGGGTTGATTCCAGCGCCTTCTTGGCCGCTTCTACTGCCGGGATGCGGCAGGCGTTGAGCCGCTGCCTGAGTTCATCGTCGAGGCTATCGCCTTTCGTCTGCATGTTGGCGAAGTCGTTCCTGTCGATGCCGAACTCCGCCACGAGCTCGTCCAGCGCGCCCGATTTCAGCACCGGCCTTTCGGGCCCATCCGGGAAGCCCACCGTCATCCACTGCTGGACGAGCGGTTCGCCGTGCTTGTTGGGGACCTGTCCCAGCACAAGGAAGGTCGGCGCGGAACTTCGTCCGCCGGCGGCGACAAGGACCGGTGCCTCGCGGGATCCGAAGGTGGCGTTTACGTTGTCGGTGATCCAGGAGGAGACGGGATTGAGCGGCCAGAGATACGAGATGGCCGGCCACACCTCCTGCGCGTTGCCGTCCTCGTCCGCCTCGACATGCGCGATCGACCGCGCGCGCTTCACGGCCGCCTGCATTTCCTTCGCGCTGGGCGTGAGCTGAAGTTCGTTGGCCTCGCGCAGGACCTTGCGGAGCTCGTAGGGCAGCACGTGCCGGCAGTATTCCTTCAACCCTTCGCGGATCGAAAGCCGCCAGATGCCGGGGAAGCGGTCATCGGGCGAAAGCTTGCCGAAATCCTCGCCGGTCGTGTCGTACATGTACTTGAGCCCGCAGCTCAGGTACTCGACCTCGTTGGCGAAGAGCGTGGACGGCTCGGCCTTTGAGACCGACGCCATGCTCTTCTCGGCGGCGATGTCCTTGTCGGAAAGTCCTTCCTTGGACGACTGGAGGAAGGACCAGAAGTCCGCTTCGTCGTCCGCAGTGGCGGCGGCGAGGTCGTTCTCGATTCCGTCCTTCGCCGCTGCGGCGATTTCGCTGTCGAGCGCGACTTCGGCGTCCGCCCCGGCGGAAGCGGCGGCGATCGCGCGGGAGACGATCTTCGTCTCCTCGTCCACGTCGTACACCTGCATGAGCTGGCCGGGGTCGCCGATGTTGTCATGCGCGGCCTTCTCGCGGTCGATGACGTGCCGGAGAACGTTCAGGTCGCCCTGCTTCTCGTCCACGGAGGACAGCATGAATGTGATGATGGGCTGTCGGGTCTGCCCGTAGCGGTCGATGCGGCCGTTGCGCTGCTGGAACGTGATCAGCGACCAGGGGATGTCGAAATGGTACATCCGGTGCGCGCATTCGTGGAGGTTGATGCCTTCCGAGGCGACGTCCGAGGCGATGAGGACGCGGAGCTTCGACTGTTCGAGCTGGAACTCCTCGACGATCCGCATGATCTCCACGTCGCGCATCGAGCCGTGGATGAGCTTCACGTTCTCGGGCTTGAGTCCGCCGATCGATTCCACGATGTGCGACTCCAGCCACTTTGCCGTGGGGATGGATTCCGTGAAGATGACGACGCGGTCCCTGGGGTCCTTCTTGTTCCAGCCGCTGTCCTTCTTGAGATCCTTCACGAGGTTGGCGTACTTGGTGAAGTCGTCGCCCTTGATCTCCTCGGCCTTCTCGATCAGATCGGCGAGGAGGGCGATGTCAGGCGATCCCGGACGCTCCCGCTCCAGCTTCGCCTTGCGGTTGTTTGCCGTAGCGATGAGAGCGGCGGGACTGGACAAGAGCGCCTTCATGAGCGTGGTGCGGAACATCGTCTCCGCGCCGCGCTTGCGCGCGTCCATCTCGAAAGTCGCCCCGTCGAGGGCCCGGCAGAGCACGCTTTCCGGAAGCGAGTTCGAAGACTCGATCGAAACGAGCCGGCGCTCCGGGAAATTCGTGGCGATCTCGTCGGCGACATGCTTCTTGAAACGACGCTCGAACAGGTTTTTGATGTCGTTCACGCTGTAGCTGGACGGATTCGGGATCGCAAGGGGATCGAGGAACGACATCAGCGAGGCGAAGCTTTCGCGCGAACCGTCGTGCGGCGTGGCCGAGAGGAGGATCATGTGGTCGCAGCGGTCGGCAAGCTTTGCCGCGAGACGGTAGCGCTGCGAGTAGCCGTTCTTCTTCGCCGACACGTTGTGTGCTTCGTCGATGACCACTACGTCCCAGCGGGCGTCCTCAAGCGCGGCCTGAAACTGGTTGTCCTGCTTGAGGGTGTCGATCGAGATGATGGTCTTGTCGTAGTAGTTGAACGGGTTGTGGTGGGAAGGAATGTCCTGGCGGATGCGCTGGAGGCCGGCGGAGTCGAGACGCATCAGCGGAATGGAGAAACGGCACCACATCTCCTTCTGGAACTGGGCCATCATGGACTTCAGCGTCACCACGAGAATACGCTTGGCGGAGCCGCGCACGATAAGCTCGGAAAGGAGGATTCCCGCCTCAAGCGTCTTGCCGAGGCCGACGGCATCAGCTATGAGGATGCGCGACCGGGGATCGCGGGGCGAGTTGAGCGCATGTTCGGCAGGCTGCAGCTGGTAGTTCATCACGTCCATCGCCGCGTGATGGGCGATGGCGATCGAATCGGTCGAAACCGGATTCTCGCGCAGGAGCGACTCGATCCGAAGGCGTGTTTCGATGCCGTGTGCCGACGTGTCGAGCTTGAACTCGGTGTCCTCAGGGCGAATGACCTCGATTCCGCCCCGCTCGGCACGCGTCCAGAAGATCTGGTCGCGCCCCTGCACCGGGCTCGTGATGCCGCGCACATACAGAGCCTGCCCGCCGGTCTTCACCGCCTCGACCTTTCGGACAAACCATTCCGCATCGCGGATTCGCAACCGCACGCCCGCGCTGTATGTTTCCTCGCACTTCATGCCAAGGTTCTTTGGTTCTTCACCTTTCACTTCTCATGCTTGCCGGTCGGGCTGTGATAGCAGCCGGAGCCGTTGGAGGTGGATCCGCACCAGATGCACTTGTTGCCGCCAGGGCCGTGGCGGTGCTTCTTCGTGGGTGAATGGTAGCAGCCAGAGCCATAGCTTGACGAGCCACAGTATTCGCAATGCTTCTCATCGTCGCGATGTTCATGCTTACCGGTGGGGCTGTGGTAGCAGCCGCTCCCATAGCTCACGCTTCCGCAGTATCTGCATTTCGTACTCATCTGTTTTCCTCCAAGAACGCCACGGCGGTAGTATAGCAAAAAACCGGTGGATGCGGGGGCTATTTGAAGAGGCGCATGAGCTCGTCGGGCGTGAGCGCCGTGGAGGCGGCACCGTCAAGGACGTCCTCCGCGATCGACTTCTTCTCCTTGTGCAGCTCGAGGACGCGCTCCTCCACGGTGTCGGAGGCGATGAGGCGGTAGACCGTGACGGGGTTCTTCTGCCCGATGCGGTGCACGCGGTCGGCCGCCTGGTTCTCCACGGCGGGGTTCCACCACGGGTCGAGCAGCAGCACGTAGTTGGCCGCCGTGAGGTTGAGACCCATGCCGCCCGCCTTGAGCGAGATGAGGAAGAAGTCGCCTTCGCCGCGCTGGAAGGCGTCGACCAGCCGGGCGCGTTCCGAGGCCGGGGTCTGTCCGTCGAGGTAGAGGTGCGTCCACCCCTGCGCACCGATGGCCTTGCGCACGATGGCGAGGTAGTCGGTGAACTGACTGAACACGAGCGCGCGGTGGCGGTTCTCGCGCAGACCGGCGAGCAGCTCCAGGAGCGCGTCCATCTTCGCGGACTCCGCGGCCGCGTCGCCGAGGACGAGCGACGGGTGGCAGCAGTAGCGCCGCAGGCGCGTCAGCTCAGCGAGGATTGAAATGCGATTCTCCGCGCCGCCGGCCGCGAGCGACTCCAGCGCCAGGCGGCGGCACGTCTCGTATCCGGCGCGTTCGTCGTCGCCGAGGATCACGGGCACGGTGATCTCGGTCTTCTCCGGCAAGTCCTCCAGCACGTCGCGCTTCACGCGGCGCATGATGAGCGGCGAGACGAGACGCTTGAGCGCGGGCGTGGCGCGTCCGTCGACCGTGAAGCGGCGCGCGAAGTCGCCCACGCTCCCGAGCAGGCCGGGGTTCAGGAACTCGCTGATGCTCCACAGCTCCGTGAGACGGTTCTCCACGGGCGTGCCGGTGGCGGCCACGCGGAACTTCGCCGCGAGCCGGCGCACGGCCTTCGCGCGCTTCGACGCCTCGTTCTTGATCGCCTGCGCCTCGTCCAGCACCACGCCGTTCCAGGGACGCGCGGCGAACTGGCTCTCGCGCGAGACGAGCAGTCCGTATCCGGCGATCACCACGTCGCCGGGTCCGGCTGCGTTCACCGCGTCCATGGCGTCCGCCTTCTCGTCCCACGCCATAAACGTGCGCAGGGTGGGGGCGAAGCGCGCGATCTCGGCGCGCCAGTTGCCGCAGACGGACGCGGGGGCGACGACGAGCGACGCGCCCTCGTGCGCGCGCTCGAGGAGGAGCGCGAGCACCTGCACGGTCTTGCCGAGGCCCATGTCGTCCGCGAGACACGCCCCGAGTCCGCACGCGGCGAGGCGCGAGATCCATTCGTAGCCGTCGCGCTGGTACGGACGCAGCTCGGCCTTGAGACGCGACGGCGGCTCCACTTTTTTTGCAAACGCCGCCCGGATGGCGTCCGCGCGCGCCGCCATCGACGCGGGGAGCGACATCGCCCCGTCGCCGTCGGAGAAGGCACCGTCGAGCATCGGGATGGCGGCGGGCGGCACCTCGAGCGCCTTGCCCTTCAGCCGCCCGGCGGAGTCGAGCGCCTCCAGGCGCTTCGCGAGCGCGGAGGTGAGGCGGAGGTATTCGCCGTCGCCGAACGGCACGAACTCGCCCTTGCGGTTGCGGAACGCCGCGATGAGCTCCGCGATCGTGAGCATCCGCCCGGTGTCCAGTCGGAACTCGCCGCTCACGGAGAACCAGAAATCGACGCCGCCCGTCGCGGCGAGCTTCCACGCGCCCGGCTTCGGCGCGGCGATCGCGATCTTCCGTCCCTTTCGCCATTCAAGGCGTACGGCGTCGCCGAGGTCCTTCAGCGCGGCGAGCGCCTTCAGCGCGTGGACGAGCGAGTCGATGCGCCACGCGCCGTCGCCGTCCGCCCACGACTCGAATTCGGCGAGCGCCTCCCGCACGCGCCCCGCCGCCGCCTTCTCCGCCGCGAGGTCGCGCACCAGGACGGCGGACCGCCTGGTAGTGCGCAGGGGCCAGGGGGAGGAGATCGCGGTGTACGACGCGCGGCTCTACCGCGTGGA
>JAFRSR010000277.1 GCA_017427485.1 Kiritimatiellia bacterium
GAAGCGGCGGCGTCTTGCCGCTTCGAACATACGCTCGGCGTGAGCGTCCTACCCCTGGAGGAAGCGGCGTCTCGCCGCTTCAAAACGCAGGTGGCCGGCCCCTGGCGCCTCACCCCCGTCTGCGGCGGCCCCACGCTCCCGCCTGCCACCAACCTCGCTTCCCTCGTCGCATGGTCCACCTTCGATCCCGCGTTCTGCGGCACGATGCGCTACACAACTACCTTCGACGCCCCGGCGCACACGGTCACGCAAATTGACCTCGGCGACGTGCGCGAATCGGCGCGCGTGCGGCTCAACGGCGTGGACCTCGGCTGTCGCATCCTGCCGCCGTATACCTTTGACATCCCGGCGGGAACCCTCAAGCCGCACGCCAACGAGCTTGAAGTGGAGGTCACCTCGGTGGGCGCCAACCGCATTCGCTGGAACGACCTCAACGGCGTCAAATGGAAGTATTTCACGGACATCAACATCGTCACGATCGACTACAAGAAGTTCGATGCCTCGACCTGGCCTGTCCGCGAGAACGGCCTTCTGGGACCTGTCACGCTTCTTCCCTGAAGTCATTTAAATCCTGATCTGTCCTATTTTTACGGCAAGAATGCAGGCTACTCCATTGCTTTACTCAGCAAATTACAGAATGATCTATGATTTTCAAAGCGGACGTTCCGAAAAAATTATAATAATTTCGGATTGCACTGCCAGAAAACTTGTGGTAGAATCTTGCCGCGAGTTGATTTTAGTGTTTTGGAGTCAAGAATGCACATAAAACGCGACATTGATGGTTTCTTGGCCAAGCGAATGTTTGGCGGCAAGACACTTGTAATCTATGGCCCGCGGCAGTCGGGGAAGACCACGGCCGTTGAAACGTATTTGGCGACACATGAACTTGCTTCCGACGTCGTGTCATTCAATGGCGACGAGACATCTGACCGACAGCTCTTGGCGGATGCCTCTGCGGAAAAGCTCCGGTTGCTGGTCGGCAAGAAAAAGATTCTGTTCATAGATGAGGCGCATAAAGTGCCCAACATCGGATTGGTCCTCAAACGGGCCTGGGACAAGGTGAAAGGCGTACAGGTCATTGCGTCCGGTTCGTCAAGCGTCGAACTCGCGGACAAGATCGAGGAGCCGATGACAGGGCGAAAATTCGATTACACGCTCATGCCGCCTTCTTTCGCAGAACTTGCTTCGGCAACTTCGCCGGCCGATGAAATGCGGAGCATCGAACAGCGCATGATCTATGGCATGTATCCAGATGTCGTCACCCATCCGGGCGATGAAGTCGATCGCCTGAGGATGATCGGCAAAGGATACCTCTACAAAGACATATTGGCCATGGGGGAGATCAAACGACCGGAGCTTCTCGACCGCCTTCTGAGTGCGCTGGCATTCCAGATCGGACAGGAGGTGGTTTATTCCGAACTGGCGCAAACCGTTGGCACCGACGACAAGACGGTGTCCAAGTACATTGACATCCTTGAAAAGGCGTACATCATTCGCAAGGTACCAAGTTACGCGCGTAATCTCAGGAACGAACTCAAGAAATCCAAGAAGATATACTTCAACGACTGCGGCATCAGAAATTACATCATCGGGGACTGGAGACCTCTCGACATGCGCGGGGCCGTAGAGGCGGGGCATCTTTGGGAAAACTATCTCGTTGCGGAACGGGCGAAGTGGCGTCTCGTCCACGAACCAGAGACGCGGGAGTTCTTCTGGAGGACCACGCAACAGCAAGAGGTCGACCTTGTGGAGGAATCCGCGTCTGGCATGAAGGCGTTCGAGTTCAAGTGGAATCCGCGCAAAGGTAAGTCCGCTCCGTCCAAGACCTTCAGGTCGGCATATCCCGATGCAGTCTGCCACACGATCACACCCCAGGACGTTCTTGAGTTTCTTTAACCTAAATGCCTCTGTTGTACAATCTCCTCTTTTTTCGTTTGCCGCAAAGAACGCAAAGAACGCATAGAGTATGTGACCTACTTTGCGATCTTTGCGTTCTTTGCGGCTAAAACCAAGAGAGGAATCTAGGATTTTCTTTCAGATTTGGACAACAGGGTGCCCCCGTTTATGGTATACTTCGCCGCATGAAAGCAAAACTAGACAGACGCGAGTTCCTCGCACTATCCGCGGCGGCCGGTCTTGCCGGCTACGCGGCGACGCCTTCGGCGACCAAGTGGACGGGCACCGACAAGGTCAAGGCCCTGTTGCTCCACCTCGGTCACAACATGTGGTGCGAATGGCTGCCCGACGACGTGCAGGCCACGGCCACGATACATGAGAGATACCGTCCGGACGACACGCTCCGCAACAAGGACGAGCTGTGGCGGCGCGTCGTCGACCGCATGGCGAAGCGCGGACTCAACATGCTCGTCATCGACGTCGGCGAGGGTCTCGTGTACCCGAGCCATCCGGAGCTCGCGATCAAGGGCAGCTGGTCGCCGGACAAGCTCCGCGACGAAGTCGTGCGCCTGCGCGGCATGGGCATCGAGGCAATTCCCAAGCTCAACTTCTCCGCAACGCACGACGGCTGGCTCAAGCACTACCACCGCATGCTCACACTGCCCAAGTACTACGAGGTGGTGAAGGACGTCATACGGGACGTGGCCGAGGTGTTCCAGACGCCCCGCTTCTTCCATCTCGGCTATGACGAGGAGACGGTCGGCTTTTCCTCGAACCGCAACTATTTCGTCATGCGCGCGGGCGAGATGTGGTGGCACGACTTCCTCTACACGGTCAAGTGCGCGGAGGACTGCGGATGCCGTCCGTGGGTGTGGAGCGACTACGGCTGGGACCATCCCGACTACTTCACGCGGTGCCCGAAGAGCGTGGTGCAGTCGAACTGGTACTACGACGAGTGCCTGGGCGGGTTCGACCTTGCCAAGGACAAAACGCCCCATCGCAAGCGCCTCAAGGAGTTCTGGGACCTCGAGAAGGCCGGCTTCGACCAGATCCCGTGCGGCACGAACTGGATCGGACACGAACGGCGCAGGGCGAAGATCGGCGCCAACGACGTGATCGGCAAGCTCGTCAAGCTCGGGCGGGAGGTCGTCTCCGACAA
>JAFRSR010000278.1 GCA_017427485.1 Kiritimatiellia bacterium
CAACAGTTTGCATCTTTCTTTCCTTTCTTGCTTGGCGGCAGAAACGGAAAGAATATGCAAATCAGCGCCTGAAATCAAGGGCTTGGGCGATGCTCGGCTGTGGTTTCAGGCGCTTCTTCTCACGAATAACCGGGAAGAGCCGCCGTTCAGCTACTTCGGGTTTCTGGAGAAGGCCGTACGCCCCACGAACATGGCACGGCGCTTGAGGGTGTCCACGCTCTCGTATTCTGAACTGCGAGAAAGGTGTGTAAGATTTTGGTAGACGGAGCGAGTAGGCAGTAGAAAGGAAACGCCAGAATGCAGAATGAGTTTGACAGTCCGGATGAATGGGACGAGGATGAGCCGTATTACGACTGGGACGATCCCGATTGGCGAGAGGATTGGGACGAAGCGAAAGCGCCAGATATGCGTGCCGGGATGCCCACATTCTCCCGGGCGGCATCCGCGCCCAGGCCGAGACCTTCCTCGACGAGCCTCTTTTGAAGGTGCTGCACGACTTCGCGGGGCAGATTCAGGAAACCGCCTGAGAGATGTTGCAGTAGTAGGAGGTTATCTGATATGCTAATTAATATGGAAGAATGGCGTATTGGTGGAGGCACACCTACCATAAGGGGCAAGAACTAGAGCCCGAGGAGCCTACGGCCGGGGACGATCGCCGCGAAGAACCCGCTCGCCTCCACCGTTGGGTCAACGTGTCCATCGTACACCAGGGCGGGACGCTTGCTCATGCCGCGCCGTAACGGCAGGCGCTTCATCCTCTCCGCGACTTCCCTCTCGACCTCCGGTCCTATTTCACTCCGACGCTTGACCTCCACGACGTATGCGGTCCTCGGGGTCTGGACGAGGAGATCGATCTGGCAGCCCTTTTTCTCGCCGTTGCGGTCCTTCCGCATATTCCGATACGGCGCGGCGGATTCAACGGTCGAGTTCCCGATGCCAAGGAACGGCACCACGTCCATCGCGTTGTTGACGATGAGGTTCTCGAACTGCAAGCCCATCACGGTATTCCAGTCCGGCAGCGACGATAACGAGGCGAAGCGGTACGATCCACGCATGATCATTCCCTTGCGCGGCTCGATGTATTTCAAGTAGAAGCGGGTGTAGTTGTCCCGTAGACGGTATCTCGAAACGCGTGCCTCCTCGCCGGTTTCGGGGTTGAGCCCGGGATCGGGATCGATAAACCCGCCTTCGGCGAGTTCCTTGAGTCGGTCGGAAAGGTCGCCGTTTCTCTCGATCTCGAGCCGTTGCGCAATTTCCGCTCCGCTCATGGGACCTTCCGCCAGGAGCCCGAGAATGCGCCTTCGGACGACCACGTTGTCGCCGAACATCGTATTGAAGATAGCATCGAAGTCCTTGAAAAGCACACCCTCCTTCCTGAAGCAAAGTCGGCGGATATTCTCTTCGGCAGAAAGGCCGGGGTCGACCTCCTCAAGATAACGCGGCACGCCGCCCGTCACGGACAAGACGTCAAATATCTCTCGCTCGTTCAGTTCTGCCGCTCCTGGTTTCCAGAATTCCGCGCATTCGGCTAGTGACAGCTCTGGCAAGATGTAGTCTCTTGAGAAACGTCCGATGAATCCGGCGTTACCGAGAATGTTCTCCTTGATCCATGCCGATACCGACCCGCACACGACGAGCACGAGCTTTTCGTGGCGATGGAAATAGGATTCCCAGGCATTGCGCAACATGGCGGGGAAGTTTGGATCACATCCTCCCATCCAGGAGATCTCGTCCAGGAGGATGACGGTCTTCTTGGAATCGTCGATTGCCCTGTCAAGCCAGAAGAACGCATCCTTCCATGTCGGAAGCGAGAGGATCGGCGAGTTCGTGAGACGGGCAAGGGTGGCGGCGAATTCCTTAAGTTGGTCCTCGTTTGTGACTTCATGCTCCCCATCAGGCGCCAAACCCTCGAATTCCATGTAGACGTCAGCCGTACGCTTGGCAAACTCGCGGAAAAGCGTAGACTTGCCGATTCGTCTGCGCCCCCGGCAGGCGACAATCGACGACGTTCGCTTGCGCCACAGCGATTCAAGGTCGTCTAGATACTCTTTTCGTCCGATGAACATAGGTTTTCGCTCCTTCGCTCGTTCCGCTTCGCTCACTCTCTCAGTCGCTCAGGTATTCCTCGTCGTGTTTTCGCTCCTTCGCTCGTTCCGCTTCGCTCACTCTCTCAGTCGCTCAGGTCTGTTGTGGGCAAACCGATGGTATTATCTCACTTTCGCATGGATATGTCAAGCGCGAGATTTGACATTTACAAATTTCGAGCTCTATGGTCGATGGTGATTCGCGCGCGAGATTTGACATTTTCAAATTTCGCGTTTTTGTCACATTATTGGGCTATCTGCGATAATGTGACAAAATGCCATTGCTCCTATCGGCAAAAATCTGGTAGACTACATGCCGATTCGCAGATAATGGAGAAGAACAGTGGTGAAAGCAAGAGTATTCATCGGCGGGTTCGTCGCATTTGTTGCATCTTCCGTGCTCGCGGCGGCCGCTCCCGCGCGACCGGACGCGCAGGAGCGCGTCCCTCCCGTTGAGACGTTGGTGTGGACAGATGGCGAGCATGGTCTCTGGCGGCTGCAGTTCGCCGATGGTTCATACCTTTCCGCCGCCGACATCGCCACGAACGGCGTGCGCGGTACGTGCACGACGACCCGCGACGGCGCGGTGACGCGCTGCGCGTGGCGGACGGACCGCGCCGACGTGACGGTCACGGAGACGCCCACCGGCGACGGCGCCGTGGACCTGCGCGCGGAGGTGACGCCGCACGGCGCGGACGCGAAGATGCTGGAGCTACCGGCCAACAGGCGGTTCCGTCCCGAGACGGTGCGGAGCTTCGTCTATCCCGGCCGCGGCAACTCCGGCATTGGCATGGCGTTCAACGCGTTGTTCTTCCAGTCGTCGTCCGCAGACAGGCCGACCGCCTGGCATGCGGGGAAGGCGACCTACGACAAGGGCTACCGCCACCTCTACGGCGCATCGCTCAAGATGCAGCCGCTCGGCCTGCCGCCGACGAACCTCGTGGTGACGGCGGAGGGGAAGAGCTGGCTGGGAACGGACGCGGCGGTGATCTTCTCCCGCTATCGGCGCGCCGTGCTGCGTCCGCCCGCGCCGGGGCAGAGCGACCTCGTGCTGATCGACTCGCCGACGGGACCGTACCTGAGCGGCAAGAACTTCGGCGGCGCGGGCATGCTCTGGCGCTTCGGCGTGGCGGGCGGACACGACGAGCAGCGCGTGCCCTGCGAGGCGATCGCCATCCGCCGGATGCTGCCGCAGCTCGCGGCGAAGAACCCGGGACGCACGCGCGTGGCGCTCGTCGCGCTGCGGTGCGGACCGAAGTCCGGCGCTTTCGTGCCGACACACGTCTCGGACTGGCAGCAGGAACTGTCGCGCGCCCTGCCGCGCGGCTGCACGTTCGAGACGCTGGGCGACGCCGCGGAGATGAAGCGTGCGCTTGCCGCGCCGGACACGCTCATCATCGTCAATCCCTACGGCGAGAATTTCCCGTGCGGACGCGACGAGGACTACATCCCCTGCCTTGACGCAGTGCGGGAGTTCGTACGCGCGGGCGGCAACTGGGTGGAGGCGGGCGGCTATTCGTTCTTCCGTCCGCTCGTCGCCGGCGGCTACTTCTCCATCCGCACGCCCTACCCGCCGCTCTTCGCCGATTTCGCGCACCTCACCACGACGGACGGACGCACCGTGGCGTGCTACGGCGTGCAGCCGCGCGGGCCCCACGCACCGTGGAAAAACCCGGTACACTTCGTGCCGGGCGAGACGGGCGCGGGCGGCGACGCGCGCGGCGGCTGGTTCTTCCATGCGTTCGCCTGCTGGGCGAAGGACGGCCAGACGGCGAAGACGCCGGCGGTGCGCATCCGCACGGGGACAGATCTCGAAGCGACGCTCGCGGACTACGCGCGCGCGAACACGCTCGCGCGGCCGATCGGCGACAAGGTGAAGGACCCCGCGAAGGTGGACCTCTTCCGTCGCGCGCCGCTGTTCTTCATCGGCGGCACCGCGAAGGAGAAGATCGCCGCGATTGAGAAGATGCCCGTGCCATCACTTATCCACTATTCCGACTATCTGAAGGGCGGGTTCGACAAGGAGTATCCCGACCATCTGCCGCCGCGACCTGCGTTTGGTACGGGCGAGGAACTGCGGGCGTTCCACGACCGCGCGCACGCGAAGGGACACCTCGTCTCGCCCTACACGAATCCCACGTGGTGGTGCGACCATCCGCGCGGCCCTTCCTTCGTAGCTGCCGGCGAGGCGCCGCTCTCCCTCGGTTTCGACGGCAAGCCCTACCACGAGCAGTATGCGAAGAACGACGGCTGGACGATCACGTTCTGGCATCCCGCCGTGCAGGCCGCGAACCGGAAGACGGTGAAGGAGTTCACGGTGGACTATCCCGTGGACCTGCTGTTCCAGGACCAGTGCGGCGCGCGGACCTGGCGCTGGGACTTCAACCCCGCCTCGCCGTCGCCGACCGCCTACACGGAGGGCATCCTCGCGATGAACGAGGAAGACAGCGGCATCGTGCCGCTCGGCACGGAGGACGGCTGGGACCAGGTGGCGAACCAGCAGACTGCGATCTGCGGCTGCACGTGGCGGATCGTGCCCGTGCCGCGTCCGCCCTGGCGCGACCTCTTCAAGGACGTCTATCCGGCCGACTCGTGGCGCATCGAGCCGGTCGCCACGCGCCTCTTCCACGACAAGGCGTTCTTCTACATGCACGACCTCGGCTCCTTCGTTACCAACGAGCGCACGCTCGCGTGGATGTTCGCGATCGGCTACCAACTCTCCTGGCGCGCGGGCGCGCAAAATTACATTGCGGACAAGTCGGCGCAGGCCTGGTACGAGTGGCTGCAGCTCTTGCAGGACAAGGTGGTCTCGCGCATCGCCCTGCAGCCGGTGGTCGCGTTCACGCACGACCGCGCACCGCTTCTCGCCCTGCCGGGCGACCCCTCGCGCGAGAGCGACGACGGCGTGGTCACGGCCCAGTACGGCGACGTGTCGGTGGCCGTGAACCTCGGCGACGTGCCGCGCACGGTGGCGGGCAAGCGTCTCGCGGCGTACGGCTGGTGGATCACCGCGCCGGGCCTCGTGGCGGCGAAGCTGGAAGGCGAAACGCCGTATGTGGAGGCCGAGGGGCGCCGCTGGGAGTATCGTCCGGCACCGTCCGAGCCGACGGTGCCGTGTCCGCCCGAGGTCGCCGGCAAGCCGCTGCGCGAGACGACGCCGGCGGGCGCGCGCCTCGCCGTCCTCGACCTCGAAGGCATGCATGGTTCGTGGGTGAAGGCGTCGCCGCGCGACTGGAAGGACGCGCTCGCCGCCTCGCCGCTCGCGACGCGGCATGGGCTTCCGGTCGTGTCGATCCGCAGCGCGGCGGAACTGCGCGCGGCGCTCGCGGCGGGACGTACGGCGTACTTCGCCATCGTCAACCCCTACGGCGAGACGTGCCCCGTGGAGGGGCCGGGCACGTGGACGGTCATGTTGGACGCCATCCGCGACTACGTGGCGCACGGCGGCATCTGGGTGGAGACGGGCGGTGCCTCGTTCTACGGCACGCTGTGGAAAGACGGCGCCAAATGGCGGCGCGAGGGACTGGGAATGAAAGGTCTTGACCACCTGAGATCTGCTTCAAATTTTGCGGACATCGACGAACCTGCCGTGGCGCTGCGCGAGAGTGCGGCGGCGGCGGAGTGGTTCCCGCCGCTGGTGTTGAAACAGATCGCCGCCACGCGGTCGCAGGTCAACCGCGTGCCGTGCGACGGCAAGGGCGAAACGGTGTTCCCGCTCGTGGTGGACGACGAAGGGCGTGCCTGGTTCGGCGGCCATCGTCTCGGCGGCTGGGGCATGCTCTGGCGTCTTGGCGGCTCGAACCCCGATCGGGATCTGGCGCTCGCGGTCGTTCCCGCCGCGCTCCTCTACCAGTACGAGCACGCCCCCCTGCCTCCCGCCCCCGCTCCCTACCGCAAGGTCACGCGCGGGTCAGTCAGTCATTGACCCCATACACGGGAAATGCTACAATTCCCGCGCCATGGACATTCAACGCAGAGACTTCATTTGTTTGGGCGCGGCGGGTGCCGCGCTCGCCGTGCGCGCCGCCAAGCCGGCGACGCCCATCGAGCAGGCGGACTTCCGCTACGGGCTCACGCGCGTGAACGACGTACTCGCGAAGGAGTGCGCGCGGCGCGGCATCACGATCACGGACTGGCACATCCACCTCCGCGGCGGCATGACCGCCGAGATGGCCGCCGAGCGCGAGAAGGCAAGCGGCATCCGCAGCGGCGTGCTGGAGAACCACGGACGCGAATGGCCGCTCTGCACGAACGAGATTCTTGCCGCGTTCATCGCCGAGGCGAAGAAGCCGCGTGTCGACGGACGCGCCCTGCCCGTCGGCATCCAGGTGAACGACCGCGACTGGTACCGCCAGGTGTCCGCGGAGAACCGCGCCAAGCTTGACTACATCCTCGCCGACACGATGATCATGGGCGTGGGGGAGGACGGCAAGCCGCAGCGCCTCTGGCAGCTGAAGAAGCCGATCGCCGACGCCGACGCCTGGATGGCGCGCTACATGGCGCACAACCTCCAGATCCTCGACGAGCCGATCTCCATCCTCGCGAACCCCACCTACCTGCCCACCTGCCTCTCGGGCGAATACGATCGCCTCTGGACGGACGCGCGCATGCGGCAGGTCATCGAGAAAGCCGTCGCGAAGGGCATCGCGCTCGAGATCCAGGCCGAGTCGCCGTTCCCCCGCGCGAAGTTCTTCAAGCTCGCGAAGAAGATGGGCGCGAAGTTCAGCTTCGGCACGAACAACTTCAACCCGAAGCCGAAGGATCTCTCCCGCTGGCTCGAGGTGATCGACTGGCTCGATCTCACCGGCGACGACATCTGGCGGATTTAGTCGGCGCGCACGGCACCTGAGGGGAATGGGGGGCTCTGGACGCGCGACACGCGACACGCGACATGCGACAATGCGACATGCGACCGTCGCAAGTCGAAAAGTCGTGATGTCGCTTGCGCATGTCGCACGTTGCACGTCCGGCTGTTACGTGACGGGGTGTGACAGGGACACACACTGAGTGTGCCAGGATGGCTCACTTTGGGGAGAAAAGGGGGCGCAGACGGGGTTGGCACGGGCTTTGCTACTTATCAGGCGTTGAAAAGCTTGAAAGGAGCAAAACCATGAATACACTGATAGACATGAATCCCTGGAACTGGCTGGACGCGCTGTTCGACGTGGACAACCGCGTCACGCGGACGATGCGCGCACGCGCGGCGGGCCGCTTCCCGCCCGTGAACGTGTTCCTGGACGACAACGCGGTCTTGATCGACATGGAGTTGCCTGGCAAGACCGCAAAGGACGTGGACCTCACCCTGGAGGCGCAGGCCGTGGTCGTGGCCGACAAGCCCGCACCCGTGACCGACGAGAAGGGCGAGTCCGTCCAGCCCAAGCCGGCGTGGACGCGCCGCCTCGAGCTGCCGTTCCGCGTCAACGCCGAGAAGGCGAACGCCAAATTCACCGACGGCATCCTGCGCATCGAACTGCCCCGGACCGAGACCCAGGGCGTGCACAGGATCGCCATCGCCGGTTAACCGTCAAACGCGAAAGGAGAATTGAAATGAACGCTGAAACCGAGAAATTCGTGATGCCCGCCATCTCGCTGAAAGAGCAGCCCGCGAGCTACACCTTCACCTTCACCCTGCCGGGCATCGGCAAGAAGGACGCCGACCTCCACGTGGAGGGACGCACGCTGACGCTGAAGACGCATGCCACGTGGCAGAACCCCGCCGGGTTCCGCCAGGTCGAGGCCGAGTTCGGCCGCGAGAACTACGCGGCGTCGGTGGACCTGCCGGAGATGGCGGACATCGCCACGCTCGCGGCCACGCTCGAGAACGGCATCCTCACCGTGACGGTGCAGAAGAAGCCCGAGACGCAGCCGCGCAAGATATCGATCGGGTAAGGTGGGCGCAACGGGCGAGACGCCCGTTGTCCCAGTGGTTGCAACGGGCAAGATGCCCGTTGTCCCAGTGGGCGCGCGGTTAGCGGCAGGACCAGGTCTTCCCTGGGGAGAGGAAGAGGAAGCCGGGAATCCCGGCAACGTCGAAGTGGACGTCCTCGAAAACCCCTTGGGAAGGCCTTTTCGTCGTTACTTTCCACAGACCGGGCGGCGGGTTGTTGCTCACGACGGCGCGTTCCCAGCTGGAGACGTTGTCGCGGTCCCACACGCAGATGCCCTGCGGATCCGTGAGGAACACGTGTGCGCATTCGCCGCCCTCCCCCGAGGCGTAGAGCGCGAACTGCTCCGTCTTCGGCGGCACGGCGAGCCAGAAGGAGCCGACGCTGCCGATGAAGCCCTGCTGGTGCTCGGTCGCGTCGACGGCCACGGGGGCGTCCGCCTCCGTGAGACAGAACGCGACGCGGCCCACGTCGACGGACAGGCGGTAGAAGCCCGGGGCGGGCGCGTCGAACGTGAACGCGGTTTCCTTGAATTCGGGAAGGGGGATCTTCTTGAGCTTCTTCCCCTTCGCGTCCGTGACGACGATTGGCTTGTTGCCGGGCTCGTAGCGCCCGACGTGCGTCTGGTGTCCCTTGAAGTGGAGCGTGCGCGCGGCGTTGGCGTAGACGACGTACGTGGCGATGTTGCGCGCGCGGAGGGGCGCGAGCTTGACGGACGTGCCGGGCGCGTCGTCGAACACCTGCGCGCGGGCGAGGTCGGGGGTGCCCAGATGCGGGATGGGCGGCGTGCCGCCCGACGACAGCGGCAGGTGGATCTTCTGCCAGGTCTCGTTCATCGGCGTGACGACCTCTTCGCCGACGGCGTTCGTGGTGACGATCCGGCAGTTGACGCTGGTGACGGACGTCGCGGAGGAGGGGTTCTCGCGGATGTTGACCGCGCGGGCGTGGATCGGCTTCTCGAACGAGCAGTTGGAGAGGGAGAGCGTGGCGCGCACGTTGCGTCCGCGCCGGTTGTCCGTGGAGAAGTTGAACGCGCTCCGGTCGCCGAAAGCGGTGCAGTTCTCGAAGCGGATGTCGATGGGCTCGCTCGAGGAGTTGAGCTGGCCGGCCCAGGTGGTGTAGCCGGCGCCCTGGTTGTGGACGGCGAGGCAGTTGCGCATCACGCAGTTCTTCAGCACCTCGGAGGGGTGGTTGGGCTCGAAGTCGATGCCGGCCGCGGGCGGCGTGCCGAACGTCTCGCGCATGACGGTGTTCTCGATGAGGAGGTTTTCGGCGGAGATCACGCTGATGCCCTGGCGGTGGTTGCGGTCGCAGAGGACGTCGCGGATCACCACGTCCACATTGCGGTGCACGGCGCCGCGGCAGCCGAGGTAGATGCCGTCGCCGCCGGAGTCCGCCAGCGTGAGGCCCTCGATGCAGACGTTCCGGCAACTGAGGATGCTGAGGGCGTGGCGCCATTCGGACTTCTCGTACGGCGGCTTCATGTAGTCCTCGTGCCGCATGCGCAGCGCCGCGCCGTAGCCCACGATGTGGACGTTCGTGCAGCAGAGGAAGGAGAGCAGGCACGCGCCCTTGGAGCGGAACTCGCCGGGCTTCGCCTGGATCTCGGCGCCGGGCTCGAGGATCAGTTCCAGGTTCGACGCGCCCTTGAGGGGCGTGACGATCCAAGGCGACGGCATTTTGTCCACGACGAGCCGGGCGACGCCGGACGTGAGCGCGGCCTGGAGCGGCGCCGTGGCGTCGGCGGGGTCGAACCCCCACCAGGAGGCGCGCGCTTCCGCGCAGGTGCCGGCGCGGACCTGCGCGACGAGATCGGGACGGGCTTCTGCTGAAGCCGCAAACGCGCCAGCAAGGGCGCACAGAGAAAGTAGGATTTTTTTCATGGCGCAAACAGAATACCATACCTGGATTGTTTCTGCAAGAATGCAAAAGGGACGTTCCTGCGGGTGGCGCGAGGGCGGGGGCTTGTGGTATACTATGCGCAGTGAAACCGTTTAGGCGTTTCGCGGCTGAAAGGCCGCGGACCCAGAGAAAGGAACCATCAAGATGAAAAGATCCGAAATCAACGCCTACATCAAGTGGGCCGAGAACCTCCTGGCCGCGAGCAACATCCGCCTGCCCGACATGGCCTACTGGTCGCTGGAGGACTGGAAGGCCAAGCGCGACCAGCTCGACACGGTGCGGAAGGTCGAGCTCGGCTGGGACATCACGGACTTCGGCTGCGGCGACTTCGCGAAGCTCGGCGCCGTCCTCTACACGGTGCGGAACGGACTCTTGAACGATCCCAAGGTGGGCGTGCCGTATTGCGAGAAGTACATCGTGATGAAGGAAGGCCAGCGCCTGCCGAACCACTACCACGTCTTCAAGTCCGAGGACATCATCAACCGCGCGGGCGGCGACATCTACGTCCTGCTGTGGAACGCGGACCCGCAGACGGGCGCGCTTCTCGACACGGACGTCCATGTCTGGATGGACGGCATCGAGCGCGTCTTCAAGCCCGGCGAGAAGATCATCGTGAAGAAGGGCAACTCGATCACGCTCTCGCCGTACATCTCCCACATCTTCGGCCCCGAGCCGGGCACGGGGGACTGCGTGGTCGGGGAGGTCTCGAAGGTCAACGACGACCACACTGACAACTATTTCGTCGAGCCCGTTTCGCGCTTCGCGGACATCGAGGAGGACGAGCCCGCCCTCCATCCGCTCTGCAACGAGTGCGCGAAGATCTGAGGGAAACCGGACATGAACCAGGCGATTCGGATTGTGTGCGCGGGCCTGCTGGCCGGCGCCGTCGCGTACGGCGAGGTGGTGACGTGGCCGGCGGCACCGGGGACGGCGGCAACAAACGGCGCGTTCACGGTGAAGGTGAACGGACGGCCCGTGGACGTAATCGAGATCCCCAAGCCGACGCACTGCCTCAAGGACAACGACGCGCACCCGTACTACGCGGCGTTCTTCGACGCGGACGAGGAGGTGGACGTCGAGGTTGTCGGCGCGGCCGACATGCGGCGCACGCGCATCCTCCCCACGCGGCGGGGCATCGCGCCGAAGGTCAAGGGCGAGCATGCGGTCGGCTTCCGCGCGAAGCCGCCGTTCAACGTCGCGGTCGAGCCGTCGGGACGCCACGGCGCGCTCGTGATCGCGGCCAACGTCCCGGAACGGGACGCGCCGAAGAAGGACGACCCGAACGTGGTCTACTTCGGCCCCGGACGCCACAGGCGCGACAAGGCGATCACGCTGGGTTCCGGCCAGACGCTTTACCTGGCGCCCGGCGCGTACGTGGAGGGCTGGGTGAAGGCCAGCGGAACCAACATGACGATCCGCGGTCGCGGCATCCTCTCCGGGCTGCCGTGGCAATGGGGCAAGGGCCCGGTCGGCTGGATGGTCGCGGCGAAGGGCAGGGACATCGTCGTGAAGGACGTCGCGCTGATGAGCTCCTGGACGTGGATGCTGGTCTTCAACGAAGCCGAGAACGTGCTCGTGGACAACATCAAGCTCCTCAACGGCCGCACGCTCAACGACGACGGCATCGACATCTGCCGTTCGCGCCGCGTCACGATCCGCAACTCGTTCATCCGGTCCCAGGACGACTGCATCGCGCCGAAGTACTGGTGCGAGGACCTCACGGTGGAGAACTGCGCCCTCTGGACGGACGTCGCGAACATCATCCGCGTCGGCTACGAGTGCCTGGGGCGCGACTACCCGTTCCGCAACCACCGCTACCGCAACATCGACGTCCTCCACCAGGCCATCCACAACGACAAGTCGATCGACAGCTACTGGACCGAGAACACGATCTCCATCCAGCCGTCCAACGACGCGATGTTCGAGGACATGGTGTTCGAGAACTTCGCGTTCGACGCCCCGCAGGTGCAGGACCTCTTCCTGACGCTCCGCACGACGATCTGCCGGTTCGGGCGCAAGCCCATCACGCAGGGCGGCCACGCGCGCAACATCACGTTCCGGGACATCCATTTCCCGGTCCAGCGTCCGTTGGGCTCGTACGGGATCTGGCTCCATTCCGTGGATCCCGAGCACATTGTCGAGGACGTCACGTTCGAGAACCTCGAAGCCCAGGAGGAGTTCCACGTGCCCGTGGGCATCCGTGGCGTGGTAAAGAACATCAAGGGCCTGCCGTGCAGGAAGTGAGCGATGAAGTCGAAATTCAGAGGTGAGGACCCGCGCGTGCCGGGATTCGTCGATCGGCACTTCGCGCCGCCGCTCAGAGTCATGTTCATCGGGGCGCATCCGGACGATCCCGACGTGCGCTGCAGCGGGTTCGCCCGGACGCTGGTCGAGGCGGGGCACCGTGTGCGCTTCGTCGCCGTCTGCAACGGCGACAAGGGGCACCAGTTCATGGATTCGCCGGAGCTGGCCACGCGCCGCTACGGCGAGTCGCGGAAGGTCATCAAGACGCTCGGCATCGAGGACTACGTCGTGGGCGAGACGCCGGACTGTGAGGCGGAGCCCTCGCTCCCGCTCCGGCGCTGGGTGACGCGCGTGATCCGCGAGTTCGGTCCGCACATCATCGTCACGCACCGTCCGAACGACTACCACTGCGACCACCGGGCGGCAGCGACGCTCGTGCAGGACGCGACATACCTCGTGGGCGTGCCGCTGTGGTGTCCCGACGTGCCGGTTCCGGACGTGATCCCGACGGTGTTCTTCATGGGCGACCGCTTCACGCAGCCGACGCCGTTCCGTCCCGACTTCGTGATCGACGTGTCGCGGCACGAGGACGTGATCGTCGACACGTTCGCCTGCCACGAGAGCCAGATGTTCGAGTGGCTGGTGCCCGAGCACGGGGCGTCGCTGGACGATGTGCCGCCCGCCTCCGACGTCGAGGGGCGCCGCGCATTCGTCCGCAAGACGGCGCTTCACCTCGTGGCCGACTACGCGAACGCGTTTTCCGACTCGGTGGAGCGGGCCTATCCCGGCCGCCATCCGAAGCTCGTCGAGGTGTACGAGAAGAGCGAGTACGGGCGCACGCCCGTGCAGGCCGAACGCGACCTGCTCGCGTCGCTCGGCGGCGCGTGGATCGACTCGACCGACAGCAAGTGGACCCAGGTGAAATGACCCTCCGCCCGCCCCGCAACCACAAGCCGGCAATCGGTCGGTGACCGGCTGCCTGCGGCGCTAACACGGAGTATGGGAGGAGATGGAGACACGGAGTTCATTTTGGAGTTTTGCTTCGCGCAACTGAATGACAAAACCTCTCAAATGGCTAGATGTAGCTGTTGTCTTGCGCGAAGCACATTCTCCCTAACAATCTCCCTGTCTCCGTGAAATCTCCGTGATCTCCGAGTTGCCGCCGGCAGGCATGTGCCGCGAGGGCCGTCCCCATCCTGTCCACTGAATACACAAGACGGTTGAACTGCGGCGCGGAATCCCGTATAATATGCGCCGTCCGGGGGCCTGTCCCCGGACGAACCGAAGGAGAAATCCATGAAGAAGTATGTATGCAAGGTCTGCGGTCACGTGTATGACCCCGCGGACAACAACGGCGTCGCGTTCGAGGACCTGCCGGACGACTGGACATGCCCTGTCTGCGGCGTGGGCAAGAGCGAGTTCGAAGAGGCTTAAGACCATGGCTCAGGAGACGAACGAATACCGCGAGAACCGGCTGGCATCGCTGAGGGCGCTCGCGGAGATGGGCTTTACCCCCTACGGCCACGCCTTCCCGCACACGGACCTCAAGGTCATCCGCGCGGAGTTCGAGGAGGGCAAGGAGGTGGTCGCCGCCGGGCGCCTGCTGATGATCCGCCGCATGGGCAAGATGAACTTCTGCACGCTCAACGACGGCACGGACCATTTCCAGCTCATCTTCAAGCGCGACGAGCTGGACGAGCGCTTCTTCGCGGGCTTCAAGCAGCTCAACCTCGGCGACATCATCGGCGTGAAGGGCGTGCTCTTCACCACGCAGAAGGGCGAGAAGTCCGTGGTGGTGAAGGAGTGGGACCTCCTCGCGAAGGCGCTGGAGCAGCCGCCCGAGAAGTTCCACGGCCTCACCGACCAGGAGGAGTGCTACCGCCGCCGCTACGTGGACTTGATGACGAACGACGAGAGCCGCGAACGGTTCTTCATGCGCTCCCGCATCATTATGGAGATCCGCAAGTACCTCTGGGACAAGGGCTTCGTGGAGGTGGAGACGCCCATCCTCCAGGACCAGGCCGGCGGCGCGGCCGCCAAGCCGTTCTTCTCGCACTTCAACGCGCTCGACAAGGACTGCGTGATGCGCATCGCCCCCGAGCTCTACCTCAAGCGCCTCCTCGTGGGCGGGATGAACAAGGTGTTCGAGCTCGGCAAGGACTTCCGCAACGAGGGCATCGACCGCACGCACAACCCCGAGTTCACCGTGTGCGAGATCTACGAGGCGTACGGCGACCGTACCTCGATGGAGAACATCATGGAGGGGCTCCTCCCGCACCTCTGCGACAAGGTGATCGGCACGCGCCAGGTGCCCTACGGCGAGAAGGGCGACGTGATCGACTTCACCCCGCCCTACCGTCGCGTGGCGTACAAGGACCTCGTGAAGGAGCAGATGGGC